>JACQYA010000169.1 GCA_016208425.1 Betaproteobacteria bacterium
ACCAGATCGATCGTCACGCCACGCGCCAGCAGTGCGCCGAAGCTCTGGCCCGCCGTTCCGTTGAGCCGGATATGGATGGTGTCGTCCGGCAGACCGGCGTGACCGTATTTCTCCGCAACGCGCCCGGAGAGCATGGCGCCGACCGTGCGGTTGATGTTGCGCACCGGCAGTTCGATGTTTACCTTCTCGCCGCGTTCGAGCGCCGGCTGGGCCAGCTCGATGAGGCGGTTGTCGAGCGCCTTGACGAGACCGTGATCCTGGGTTTCGCAGTGGAGCACCGGGGTGGTCTTCGCCAGCTCCGGGCGATAAAAGATGCGGCTGTAATCCAGCCCTTGCGCTTTCCAGTGGGTGATCCCCTGCTGCATGTCGAGCAGGTCGGCGCGGCCGATCAGATCGTCGAACTTGCGGATTCCCATTTGCGCCATCAGCTCGCGCAATTCTTCGGCGACGAAGAAGAAGTAGTTGACGACGTGTTCCGGCTGCCCGGAAAATTTGCGCCGCAACGCCGGATCTTGCGTGGCGACGCCGACCGGACAGGTATTGAGGTGGCACTTGCGCATCATCACGCAGCCTTCGACGACCAAAGGCGCGGTGGCGAACCCGAACTCGTCGGCACCGAGCAGCGCACCGATCAGCACATCACGCCCGGTTTTCATCTGTCCATCGACTTGCACCCGGACGCGCCCGCGCAACCCGTTGAGCACCAGCGTCTGTTGCGTTTCGGCCAGGCCCAGTTCCCACGGCGAACCGGCATGCTTGATCGACGACTGCGGGCTGGCGCCGGTGCCGCCATCGTGGCCGGAAATCACCAGATGGTCGGCCTTGGCCTTGGTGACGCCGGCCACCACCGTGCCGACGCCAATTTCGGAAACCAGCTTGACGCTGATCGACGCTTTGGGATTGGCGTTCTTGAGGTCGTGAATCAGTTGCGCCAGATCCTCGATCGAGTAGATGTCGTGGTGCGGCGGCGGCGAGATAAGGCCGACGCCGGGCACCGAATGGCGCAGGAAGCCAATGTATTCGGACACCTTGTGTCCCGGCAACTGACCGCCCTCGCCGGGCTTGGCGCCTTGCGCCATCTTGATCTGGATCTGGTCGGCATTGACCAGATACTCGACGGTAACGCCGAAGCGACCGGAGGCGACCTGTTTGATGGCGGAACGCAGGCTGTCGCCCGGCAAAAGCTTCAGGTCACGCTCGATGCGGCCCTTGCCGATGACCTCGGACAGCATTTCGCCGCCCTGTAGCGTCTTGAAGCGCGCCGGGTCCTCGCCGCCCTCGCCGGTATTCGACTTGCCGCCGATGCGGTTCATGGCGATCGCCAGCGTGCTGTGCGCTTCCGTCGAGATCGAGCCGAGCGACATCGCGCCGGTCGCGAAACGCTTGACGATTTCCTTCGCCGGCTCAACCTCGGCTAGCGGCACTGCAGCACCGGCCGGCTTGACCGCGAACAGACCGCGCAGCGTCATGTGGCGCTGCGTCTGGTCGTTGATGATTTTCGCGTATTCCTTGTAGGTATCGTACTTGCCGGAACGCGTCGAATGCTGGAGCTTGGCGATCGCGTCCGGCGTCCACATGTGCTCCTCGCCGCGCACCCGGTAGGCGTATTCGCCACCGGCATCAAGCATGTCGGCCAGCACCGGGTCGTCGCCAAACGCCTGCTTGTGCAAACGGATCGCTTCTTCCATCACCTCGAAAACGCCAATGCCCTCAACGTGCGTCGTGGTGCCGGTGAAGTACTTGTCCACCAGCTTCCTCTGCAAGCCGATGATCTCGAAGATCTGCGCTCCGGTGTAAGACATGTAAGTCGAAATGCCCATCTTGGACATGACTTTCAGCAAACCCTTGCCGACGCCTTTGACAAAGTTCTGGACTGCCTTTTCGCGCTTCCCGGGATCGTTGCCCGCCAGTTGCTGTAGCGTTTCGAGCGCGAGATAGGGGTGCACCGCCTCGGCGCCATAGCCGGCCAGCACCGCAAAATGATGGGTCTCGCGTGCCGCGCCGGTCTCGACGACCAGGCCGGCGCGAGTGCGCAGACCCTTGGCTACCAGATGCTGATGCACGCCCGAGGTGGCGAGCAAGGCCGGAATGGCGACATGGTCGCGATCCATCTTGCGATCGGAAACGATCAGAATGCTGCAACCGCGCTGAACGGCGTCCTCGGCTTCGGCGCACAAGGACGCCAGGCGGGCTTCGACACCCTCCTTGCCCCAGGCCAGCGGGTAGCAGATATCGAGTTCGGCCGACTGGAACTTGTTGCCGGTGTAGGCGGCAATCCCGCGAATTTTGGCCATGTCGGCGTAGCTCAACACCGGTTGCGTCACTTCGAGACGGTAGGGCGGGTTGATCTCGTTGATGCCGAGCAGGTTCGGCTTAGGCCCGATGAACGAGACCAGCGACATGACGAGTTGTTCGCGGATCGGGTCGATCGGCGGGTTGGTCACCTGGGCAAAAAGCTGCCGGAAGTAGTTGAACAGCGGCTTGTTCCGCTCCGACAGCACGGCCAGCGGCGAATCGTTGCCCATCGAGCCGGTCGCTTCCTCGCCGGTTTTGGCCATCGGCTCCATGATGAACTTGATGTCTTCCTGGCTGTAGCCGAACGCCTGCTGGCGGTCGAGCAGCGATGCCGTACACTCGGGCGCAGCGGCATCGGCCGGCGCTTCCAGTCCATCGAGCTTGATGTTGATGCGGGCGATCCAGTCCTTGTAAGGCTTTTGCAGCGACAGCGTTTCCTTGAGTTCGAGGTCGTCGATAATGCGCCCCTGATCGAGATCGATCAGGAACATCTTGCCCGGCTGCAAGCGCCATTTCTTGACGATCCTTTCGTCGGGGATCGGCAACACGCCGGATTCCGAGGCCATCACCACGAGGTTGTCGTCGGTGACGAGGTAGCGCGCCGGCCGCAAGCCGTTGCGGTCCAGCGTCGCGCCGATCTGGCGCCCGTCGGTAAACGCCACCGCCGCCGGGCCGTCCCACGGCTCCATCATCGCGGCATGGTACTCGTAGAAAGCGCGGCGCTTTTCGTCCATCAGCGTGTGCGATTCCCAAGCCTCGGGGATCAGCATCATCATCGCGTGCGCCAGCGAGTAACCGCCCATCACCAGCAGTTCGAGCGCATTGTCGAACGACGCCGAGTCCGACTGGTTGGGGTAGATCAGCGGCCAGATTTTTTCGAGGTCGGCGCCGAGCAGCGGCGAGGAAGTGCCTTTTTCGCGCGCGCGCATCCAGTTGTAGTTGCCGCGCAGCGTGTTGATCTCGCCGTTGTGCGCGATCATGCGGAAGGGATGGGCAAGCTGCCAGGTCGGGAAGGTGTTCGTCGAGAAACGCTGGTGTACCAGCGCCAGCGCCGAAACGCAGCGTGGATCCTTGAGGTCGGTGAAGTATTCGCCGACCTGATCGGCGAGCAGCAAACCTTTGTAGACGATAGTCCGCGCCGACATCGACGGCTGGTAGAACTCCTTGCTGTGTTCCAGCCCGAGCGCGCGAATCGCGTTCGCGGCACGGCGGCGGATGACGTAAAGTTTGCGCTCCAGCGCGTCGGTGACCATGATGTCGGCGCCGCGACCGACAAAGATCTGCCGGATCACCGGCTCGCGCGCACGCACGGTCGGCGACATCGGCAACTCGCGGTCGACCGGAACGTCGCGCCAGCCGAGGACGACCTGGCCTTCCAGGCGCACCGCGCGCTCGATTTCCTCCTGGCAGGCCAGGCGCGAAGCCGATTCCTGCGGCAGGAAGACCATGCCGACGCCGTAGTCGCCAGCCGGCGGCAGCGTCACGCCCAGTTTCGCCATATCTTCCCGGAAACAGGCGTCGGGGATCTGGATCAGGATGCCTGCGCCGTCGCCCATCAAGGGATCGGCGCCGACCGCGCCCCGGTGATCCAGATTCTTCAGGATCAACAGACCCTGCTCGACGATCGAGTGGCTTTTGTCGCCCTTGATGTGCGCCACAAAACCGACACCGCAGGCATCGCGCTCGTTAGTCGGGTCGTAAAGCCCCTGCCCTTCAGGTACAGCCGAATCCATCACGCTCGAATCCTCACAAACAAAGGCGCCACACAGATAGCCGATGCGCCAAACGTCAAAAAAGCCGGCAGGCGGCCGGCTCACGCTATTACAAGGCGACCTAAAAGTGTATCGCGAAAGTGCAACTTCTTCAAGACGTTGCAAGGCGCCAAGGCAGCCCCGGTCGCGGGAACGGGCACTTAGCCATTTCACTTGCCGCCGGGGCATCCATGGGTGCGGGGCTCATCCGGCAAGCGACCGCAAAAGCGGATCGTCCGGTCTGGGGACGGACGGGCAGTTTGGCGTCCGGCGGTTCCCGGGGTTACATCCCCTCCAGCCAATCCCACCCGGCTTGTGGCAAATCCGCCGGCAGGATGAAACCGCCGACCGAGACCCGATGTAGCGCCTCGACGCGGTTGCCGGCGGCAGCGACCATCCGTTTGACCAGATGATATTTCCCTTCGGTCACGGTCAGCCGTATCAGCCGTTCGGAAACCCGTTCGCAGCCAACGGCGGCGACCGGCGCCGGCTCGTCGTTCAACTGCACGCCCGCCAGCAACACCGCGATCTGCGCACCGCTCACCGGATGTTTTGCCGTCACCTCGTACACCTTGGGCACATTCTTTTTCGGCGACGTGGTTTGGTGAATGAACTGCCCGTCGTCGGTGAGCAGCAGCAAACCTGTCGTGTCCTCGTCCAGCCGCCCGACCGCCTGCACGCCACGGGTCACGAAGTGCCGTGGAAGCAAGGAATAAATGCTCGGATGATGCTTGGGCTTGTGTGAGCACTCGTAGCTGGGTGGCTTGTTGAAAGCGAGATAGACGAACTTCCGCCACGGCCAGACAACGCCATCGACGGAAAAGCGCAGACCCTCCAGCGCGAATTCCCGGTACGGATCGTCGCAGGTCGCGCCGTCGATGGCGACGCGCCCAGAGCGAACCAGCGCGCGGCATTCCGGCCGACTGCCGAAACCCTGCGCGCGCAACAGCCGTTCAAGCTCCATCGCCGACTCCCGCCTTGTGCGCCTGCTCGTCCGCCCAATAGCTGGAGCGCACCATCGGACCGCAAGCGGCGCCGGTAAAACCCATCGCCTTCGCTTCGCGTTCGAACAGCGCAAAGGTGTCGGGATGGACATAGCGCGATACCGGCAGATGATGACCGGATGGCGCAAGATACTGCCCGATAGTCAGCATTTCCACGCCGTTGGCGCGCAAATCGCGGAGAACGTCCAGAATCTCCTCGTCGGTCTCGCCCAGTCCGACCATCAGCCCAGACTTGGTGGGAATCCGCGGGTAGCGCTCCTTGAAGGACTTCATGAAAGCCAGCGAATGCGCGTAACCGGCCCCCGGCCGCGCCTGTTTGTAGAGGCGGGGCACCGTTTCCAGGTTGTGATTGAGAACGTCGGGCAAGGACTCGCCCAGAATTTCGACCGCCAAATCCATCCGCCCGCGAAAATCCGGCACCAGTGTCTCGATGATCGTCGACGGCGAGCGCACACGCACGGCGGAAACCACGCGGGCAAAGTGCCGCGCGCCGCCGTCGCGCAAATCGTCGCGGTCGACGCTGGTAATGACCACGTAGCGCAACTTGAGCCTGGCCACGCTATCGGCCAGTTTGGCCGGTTCGTCGGCGTCCGGCGGCAGCGGCTTGCCATGCCCGACATCGCAGAACGGGCAACGGCGCGTGCAAATGTCGCCGAGTATCATAAAAGTGGCGGTTCCGCGCCCGAAGCACTCGCCGATATTGGGGCACGCCGCTTCTTCGCAGACCGTATGCAACTTCTGATCGCGCAGCATACGTTTGATTTCCCCGAAGCGACCGGCGTCGTTGCCGGCCTTGACGCGGATCCACGCCGGCTTGCGCAACGGCTCGGCCGGTACGATCTTGATCGGGATGCGCGCCGTCTTCAGCGCGCCTCTTTCTTTGATGCCGGCGCTACGGCCGGCCGGCTTTGCCGCACCTTTATCGCTCATTCGTTCGGCCTTAACAATCGTTTGCCCAAATGCCTTACCAACCCCTCGGCCGCGTCTTCCGGCGAAAGAGAAACGCCGAAATCCCTGATCTGCGTTACCGCCATGCCCGCATAGCCGCAGGGGTTGATCGCCGAGAACGGCGACAAGTCCATATCGACATTCAAGCTGACGCCGTGATAACAGCAACCCTTGCGCACGCGCAAACCGAGTGCGGCAATCTTCGCCGGCTTATTTCCGACGCCGACGTAAACGCCCGGCGCACCGTCCAGCCTGGCCGCCCCGATACCGTGCTCGGCCAGCAAACCGATCACCGCCTGCTCGATGCCGGCCACCAGTTCGCGCACCTTGAGCTTGCGCCGCGTCAGGTCGAGCAGCAGATAAATCACCACCTGGCCGGGGCCGTGGTAAGTAATCTGCCCGCCTCGATCTATCTTCACCATCGGTATGCCAATATCGTACAACAGGTGCTCGGGCTTCCCCGCCAGCCCCAGCGTGTAGACCGGCGGATGCTCGCAGCGCCACAGCTCGTCGTCGGTTTCCGGGCCGCGCGTCGCGGTGAATTCGACCATCGCCCGCCAGGTCGGTTCGAGCCCGACGCTGCCCAGATCGCGCAACCGCAATTCCGGACTATTCACCGATCACCAAATTCAGTAGTCAAAGAACCACCTTGACCAAAAGATGGCTGCTCAATTCCCGGTAGAGGGCATCGAGTTGCGACTGGGAGGTCGCCAGGACGGTACACGTCAAGCTGACATACTTGCCGCCGCTCGACGCACGCATTTCCGCCGTCGCACCGTCGAAACCCGGGTCGTGGCGCAGCACGATTTCGAGCACCGTCTGCGCCAAAGACTCTTCCGCCAGACCCATGACCTTGATCGGAAAAGCGCACGGAAAGTCCAGCAGCGACTCCCTGGCCTCAGACATCGGCTCATTCCTCACTTTCTCATCACTTCGTCCCGGAAAGCGCAGTACCACGCGTACATTTGCTTCGCCGCCGGCCCTGGCTTGCCCGCAACACTACCCTTGCCGACCGGCTTTCCGTCAAGACGGGTAATGGGCAAAATTTCCTTGGTCGACGAGGTCATCCACAGCTCGTCGGCGGCGCGCAATTCGGCTTCGGGAATATCCCGCACTTCGTGCGGCATGCCGTGCCGGGCGGCGAGTTCCAGCACCACGTCGTAAGTGATGCCGGGCAACATGCGATGATCCTTCGGCGGCGCCAGCAACCCCCCGTCTTTGACGACAAAGATGTTCGACGCCGCGCCTTCGGTGAGGAACCCGTCGCGCAGCATGATCGTCTCCACGCAACCGGCGTCTATCGCTTGCTGGCGGAGCAACACGTTGGCGAGCAGCGAGACGGTTTTCAGATCGCAGCGCGACCAGCGGTTGTCGGGCGCCGACACCACGGCGATACCGGCTTCGCGCTGCGCCGCCGACGGCGCGACCAGCGGCGCGGTAAACGCGAAAATGGTCGGCGCAACGCCTGTCGGAAAAGCCTGGTCGCGCCTGCTATCGGCGCCGCGCGTCACCTGGATATAAACCGACTGATCGTCGGAAGCACTGTCGCGAACGACGCGCGCGACCACCGCGCGCCAGTCATCCAGGCTTAGCGGGTTGGGCAGGCGGATGCCGTCCAGCGTGTGTTGCAGGCGCTTGAAGTGTTCGTCGAGGCGGAAAGGGTGCCGCGAGTACACGGGGATCACCTCGTAAGCGCCATCGCCGAACAGGAAGCCCCGGTCGAGCGGCGAGATCCTGGCTTCTTCTATCGGCAGAAACTGCCCGTTCAGATAGGCGGTCATCGATTTCCCCAGTTGAACCGCAGACGAACGCTGTCTATCGCCCGCCCAAAAACCCCGGCCTCTTCCACGCCGTCCAGCGCGACGACGGGAAATTCTCCGAGAAACCGGCCGTCCAGACGCACCTTCATCGTTCCCAGCATCAGCCCTTTGGGCACCGGCGCGACCAGTCTCTGGGGCGGAACGAACTCGGTTTTCAGGTTCGCCCCGGAACCCGTCGGCACGGCGACGACGAGGTCGCCGGCGAATCCGGCTCTGAGCGCCGTTTCCTGCCCCTTCCAGACCTTGAGCGTGGCAACGGTATCGCCCTTCGCGTAAACCGTAACGGGCTCGTAGTGCTGGAAGCCGAAATTGAGCAGCTTCAAGGATTCCTGCGCGCGCACCTTGTCCGCCGACGTGCCGAGCACGACCGACAGCAGGCGACGCGAACCGCGTTTGGCCGACGCGATCAGGCAATAGCCCGCCGCGTCGGTATGGCCGGTCTTCACCCCGTCTACGGTCGGATCGAGCCACAACAGGCGATTGCGGTTCGGCTGGGTGATCTTGTTATAAGTAAATTCCTTGATCGAGTAGTACTTCGCGTAATACTCGGGGAAATCTCCGATCAGAGCCCCGGCCAGCGTCGCCAGATCGCGTGCGGTGGTGTAGTGCCGCGCATCGGGCCAGCCGGTCGAGTTACGGAAGTTCGACGCCCGCATCCCGAGGCGCTGCGCCTCGCGGTTCATCATTTGCGCGAACCCCTCCTCGCTGCCGGCGATGGTCTCGGCGAGCGCGACGCAAGCATCGTTGCCCGACTGGACAATCATGCCCTTGATGAGATCTTCGACGCTGACCGGTGTTCCGGGCCTGATGAACATCCGCGACCCGCCGGTTTTCCAGGCGCTCTCCGACACCTGGATCATCTGATCGAGCTTGAGCTTGCCCTGTTTGAGCGCGGCAAAGGTCAGATACGCCGTCATCAGTTTGGTCAGTGAGGCGGGCTCCAGCCGCTCGTCGGTAGCCTGGGCGGCAAGTGTTTGACCGGATCCCGATTCGATCAGCAACCACGACTTGGCGTCCAGAGCCGGCGCCGCCGGCAACTGTTGCGCGGCGGCGACCAAGGGGAGAATAACCAGCGCAAAAAAAAGAGCCCGAAGCATGTGCATAAAAGACTATCGGCAAAACGGCGATTATAGCAAGGCGTCACCGCCCGCTTTTTGGCGGCTTTCCGAAGCCAGCGCCGTCTCGACCAGCTTGACCCAGTAGGCAATGCCCAAAGGCAAAACCTCGTCGTTAAAATCGTAATGCGGGCTGTGCAGGGTGCAGCCGCCGCTTTCCGGCACACCTCGCGCACCGCTTGTCACGCCATTCCCGAGCCACGCATAGCAGCCCGGCCTTTCGTGCAGCATATAGGCGAAATCTTCGGCGCCCATCGACGGCAACTCGCCTTTTCGCACCTTGTCTTTGCCGAACAACTCGCCGGCAACGCGGGCGCAAAGCGCCGCTTCGGCGGCGCTGTTCACGGTCGGTGGATAGCGGTGGTCGAACTTGACGCCGATCCGCGCGCCGAAGGCGCTGGCGATGCCGCCGCACAAGCGTTCGATGGCGCGTTCCACGGTTTCCAGAACCCCGGGTTTGAAGGCGCGGATCGTGCCGCGCAGCACCGCGTCGTCGGGGATGATGTTCCACGCTTCGCCGCCGTGAAACTGGGTCACGCTGACCACCGCCGAGTCGCAGGGATGCAGGTTGCGGGAAACGACCGTCTGTAGCGCCAGCACCAGCTGGCTGGCGGCGACCAGCGTGTCGACGCCCTGATCCGGCATCGCGGCATGACAGCCGTGGCCGCGCACTTCGATCTCGAAGGCGCAGGTGCCGGCCATCACCGGCCCCGCCATCACCGCCATCTCGCCGACCGGAATACCGGGCCAGTTGTGCAGGCCGTACACCGCATCCATCGGAAAGCGCTCGAACAAACCCTCTTCGATCATCATCGCCGCGCCGCCCTCCGATTCTTCGGCCGGCTGGAAAACGAAATACACCGTGCCGTCGAAACCGGGGCTTTCACCGTGTTCCGCCAGATAGCGCGCCGCCCCGAGCAGAATCGCCGTGTGGCCGTCGTGGCCGCAGGCGTGCATCGTCCCCTCGTGCCTGGAACGGTGCGGAAACCCGTTTTTCTCCCCGAGCGGCAAGGCGTCCATATCGGCCCGCAGCCCGATCGCCCGCCCGCTGCCGCCCCGTCGCAGCACGCCGACGACGCCGGTACGCGCCAGCCCCCGATGCACCTCCAGCCCGTAAGAAGCGAGCTGGCTGGCCACGATGCCGGAGGTGCGCGCCTCGTTGAACGCCAGTTCGGGATGCGCGTGAATATCGCGGCGGATGTTGACAAACCCGTTGACAAATTCATCGTCAAATCCGGGGGCAAGATCGGCAAGAAAGGGGGCGGCGATAGTCTTCATGGTTTGAGGCTTGAAAATTGAGCCCCCAGTTTATTCCAGCCCGGCTTGCTCTGGCGACAATCGATCCGCTATGCTGTCCCGCATGCACCTCGTTCTCATCAGCGGCCTCTCCGGTTCCGGCAAATCCATCGCCCTCAACGTGCTGGAGGACGCCGGCTACTATTGTGTGGACAACCTGCCGTCGCAGTTGTTGCCGCAACTGGTCGGCCAACTCGACCAGCAGGGTTACACCAAGGTCGCGGCCGCCATCGACGTCCGCGGCGGCGAGGGTCTCGCCATGCTGCCGCAGCAGCTCGACGGGCTGCGCGCGAAAGACCTCGACCTCAAATTTCTTTTTCTCGACGCCAAGAACGAAACGCTGCTCAAGCGTTTTTCCGAGACCCGCCGCCGCCATCCGCTGGCCGACGACCACCGCACGCTGTCGGAAGCCATCGTCGAAGAGCGCGTCCGTCTCGAAGGGCTGGAAGGGCTGGGCCATCACCTGGATACCAGCGATGTCAGGCCGAACACCTTGCGCGAGTGGGTGCGCCAATTCATCGGGGCCGAGCCGGGCGACGGGCTGACGCTGCTCTTCGAGTCCTTCGGTTTCAAGCACGGCGTGCCGCTCGACGCCGATCTGGTTTTCGACGTGCGCTGCCTGCCCAACCCGCATTACGAGCTGGAACTGCGCCCCCTGAGCGGCCGCGACGCGCCGGTGGTGGCTTTCCTCGAAGCTGAACCCGAGGTCTTGCGCATGCGCGGCGACATCGCCCGCTTCCTGACCGGCTGGCTCCCCTCGTATGTCCGCGATTCCCGCAACTATCTGACCGTGGCAATCGGCTGCACCGGCGGACAGCATCGCTCGGTGTATCTGAGCGAATGGCTGGGCAAGGAATTCCAGAACGCGGCGCGGGTACTGGTCAGGCATCGCGAGCTTCAGGCCGGGTCGCGCACGGGCTAATGCGCTGGCTGGCCTTCTTCCGACCCGGCGACTGGCTGACTATCGCCCTCGGATTGACCGTCTGCGCGGCTTCCTTCCCCTTGGCCTGGCAAGCTGGCGTCGCCGAAAAAGCGGTCATCAAGCGGGGGGGCGAGCTGTTTGCCGAAATCGACCTCGCGCGCGACCGCCGCATCGACGTTCCCGGCCCGCTCGGCCTCACTACCATAGCGGTCGAAAAGCGCCGCGTGCGCGTCGTCTCCGACCCCGGCTCCCGACAGTATTGCGTGCGGCAAGGCTGGCTGGCGCGCCCCGGCGAAATCGCCATCTGCGCGCCCAACCAGGTCAGCGTTCAGGTGCAAGGCGGCAAGGAAACTTATGACTCGATCAGTTATTGAGTTAACGGCTACTCCCGAAGACCACCGGGTCGCGCGGCTCGCGGCCGCGGCTATCGGCCTGTCGCTGATCGACGCGGCGATCCCGCTGCCGCTGCCCGGCGTCAAGCCGGGGCTCGCCAATATTGTCACGCTGGTCGTCCTCGCCCGCTACGGCTGGTCGGCCGCCGCCTGGGTCAGCGGTCTGCGCGTCTTCGCCGGCGGGCTGCTGCTCGGCCAGTTCCTCTCGCCGGGGTTTTTCATGAGCCTGGCCGGGGCGCTGTTCAGCCTCTTTGCGCTCGGCTTTGCCGCCCGCCTGCCGGGCCGCTGGTTCGGGCCGGTGAGCTGGAGCATCCTCGCCGCCTTCGCCCACATCGGCGGCCAGCTTTTTCTGGCGCGACTATGGCTGATTCCGCACAACGGGCTGTTTTACCTCGTCCCGCTGTTCTCCGCAGCGGCGCTCGGCTTCGGTATCATCAACGGACTGATCGCCGCCCGCCTGCTCGCCGAGCTGCCGCCGGCCGAACCTGGGGTAATCCATGCCTAAGACCATCTGTCTCGCTTTTACCGGCGCCTCCGGCATGCCCTACGGCGTGCGTTTGCTCGAATGCTTGCTCGAAGCCGGCTGCCGCGTGCAACTGCTCTATTCGCAGGTGGCGCAGGTGGTCGCCCGGCAGGAGATGGGTCTGGAGATACCGGCGCGCGCCGGGGAAGCGCTCGACTATTTCCGCGAATGTTATGCCAACCTGCCCGGCCAACTGGAGGTTTATGGTCGGGAAGAGTGGTTTGCGCCGCTCGCCAGCGGGTCGAATCCGCCCGACGCGATGGCCGTATGCCCGTGCACGATGGGCACGCTGGCGTCGATCGCGCAGGGTCTGGCCGGCAACCTGATCGAGCGCGCCGCCGATGTCGTTCTCAAGGAAAACCGCAAGCTCGTGCTGGTGCCGCGCGAAACGCCTTTCTCGGCGATCCACCTGGAAAACATGCTGCGCCTGGCGAGAGCCGGCGCCGTCATCCTGCCGCCCAACCCCGGTTTCTACCATCACCCGAAGCGCGTCGAAGAGGTCGTCGACTTTGTCGTCGCCCGCATTCTCGACCAACTCGCCGTCCCGCACGCGCTGATGCCGCGCTGGGGTGCCTCAAGCCCGGAATTCGGTCCCGACCAGATATGACGCCGCGCGGCGCGTTTACCGGCGCTCCGGGCAAGTGTGTAGATCGCCGACCGGTGCGCCTTGTAGCGCGTTTGCGATCGTGAGCAGCTCCAATACGGGAGCCGGCAACGCGGCTGATTGAATGTCGTCAAGATTTAGCCATTCCCGGCCCGGCGAGGCCGCGACGTGAGGCATCACTTCTATCGCGCACCATACGGGCAGGATGGTTAAACGGAAATGGGTGAAACGGTGTTTGAGCGGCGGTAAAGTTTTCATCTCCAGCAGTCGCCCGCCGCAGCGCCGAACATGGCCTTCGATGGTTTCGTCGCCGGCCTCCGGCGGCGCCAGCAGGCCGCCCCAGATCCCGGTCGGCGGCCGGCGTTCGAGCAATACGCGCCGGCCGTCGGTCAGCAAAAGCATCGTCGTTTGCCGTTCCGGCACGTTCTTCTTCGCCTTCTTCGCCGGCAATGTTTCTTGTCGCCCTTCGCGCCGCGCGACGCAAATTTCCGCTACCGGGCATGCGTCGCAGCGCGGTTTGCCGCGCGTGCACAGGGTCGCCCCGAGATCCATGATGCCTTGCGTGTAGGCTTCGACGCCTTCCTCCGGGAGCAGCGATCCGGCAAGCTGCCACAGCGCCCGCTCTCCCTTCCCGGCACCCGGGTAAGCCCCGATACCGAAACAGCGGGCAAGCACTCGCTTCACGTTGCCGTCCAGTATCGCCGCGCGGGTTCCGAAAGCGAAGGCGGCAATCGCCGCAGCGGTCGACCGCCCGATCCCCGGCAGCGCGGCCAGCGCCGCCGGCTGCTCGGGAAAACGCCCGCCATGTTCGGCCACCACCGTTTGCGCGCAGCGGTGCAGATTGCGCGCCCGGGCGTAATATCCCAGCCCGGCCCACAACGCCAGCACCGACTCGACCGGCGCCGCCGCCAGATCGGCCATCCCGGGGTAACGCGCCAGAAAGCGCGCGTAGTACGGGATGACCGTGGTCACCTGCGTCTGTTGCAACATGATTTCCGACAGCCAGATACGGTAGGCGTCGCGCGATTCCGGTGACTGCTGCCAGGGCAGATCGTGTCGCCCGTGCATCGCTTGCCAGGCAATCACGCGTTCCGCGAAGCTCATGCAACGACCGGTTTTACCAGGCCGGCGACGAGTTTGGCGCGGCCGCGTGCCTGGTCGGTATCGGCGCCGCTGGCCAGCGCAACGCCCATGCGCCGTTTTTTGAAGCTCTCGGGCTTGCCGAACAGGCGCAGGTCGGATTGCGGCACGGAAAGCGCCCGCGCGACCCCCTCGAAAGCGATGTCGCCCGCTTCCATGCCGCCGTAGATTACCGCCGAAGCGCCCGGTGCGCGCGGCGATACATCGACCGGCAGCCCGAGAATGGCGCGCGCGTGCAGCTCAAATTCCGACAAGCGCTGCGAAACGAGCGTCACCAGTCCGGTGTCGTGCGGGCGGGGGCTTACTTCCGAGAACCATACCCTGTCGCCCTTGACGAACAGCTCGACTCCAAACAAACCGCGCCCGCCGAGATTATCGGTCACCGCCCTCGCAACCGCTTGCGCCCGCTCGCGCGCCAGGGCGCTCATCATCTGCGGTTGCCACGACTCGACGTAATCGCCGTTCTCTTGCACATGCCCGACCGGCTCGCAGAAGAAAGTCTCCACTTTGCCGTTGGCGCCGATGGCGCGGACAGTCTGACGAGACAGGGATAGCCGATTTTTTCACCCGCTTCCCGATCGATTGCCGCCTGCAACCCGGCCAAAGAATCGGCAAATGCGTAAGCCGAAGTCGGCAGCCCCAGCTCCTCGGCGGCCAGCCGGCGAATGCCCTCGCGGTCCATCGTCAGACTAGCCGCGCGCGCCGTCGGGATCACTTCCGAAAGCCCTTCCCGCTCGATTTCCAGCAGTATGTCGGTTGCGATTGCCTCGATTTCCGGCACCACCAGATGCGGGCGTTCCAGCTCGATCACTGCCCGCAGAGCCGCGCCGTCGGTCATTGTCAACACATGCGAGCGGTGCGCCACCTGCATGCCCGGCGCGCCGGCGTAGCGATCGACCGCTATCGTCTCGACACCGAGGCGCTGCAAAGCGATAATCACCTCCTTGCCAAGTTCGCCGGCGCCCAGCAACATCACGCGCGTCGCCGAAGAGCTCAATGGCGTGCCAAGCCTTTCCTTCCATCCGGCCGGGTGCCGGAGGGCTGCGGCAGATGCATAAGTCATCGCTTGTCTCCCGAAACTTCCATCAGAGCGCAGAATCTTAGCACGCCCCTCCTCGCACCCCAGCCCTCACCCCCCGCCCGGAGCCCCCAGATGCCCCTACCGATTTCTTCTGAATCCTGCCCGGAATTGCGTGCTCCTGCCGCCGGTTCGCCCTGCGCTACCTGCGACACCGGCCGCTCGCTCCAGGCGCAGGATTTCGACTGCCGCGCTTTCAGAGACGCGCTCGGCAGTTTCGCCACCGGCGTCACGGTAGTTACCGCGCTCGCGCCAACCGGCGAACGGATCGGCCTGACCGTCAGTTCCTTCAACTCGGTATCTCTGGATCCGCCGCTGATCCTGTGGAGCCTGTCGCGCGGTTCGCCGAATCTGGAAACTTTCCAGAACGCGACACATTTTTCCGTCAACGTGCTGGCCGCCAACCAGCAGGAGATCTCCGACCGTTTCGCCGCGCGCAACGGCGACCGTTTCGCCGACGTACCGCTGCACGACGGCGTGCACGGCAACCCCCTGCTCGACGGTTGCTGCGCCTGCTTCGAGTGCAGCAACGAAGCCCAGTATCCCGGTGGCGACCACATCGTCTTCATCGGTCGCGTCGAAAAATTCGCGCATACCGAAGCGCTGTCCCCGCTCGTTTTCCACAACGGCGGCTATCGCCGGCTCCAAGGTGTTTGAACCGAGAAGGCACATCCCGCTTAGAGTGGTAAAATAGAACCTTCGCGGGCATCGTATAACGGTAATACCCCTAGCTTCGCAAGCGTGCGACCCGAGTCGCGTAGGTAGCTGACCTTTCCTCGGTACGGTAAATCCGAGATAAATCGGCAATATGAAAGGTTGTGTCGGGGGAACCCCCCGTCTCGTACTACGTAGCGAAGGCTGTATAGATGATTGGCGTGATTGCGGAATCTTCCCAACGCTCGTTATTTATACGGAACGAGGTAAGCCCTACGTGGTGTCTGGCCTATTTGGCAGATAAGGATAGCCGCAAGGTTATCCGATGCCGTAGAGGGTAAAGGATGATGGAAAAAGCGAATACTGCGCTGTGACAGCGTAGATAGGGGGTGAAACGATTGCCCCGACGCGAAAGCGTGCAGCTTCCATCTGGTGATCTGTCGCAAGACAGGTTTGTAAATCGCATCCGGCAGGGATGATGTGCTATCCCCGCAAGGGGCGAGAGCGTCTTTCCTTCCGGGGACAGAGCGGGTGTAGTTCAATGGTAGAACTTCTGCTTCCCAAGCAGATAGCGTGGGTTCGATTCCCATCACCCGCTCCATTCAACCGGATGGTTGATAGGGACGCAGGTCGGTTTTGAAAACCTCCAAAAAGCGCGCCAGCATTGCTCCTTGCAAGCCGGCGGCGAGCGGAATCCAGACGCGGTGCCCGTTGCCGGGCGCGACACCGATGGCGATACCCCCCGCATTTTCCATGCGTCCCAGCAAAAACTCCGAATTTCCCGAAGGGTGAATAACTTCGATACGGTCGCCGACCGAGAAACGGTTCTTCACCTCGATCTCGGCCAGGCCGCGCGCCGCGTGCCACGCGACGACATCGCCGACATAGAGGCTGCGCCCGGATTCGGAGTGACCGCGCAGGTAGTTTTGCCTTTCGTGTTCGTGGTGCCGCTGGTAAAAGCCGTCGGTGTAGCCGCGATTGGCCAGCCCTTCGAGTTCGCCGAGCAGACGCACATCGAAAGGCCGGCCGGCAACGGCGTCGTCGATGGCGCGCCGATAGACCTGCGCGGTGCGCGCCACATAGTAGGGCGATTTGGTGCGCCCCTCGATTTTCAGCGAATCGACACCGATTTCGACCAGCCGCCAGATATGCTCGACGGCGCGCAAATCCTTCGAGTTCATGATGTACGTGCCGTGCTCGTCTTCCTCGATCGGCATCAGCTCGCCGGGTCGCTCCTTCTCTTCGAGCAGCCAGGCACGGCCATCCGGGTTTGGCTCCGGCGGACGACAGGCATGTACATCGCGGCCGGCGTCTTCTGCGCCGGCCTTGACCTTGTAGTCCCAGCGGCATGAGTTCGTGCACGTCCCCTGGTTCGGGTCGCGCCGGTTGAAGTAGCCGGAAAGCAGGCAGCGACCCGAGTAGGCGATGCACAACGCGCCGTGCACAAAAACTTCCAGCTCGATGTCCGGGCATTCCTGGCGGATCTCGGCGACCTCGTCGAGCGACAGCTCGCGCGACAGGATGATGCGCGAAATGCCGAGCTTGCGCCAGAAGCGGACGGCGGCGAAGTTGACGGTATTGGCTTGCACCGAAAGGTGTACCGGCATTTCCGGCCAAGTGTCGCGCACCAGGTCGATCAGGCCGGGATCGGCCATGATGAGCGCGTCCGGCTTGAAGGCAACGACCGGCGCCATATCGGCCAGATAGGTGCGCACTTTGGCGTTGTGCGGCAGCACGTTGCTGACCACGTAGAAGCGCCGGCTCTGGGCGTGGGCTTCGTCGATTGCGCGACTGAGCGTTTCCAGGTTACCGAAGTCGTTGTTGCGCACGCGCAGGCTGTAGCGCGGCTGACCGGCATAAACCGCGTCGGCGCCATAAGCGAACGCCGCGCGCATCATCGCCAGCGAACCGGCGGGGGCAAGCAACTCGTGGGCGATGGGCATTGGGGGGCGGGCCGGGGAGAATAAGCGGGAAGGGTAAGCGGCGGGAGGGGGTAGAGAGACAGGTTAGAATAGCGGCACCCCGCGATTTTACGCGCTTTCCCACCTATTGCCCGCCACTGCCCCCCATGTCCGAAGAGATACTGATTAACTTCACGCCGCAGGAAACGCGCGTCGCCGTCATGCATCAGGGCGCCGTGCAGGAACTGCACATCGAGCGCAACGCCAACCGTGGCCTGGTCGGCAACATCTATGTCGGGCGCATTTGCCGCATCCTGCCGGGAATGCAGTCGGCTTTCGTCGATGTCGGCCTGGAGCGCACCGCTTTCCTGCACGTCGCCGACATCTGGGAGCCGCGCAACAACGGCGATCCGGTCCGGCCGATCGAACGCTTGCTGTTTGAAGGGCAAAGCATTGTCGTACAGGTGGTCAAAGATCCCATCGGCACCAAGGGCGCGCGCTTGTCGACACAGATGTCGGTCGCCGGCCGCATGCTCGTCTATCTGCCGCAGGACAAGCATATCGGCATTTCACAGCGCATCGAGAACGAGGCCGAACGCGAGGCGCTGCGCGAGAAAATCACCCGCCTCGTGCCGCCCGAAGAACCGGGCGGTTTTATCGTGCGCACGATGGCCGAGAATGCTTCCGAGGCCGAACTGGCCAACGACATCGCCTATCTGCGCAAAATCTGGCGCGACATTCAGGCGCAGGCAAAAACCGCCGCGCCGCCGTCCTTGCTCTATCAGGAGCTGTCGCTGGCGCAGCGGGTGCTGCGCGATTTCGTCAACCCGGAAACCCTGCATATCGTCGTCGATTCGCGGGAAAATTTTCAAAAACTCACCGCCTTCGCCGCCGAATACACGCCGACCGTCGCGCCGCTGCTCGACCATTACATCGGCGAGCGCCCGTTGTTCGATCTGCACGGCGTCGAGGACGAGATCCAGAAAGCGCTGGCCCGCCGCGTCGACCTCAAGTCCGGCGGCTACCTGATTATCGACCAGACCGAAGCGATGACCACCATCGACGTGAACACCGGCGGTTTTGTCGGCGTGCGCAATTTCGACGACACCATCTTCAAGACCAACCTCGAAGCCGCGCAAACCATCGCCCGCCAACTGCGCTTGCGCAACCTGGGCGGCATCATCATCACCGATTTCATCGACATGGAGAACGAGGAGCACAAGGCCGCCGTGCTCGCGGAATTCAACAAGGCGCTGGCGCGCGACCACACGCGCTTGACGGTCAACGGCTTTACCGCACTCGGCCTGGTCGAAATGACGCGCAAACGCACCCGGGAATCGCTGGCCCACATCCTGTGCGAAGAATGCCCGACCTGCCAGGGGCGCAGCGAGGTAAAGACGGCGCGCACCGTGTGCTACGAGATCCTGCGCGAACTATTGCGCGAGGCGCGCCAGTTCAACGCCCGCGAATACCGCGTGCTGGCCAGCCACCCGGTGATCGACCTCTTTCTCGACGAAGAATCGCAAGGGCTGGCGATGCTTTCGGACTTCATCGGAAAATCGATTTCGCTGCAGGCCGAGCCGAGCTATTCGCAGGAGCAGTACGACATCGTGCTGATGTAGGAGCGACCCGGTCACGCAGGATGCCGGCGATTGCGGCCAGAGATTGCGCGGCCTTGTGCACCCACCGGAAACAGGGCGCCTTCCTGGCCGGCGGAACGATCCGTACCCCGGCGCTTTCTGGGCCGACCGCTTCCAGCAGCGCGAGCTTGTTCGTGGCGATCAAATAAGACTCCCCGGCGCACAGGAAAATATCGTCGGCGCACCCGTAAAGCGTCAGCCAGATGGCGCCGTGCACGCACACCAGGCGGACTTCTGCGGCCCGTTCCAGCCGTACCGGCCGGTCGGCTCGCAGCCGGCACTCCAGATTTTGCGTTTGCAGTTTCATCGCCGTTACCCGCTTTTCACCGCGTTAGATTAGGCGCCGCAGACAATTTGATACAGTCTCAGAAATGCTGGATTGTGCGCGGTACAGTTGCTGATTTCTCAAACTGTACCGATCCGGGATTCGTCCAACTGTCTCTTCGTCTCCACGCGACGACGGGGGAAGATGGCGCATGAAAGGAGCCCCACC
The DNA here is from genome assembly GCA_016208425.1 of Betaproteobacteria bacterium. Taxonomy (GTDB): domain Bacteria; phylum Pseudomonadota; class Gammaproteobacteria; order Burkholderiales; family Rhodocyclaceae; genus JACQYA01. The sequence goes on from JACQYA010000169.1 coordinate 19,577, forward strand.
ATGAAAGACGGGACGCTACGCTATTCGGTGCTCGCCGACGAACTGGCGGGACTGATCGACGCCGGCGTTCTGCGGCCCGGCGACCGGCTGCCGTCCGTGCGCCGCCTGGCGTCGGAAAAGCGCTTGTCGGTATCGACCGTCGTCCGGGCCTTGCACCAGCTGGAGGATGCGGGCGCCGTCGAGGCGCGGCCGCAGTCCGGGTTTTTCGTCAAGCAACGCCGGCCGGAGCGGGCGGAACCGCGCACCGGAGCGCCACCGGATCAAGCCGTCGCGGTAGAAGTCAGCCAGCGCTTGATGCGCGTTCTGCGCGCCAACACGCAGCCCGGCGTTCTGCCCCTCGGGGCGGCATTGCCCGCGCCCGAACTGCTGCCGATCGCCGCAATCCGCCGCCTGTATTCGCGTGTCGCCCGACGCCACCCCAAGCTGCTGGCCGGCGCCAGCCACACCGAGATGAACGAGCCGGCCCTGCTGCGCCAGGTCGTCAAACGCTCGTTGGCCTGGGGCAGTGCGCTGGCGGGCGGGGAAATCACTGTCACCCACTCGTGCACGGAGGCCATGCACCTCTGCCTGCGAGCGGTGACCCGGCCGGGAGATACGGTAGCCGTCGAATCGCCGGCCTATTATCTCGGGCTTCAGTTGCTCGAAAGCTGCGGCCTGAAGGCCTTGGAAATACCGTCCGCCCCCGGCATCGGTGTTTCCGTCGAGGCGCTGGAGCTGGCGACACGGCAGGAAAAAGTGGCGGCCTGCCTGCTCGTCCCCAACGCCAGCAACCCGCTCGGCTCAATCATGCCGGATGCGAACAAGGCGCGTCTGGCGGCTTTGATGGCCGAACGCGGGGTGCCGGTTATCGAAGACGACGTTTACGGCGACCTGCATTTCGACGGCCCGCGCCCGTGGCCGATCAAAGCCTTCGACAGAGCCGGCAACGTGATGTTGTGTTCGTCTTTCTCGAAAAGCATCAGCCCCGCTTTGCGCGTCGGTTTTGTCGCGGCCGGACGCTATTCCGGGAACGTCGCCTTGCAGAAAACCATCATCAGCGGCGCGACCAATCCGATTTCGCAGATGGTGCTCGCCGAATACCTGGAATCGTGTGCCAGCGACCGGCATTTACGCCGGCTGCGCGGCAGGTACGCCAACCAGGTCGAGCAGATGATGCGCGCGGTCGCCCGATACTTCCCCGCAGGTACCCGCATGTCGCGGCCGCAGGGGGCTTTTGTCCTGTGGGTGGAGTTGCCGGACGAAACAGATACGATGAAACTGTACGGTCTGGCGCTGGCAGAAGGTGTTTCGTTCGTTCCCGGCGAGCTGTTTTCGCCGAGCGGCATGTACCGCAACTGCCTGCGACTCAACTGCGGCAACCCGTGGAGCGCGGCCATCGAGGCCGGGATACAGCGTTTGGGGCAACTCGCGGCGCGGGCGGGATCTTGTCTTTAGCCCGCACGTCGTTTCGGCGCGGCTACAGTCCGCAGGATGCGGTTCGCTTTGCCCACCACATCCTGCCGGGTGCCGCGTAACCGCGATTAGGATCAACGTTTGCTGGCTTTCCGAACAACGTCGTGTCCGGGTGGCGACGTAAGGTGCGGCGGGCCATCTATTTCGCCCAGCCGCCGCCGACCGCCGGAAACAGCTTGGTCAGGGATTGCACGTAAGCCATCGCTTCCGGGGCGCCCTCGGCGGGTGCCCAAGGCGCCTGTTCGGACCGGTCGAGCGGCAGGTAGGGGCCGGCTTTCGCTTCGAAAAAGATGGTTCCTGGCCAGCAGGCGACCACGCTGTGCCAGGTTCCGTGCGGGATGTCGATGCCGCAGGTAGCGCTGGGCGCCAACAGGGTAGTCTGCACGATCTTCCCGGTTTCATCGAACACGACGACGCCGAGCTGGCCGCGCACGACGATCATCGTTTCGCCCTTGTTGGGGTCGAGATGCCGGTGCGGCGCGACATAGGAGCCCGGCTCGATGGCGTTAAGCAGGCGATGGGCGACGTCCGCGTCGCTCGCGTGGAAGTTGCGGTTCTTGCGCCGGCGCGGCGCCAGCTTGGCTTCCGAACTGAGCGCGTCGAGCAGCGCCCGATCAAATGGTTGGGCTGGCGTCATGCTATTTGAGATCCCTGGCCGACATCAGGATGACTTGTCCGCCGACGAAGTTCACCTTGAACCCGTGTTGTTCGTCGCCCCAGGTGCAACTGCGTATTCCCAACACCTCGTCGCAGCGCGCGGGCGCGCCGACGATTTTTTGCACATCGTCGAAGGTCTGGCCGATTTGCAGCTTGCCGTAGTTCTCAAGAGTGACTTTGTCGGCGCAGGCGACCAGAAACAGGCCGGGAACGAGGGCGGTCAAGATGCGGGTTGCTGTCGGAAAACTCATTTGTGACTCCTTTACGGGAACATTCAGTGGTAATCGACGCTGACGTTATCCTTGTCGAGCCAATCGCCGAGCGCGTTCAACAGGTCGTCTTCGAGGCGCACGCGGGCGCTGTCGCCAAGCGCCAGCTCGCAAAGCGCCTCGTCGTTGCGGTAGCTCAGGCGAACCGGGCAGTTGCCGGGGATATAGGGCGCCAACAGATCCCGCAGCCGTTGCACGGCGCCCTGCGCGCTGGCGCCGCTGGCCCGGCCGTTGAGCGAGAGGCGCAACTGTTTGGCGAAGCGGCCGCGCGCTTCGGCCAGCGTCAGCAGGCGTTCGGCGATCACGCGCACCTTGCCTTCTCCGGCAAAGTCGTCGCGCTGCACCTTGCCTTCGACGATCAATACTTCGTCGTCCTTGATCTTGGCGCGTTCGGCCTCAAACACCTCGTTGAACACGGAAACTTCCAGCGAGCTCGTGCCGTCGTCGATCTGCACGAAAGCCATCTTGCCGCGCGAGGTGATCTTGGTGCGCACGCCGACGACCAGCCCGGCCAGGAACTGCGGCTCCTTTTGCGCTTCCAGCGCGGCCAGGGGCTTGCGCGCGAAACGCGAGACTTCGGGCTTGACGGCGTGGAAAGGGTGCCCGGAAAAAAAGAAGCCGAGCGCCAGCTTTTCCTCGGCCAGCTTCTGCTTCTCGGCCCAGCGCGGGACTTCGACGTACTGCGGGCCGTGCCCGCCGTTGCCGGTGTCGCCGCCGAGCATGTCGAACAGGCTGACTTGCATGGCGTTGCGCTCCGCCTGTTCGGCGGCTTCTATCGCCACGCCGACCGAGGCCAGCAAGCGCGCCCGGTGGTCGTCGAGCGAATCGAAAGCGCCGGCGCGAACCAGCGCTTCGACGGTGCGCCGGTTGACCATGCGCTTGTCGGATCGCCGGCAAAAATCGAACAAATCCCTGAACGGGCCGCCGGATTCCCGCGCCTTGAGGATGGCGTCGACCGCCTGCTTCCCGGTGCCCTTGATCGCGCCGAGCCCGTAGCGGACGGTCGCGCGGTCGACCGGCGTGAAAAAATAGTCCGAGGCGTTGATGTCCGGGCCGAGCACCTTGAGCCGGTTGACCAGCGCGTCGTCGTAGAAAATTTTCACCGTATCGGTGTTGTCCATGTCCGACGACAGCGTCGCGGCCATGAAGGCCGCGCAGTGGTGCGCCTTGAGCCAGGCGGTGTGGTAAGTGACGACGGCGTAGGCGGCGGTGTGCGACTTGTTGAAGCCGTATTCGGCAAATTTCTCCATCAGGTCGAAAAGCTGCATCGCCAGCTTCTCGTCGTAACCCTTTTTCTTCGCCCCTTCGCGCATCAGGTCGCGATGTCTGGCCATCTCCGTAGCATCTTTCTTGCCCATCGCCCGGCGCAGCAAATCGGCTCCGCCCAGCGTGTAGCCGCCGATGATCTGGGCGATCTGCATCACCTGTTCCTGGTACACGATGACGCCGTAAGTCGGCTCCAGGCAAGCTTTCAGGTCGTCGATGAAGTAATCGATCTTCTGCTGCCCCTTCTTGCGCAGGATAAAGTCGTCGACCATGCCCGAACCGAGCGGCCCGGGCCGGTAGAGCGCGAGAACGGCGATGATGTCCTCGAAGCGGTCGGGCGCCAGCTTCTTGAGCAGCTTCTTCATGCCCTCCGATTCGACCTGAAAGATCGCCGTAGTATTGGCGTCCTTTAGGATCTGGTAGGCGGCCGGGTCGTCGAAGGAGAGCGTTTCGAGATCGGGCTTTTCGCCGGACAGCCTTTCGACGTACTCGACGGCGAGCTGGATGATGGTGAGGTTGCGCAGCCCCAAGAAGTCGAACTTGACCAGGCCAACTTTTTCGACATCGTCCTTGTCGTACTGCGAGACAAGCGCGCCGCCATCGGCCGAATACAGCGGGCAGAAGTCGGTGAGCTTCCCGGGCGCGATCAGCACCCCGCCCGCGTGCATGCCGACGTTGCGCGTCAAATCCTCCAAACGGACGGCCAGGTCGAACAACTCGCGGACCTCCTCCTCTTCCTCCAGCTTGGCCTTCAGTTGTGGCTCGGCTTCTATCGCCTTGGCCAAGGAAAGCGGCTTGTTGGTCTCGACCGGGATCAGCTTGGAGATCTGGTCGCACAGATGGTAGGGCAGTTCCAGCACGCGGCCGACATCGCGGATGACCGCTTTTGAAGACATCGTGCCGAACGTGGCGATCTGCGCCACCGCGCCGGCGCCATATTTTTCGCGCACATACTCGATGACCCGCCAGCGCTTATCCTGGCAGAAGTCGATATCGAAGTCGGGCATCGACACGCGCTCGGGGTTGAGGAAGCGCTCGAAGAGCAGCGCGTAGCGCAACGGATCGAGGTCGGTGATGCCCAGCGCGTAGGCGACGACCGAACCGGCGCCGGAGCCGCGCCCGGGGCCAACCGGGACGCGCGGCACGCTCTTGTACTTGGCCCAGTTGATGAAATCGGCAACGATCAGAAAATAGCCGGGGAAGCCCATCTGCACGATGGTGTCGGTCTCGATTTTCAATCGGGCGTCGTAGGCCGGCCGCTCGCGCCCGCGCGTTGCGGGATCGGGAAACAGTTGCCGCAAGCGCCGTTCCAACCCCTTGGCCGCCTCTTGGCGCAGAAAGTCGTCGAGCGTGATGCCGTCCGGCGTCGGGAAGTCGGGCAGGTAGTTTTTGCCGAGCGTGATGTGGAGGTTGCAGCGCCGGGCGATTTCGAGCGAGTTTTCCAGCGCTTCGGGGTAGTCGGCAAACAGCTCGACCATTTCTGCCGGCGATTTGAAATACTGTTCTTCGGTGTACAGTTTCGGGCGTCGCGAGTCGCCCAGCATATAGCCGTCGGCGATGCAGGTGCGCGCCTCGTGCGCCTTGAAATCGTCGCGCACGAGAAACTGGATGGGGTGTGTGGCGACGAGCGGCAGCAAGAGTTCGGCCGCGAGTTCTGCGGTCGCGGCGACCAGCGCTTCCTGTTGCGCCTGGCCGGCCGGGTGAACGCGCTGGATTTCCAGGTAAAAAGCGCCGGGAAACAGCGCCGACCAGGCCTTCGCCCTGATCGCGGCATGATCGCGGTTGCCCTGCGCCAAGGCCTCGCCGACGTCGCCGCCCGCTGCGCCCGACAACGCGATCAGGCCGCTGACCCCGACCTCGCGCAACGTCGTCCGCGTAAGTTCGGCACGCCCGCGAACGCGCGGCGCCTGGTAAGCGCGCGACAGCAGCTCGCAAAGCTGGAGATAGCCTTCCCGCGAGCGGCACAGCAAGAGCAGCCGGTAGGGGCGATCCGGCTCCGTCTCGTTGGCGACGAGAACATCGCACCCGAGAACCGGCTTGACCCCCTTGGCGCGCGCCGAGGAGTAGAACTTGACCAAGCCGAACAGGTTGACCAGATCGGTCAGAGCCAGGGCGGGCATGCCGTTGGAAACTGCCGCCGCGATCGCGTCGTCGAGCCGGACGATGCCGTCGGTGACGGAGTACTCGCTGTGCAGCCGAAGATGGACGAAAGGAACCGGGGACGGCAAACGCGGATTGTGCATCCGGGCATTCTACCCCGGGGCAGGCTTTACCGCCCGAGCATCAGCCGGCGAGCGCCCGCTCGATCAGTACCCGGATGGTGGGCGGGTCGAACGGCTTCTCGCAGATCGCCGAAACGCCGGCATTTTTTGCCTCGGCAAGGCGGTCCGCATCTATTTCGCCGGTCACCATCAGGATGGGCACCGAGCTTTGCCAGCTCTGTGTGCGGATGTGTTCGATCAGCTCCTTGCCGTTCATGTCGGGCATGTTGTAGTCGGTGATGACCAGATCGACATAGTCCTGGCCCAAAATCCGCGCCGCTTCCCGCCCGTCGGCCGCTTCGAGAAAATGTTCGACGCCCAGTTGTTCGAGGACATGGTGGAGAAAACGTCGGGAGTTGGCGCTGTCGTCGACAATCAACACGCGCAGGGTTTCAAGGTCGATCCCGGCGCCGAGAGCGAGAGATTCTTCCGCTTGCAGATAACTTATCGTAGAGCGCATCGCGGCAGCGAGTTGCGCTTCGGAAAAAGGCTTGGGCAGGAAGGTGCAGGCGCCCGCCTGGCGGATGGCGTCGATCACTTGCGGCTTCGTTTCGCTCGAAACGAGAATGAAGGGGACGTGAACCAGTTCGACCCGCCCGCGCATCATCTGCACGAGATCGGTGGCCAACATGTCGGGCAGGTAGAGCGAGCTGACGACGAAGGAAGGAAGCGCCGCGTTCATCTGCTCGAACGCATCGCTTCCGTCGGGCGCAAAACGTATCCGCGAAACGCCGCGCTTCTTCAGGGCATCGGCAATTACGCGCTGCTGCATCGGCGAGTTTTCAACGATCAGTGCTTCGAGGTCGTTGGACGTTGCTGTCATCGGGCGTCTCCAAGTCGTCGGGCTGAACGGTCGACTATACCTTGTGCGGGCGCAAATTCAGATCTGCGCCCGCACGAGGTGTGTTCCAGACAAAGAAAAACCCCGCCGTAGCGGGGTTTCCTGACGCAGAAAAAGGCCGGGTAAAGCGCTTACATGCCCATGTCCATGCCGCCCATCCCCCCCATGCCGCCCATCCCGCCCATGCCACCGCCGGCAGCCGGCTTGTCTTCGACCAGCTCGGCCACCATGCAATCGGTGGTCAGCATCAGGCTGGCGACCGAAGCGGCGTTTTGCAGCGCGGTGCGCGTCACCTTGGTCGGATCGAGCACGCCCATTTCGACCATGTCGCCATACTGGCCGGTAGCCGCGTTGTAGCCAAAGTTGCCGGAACCCTGAACCACAGCATTGACCACCACCGACGGCTCATCGCCGGCGTTGGCGACGATTTCGCGCAGCGGCTGTTCCATCGCGCGCAGGACGATCTTAATGCCGGCGTCCTGGTCGTGATTGTCGCCCTTGAGCGTCGCCAGCGCAACGCGGGCACGCAGCAGTGCGACGCCGCCGCCGGGAACGATGCCCTCTTCGACAGCCGCGCGGGTAGCGTGCAGCGCATCCTCGACGCGCGCCTTCTTTTCCTTCATTTCGACTTCGGTCGCGGCGCCGACCTTGATCAGAGCCACGCCGCCGGCCAGCTTGGCCACGCGCTCTTGCAGCTTTTCCTTGTCGTAGTCGCTGGTCGCCACTTCGATCTGGGCGCGGATGTTCTTGACGCGACCTTCGATTGCGGTCGCATCGCCGGCGCCATCGATCAGCGTGGTGTTTTCCTTGCCGATTTCGATGCGCTTGGCCTGGCCCAGTTCGGCCAGCGTCGCCTTCTCAAGGCTCAGACCGACTTCCTCGGCGATGACCTGGCCGCCGGTCAGGACGGCGATGTCTTCCAGCATCGCCTTGCGCCGGTCGCCGAAGCCCGGAGCCTTGACGGCGCAAGTCTTCAGGATGCCGCGGATGTTGTTGACCACCAGCGTGGCGAGCGCTTCGCCGTCGACATCTTCGGCGACGATCAGCAGCGGCCGGCCGGCCTTGGCGACTTGCTCAAGCACGGGCAGCAGGTCGCGGATGTTGGAGATCTTTTTGTCGAACAGCAGGACGAAAGGATTGTCGAGAACGGCAATCTGCTTTTCCGGCTGGTTGATGAAGTAGGGCGACAGATAGCCGCGGTCGAACTGCATGCCTTCGACGACGTCGAGCTCGTTCTGCAGCGATTTGCCGTCTTCGACGGTGATGACGCCTTCCTTGCCGACCTTGTCCATCGCACGGGCGATGATTTCGCCGATGTCGGCGTCGGAGTTGGCCGAGATCGAGCCGACCTGGGCGATTTCCTTGTTCGTCGAGCAGGGCTTGGAGAGCTTCTTCAGTTCTTCGATCGTGGCGGTGACGGCCTTGTCGATGCCGCGCTTGAGATCCATCGGATTCATCCCGGCGGCGACGAACTTCATGCCTTCGCGGACGATGGATTGGGCCAGAACGGTCGCCGTCGTGGTGCCGTCGCCGGCGATGTCGGAGGTCTTGGAAGCGACTTCCTTGACCATTTGCGCGCCCATATTGGCGAACTTGTCCTTCAGCTCGATTTCCTTGGCGACCGAAACGCCGTCCTTGGTCACCGTCGGGGCGCCGAAAGAGCGCTCCAGAACAACATTGCGGCCTTTCGGGCCGAGCGTGACCTTGACCGCGTCGGCCAGGATGTTGACGCCTTCGACCATGCGCGCACGCGCCGAGTCGCCGAATTTGACTTCTTTAGCTGCCATAGAGATAACTCCTCGAATTCTGTTCTGTGTTCAGTAATGAGATAAAGCGTGGGGAGCCGGGGTTTAGGCCTCGACGACGCCCATGATGTCTTCTTCGCGCATGACCAGCAGTTCCTCGCCATCGACCTTGACGGTCTGGCCGGCATACTTGCCGAACAGCACACGGTCGCCGACTTTGACTTCAAGCGCGCGAACCGAGCCGTTTTCGAGAATCTTGCCGTTACCCACGGCGCGGATCTCGCCTTGATCCGGCTTTTCGGCGGCGGTATCGGGGATGACGATGCCGGAAGCCGTCTTCTTTTCCTCTTCCAGGCGCTTGACGATCACGCGATCATGCAACGGACGAATTTTCATGCAGGTTCTCCTAGGGGTTTAAGCGTAAATGACCAACAACCAATTGATGTCGCCAAAGAGGGTGCTGCGAAAGCTGTTAGCACTCAACTGCGACGAGTGCTAATAATAGGGGCGGTATAGCGGAATTTCAAGAGAGGCGAGGGAAAAATCTTTCGCTGGTGACTGTTCGATGCTTGGCAGGTGGCGTGACTCCGGGTGGCGGTGTAGGGTAAAACGCTTTCGTCAAAATGCTCACGACGTGGGCGCATTATGAATAGCTCTTGCCAGCCTCGCGCTTTCGTCGGACGATAACGACCTTTCCCCGGTAACGCCGCTTGCGGTCGCCATTACAGCCATGTCTCCAGTCCTCGCCCGTCGTTTGTCGATCGCTTTCTTCCCCGTTGTGGCGCTGGTCGTTGCGCTGTGGTGGGCGGGCAGGCCTCAGCCCATCGTTGTCGTGCTCAAGGAAACCGACCTCGGCCGGGTCGAGTCTTCCATCGCCAATACGCGCGCCGGGACGGTCGAAGCCTGCCAGCGCACCAAGCTGTCGACGATCGTGGGCGGGCGCATCGAGGTGCTGGCGGTCAAGGAGGGCGAGCGCGTCAGAAAAGGCCAGTTGCTGATGAAGCTGTGGAACGACGATCAGCGGGCGCAAAGCACGCTTGCCCAGACGCAGGTGGAAACGGCCCGCCTGCGGGTCGGCGAGGTCTGCACGGTCGCCGCCAACGCCGAAAGCGAGGCCGAACGACAGGCTTCCCTGCGCGCCAGGGGCTTCGTCTCCGCCTCGAAAGAAGAAGCGGCGCGCAGCGAGGCGAAGGCCAAACGCGCCGGCTGCGATGCGGCCAAGGCCGATGTGGCGCAAACGCTGGCCAAGGTCAGCGCGACGCGCGTCGAGCAGGGGCGGACGATCCTCTACGCGCCCTTTGACGGCACCATCGCCAAGATCGTCGGCGAAGTCGGCGAATACTCGACACCGTCCCCGCCGGGCGTGCCGACCCCGCCGGCCATCGATCTGATCGACGATTCCTGCCTCTACGTCAAGGCGCCGATGGACGAAGTGGATGCCCCGAAGATCGTCGCCGGGCAGCCGGTACGCATCAGTTTCGACGCGCTGCCCAAACAGTCCTTCCCCGGCACGGTCAAGCGTGTCGCGCCCTATGTCTCCGCCGTCGAAAAACAGGCGCGCACGGTGGATATCGAAGCCACGCTCGATAATCCGGCGGCGCCCGGCAAGTTGCTGGTCGGCTACAGCGCCGATGTCGAGGTAATTCTTGCCGTGCGCGAGAAGGTCGTGCGTGTCCCCACCCCGGCGTTGCTCGAAGGCGGGCGGGTTCTGGTCGGCGGCGCCGGCGGCAAGCTGGAAGAGCGCAAGGTCAAGACCGGCCTCGCGAACTGGGAATTCACGGAAGTGACGGAAGGGCTGAACGCCGGTGAGCGGGTCGTCACATCGCTGGAGCGTGCCGGCGTAAAAGGCGGCATCCCTTACACGGCGGAAGACAAGAAGCAATGACCCTGATCGAGCTGTCCGGCATCGAGCGCGTCTTTCGCCTCGGCGACAGCGAAGTCCACGCGTTGCGCCGTCTCGACGTGAGTATCGCGGCCGGAGAATACGTCGCGGTGATGGGGCCGTCCGGTTCGGGAAAATCGACGCTGCTCAACCTGCTCGGCCTGCTCGACCGCCCGAACGCGGGCATTTACCGGCTGGAAGGCCGCGACGTGACGACGCTCTCCGCCGAAGAACAGGCGCGCGTGCGCAGCGAACGGATCGGTTTCGTCTTTCAGAGCTTCCACCTGGTGCCGCGCCTGACGGCGGCCGAGAACATCGCGCTGCCGATGACGCTGGCCGGCATCGCCCCGCAGCGGCGCGCCGAGCGGGTCGCGCGGGCGCTCAAGGACTACGGCCTGGCGAACCGCGCCGACCACAAGCCGGACGAGCTGTCGGGCGGACAACGCCAGCGCGTCGCCATCGCCCGCGCGACGATCATGCGGCCGGCGCTGATTCTCGCCGACGAGCCGACCGGCAACCTCGACCGCGCCACCGGCGAAGAGGTGATGCGCCTGCTCGAAGCGCTGAACGAACGCGGCGTGACGCTGGTCGTCGTCACTCACGACGCAGCCCTCGGCGGGCGGGCCAGACGCCAGTTGCTGATGGAGGACGGCGCGCTGGCCCACGATACGCCCGCTCCCACGTCCCGATGATCCGCGTTGCGCGGTTCCTGACAGCATGCGCGCCCCCGACCTGATCCGCTTTGCCCGCGACGCGGCGACCGGCAACCCGCTGCGTACTTCGCTGCTGGTTCTCGCCATGTCCATCGGCGTTGCGGCGGTCGTCGTGCTGACGGCGCTCGGCGACGGCGCCCGGCGTTACGTGATGAACGAGTTTTCGTCGCTCGGCAGCAACCTCGTCATCGTCCTCCCCGGCCGCTCGCAGACGGGCGGCTTCAACCCCGCCAACGCGATCACCAGCACCCCGCGCGACCTGACCATCGACGACGCGCAGGCGCTGCTGCGCGCGAGCGCCGTCCGCCGCGCCGCGCCGCTAATCGTCGGCACATCGGAAATCAGCGTCGGCGGCAAGCTGCGCGAAGTGATCGTCGCCGGAACGACCGCGCAGTTTCTCGACGTGCGCAACCTGAAACTCGGGCAGGGGCGTTTTCTGCCGGACGAGGACTGGCGGCGCGGCACGGCCGAAGCGGTGATCGGCGCGAAGATTCGCGACGAGATGTTCGGGGCGCAACCGGCGCTCGGCCAACGGGCGCGCATCGGCGACCGGCGTTTCCGCATCGTCGGCGTGCTCGCGTCAAGCGGGCAAGGGCTGGGGATGAACACCGACGAACTGGTGATCGTGCCGGTTTCCCTGGCGCAAGCGATGTTCAACAGCAACACGCTGTTCCGCATCCTGGTCGAAGCGACCGGCCGCGAAGCGATAGAACTCGCCCGCGCGCAGGCGACGGAAATCATCAAGCTGCGCCACGAGGGCGAGGAAGACGTGACGGTCATCACCCAGGACGCCGTGCTCGCCACTTTCGATCGCCTGCTCGGCACGCTGACGCTCGGCGTCGCCGGCATCGCGGCGATCAGCCTGGCGGTGGCGGGCATCCTGGTGATGAACGTGATGCTCGTTTCGGTCGCGCAGCGTACCGCCGAGATCGGCCTGCTCAAAGCGCTGGGCGCCACCGGCGCAACGATCCGCGCGGCTTTCCTCTCCGAGGCGGCGATGCTCTCGCTGGCCGGCGCGCTCCTCGGTTTCGCGCTCGGCCAGGCCGGCGCGGCGACCATTCGCCATCTATACCCGACTTTTCCCGCCTTCCCGCCCGACTGGGCGGTAGCGGCCGGGCTGGGCACGGCGCTGCTCACCGGCATCCTGTTCGGCGTGCTGCCGGCGCGGCAGGCGGCGCGGCTCGACCCGGTGCAGGCGCTAGCGAAGCGATGATGCGCTTTCCCGACACTTTGCAACTCGCTTTGCGCGCCATCACGGCGCACCGGCTGCGCAGCTTCCTGACGCTGCTCGGCATCGCGGTCGGCATCGCGGCGGTGATTCTGCTGACGTCCATCGGCGAAGGCATCCACCGCTTCGTGCTCGCCGAATTCACGCAGTTCGGCACCAACGTGATCGGCGTCGCGCCCGGCAAGGTCAAGACCTCCGGCCCGGCGCCGACCGGCATCCCCACTTCGGTGCGGCCGCTGACGCTGGAAGACGCGCGCGCGCTCGAACACCTGCCGCACGTGACGGCGATGACGTCGACCGTGTGGGGCAATACCGAAATCAACGCCAACGGCCGCCTGCGCCGGACGACGGTCTACGGCGTCAACGCCGACATGACCAGGGTATTTGGCATGAAGGTCAAAAGCGGGCAGTTCCTGCCCGGCGAAGACTCGGAAAACGCGCGCGCTTTCGTCGTGCTCGGCGCCAAGCTGAAAAACGAGCTGTTCGGCGCGGCGAACCCACTCGGCGCGCGCGTGCGTATCGGCAACTTCCAGTTCCGCGTGATCGGCGTGCTCGAAACTAAGGGGCAGTTTCTCGGCATCGATCTCGACGACACCGCCTACATTCCGGCGGCGCGCGCGCTCGAACTCTACAACCGCGACGGACTGATGGAGATCCACGTCTCCTACGCGGAGGGCGTTCCGGCGGCGCGCGTCGGGGACGCGATCAAGGCCACGCTGAAAGCGCGCCACGGCCGCGAGGATTTCACGATCACCACGCAGGAAGACATGCTGCGCACGCTATCCCGGATTCTCGACATCCTGACCATGGCCGTCGGCGCGCTCGGCAGCATTTCGCTGCTGGTCGGCGGCGTCGGCATCGTCACCATCATGACCATCGCCGTCAGCGAACGCACCGGAGAAATCGGCTTGCTCGTCGCGCTGGGCGCACCACGGCGAACCATCCTCGGGCTGTTCCTCGGCGAGGCGGTGGCGCTGTCCGCTCTGGGCGGCGTCATGGGCCTGCTGCTCGGCATCGGTCTGGCGCAGGCGATCCACCTGCTCGTGCCAGCCTTGCCGGTGCACACACCAATCGCTTTTGTCCTGCTCGCCGAAGGCATCGCCGTCGCCATCGGCCTGCTGGCGGGAGTCCTGCCCGCGCGCCGCGCCGCCCGCCTCGATCCGGTGGAGGCGTTGCGCGCGGAGTAGGGGGGAGCCGAAAAGCGGGCACCTTCACCGGGCACAACCGCGCGTGCAATTTGCTTGTCCGATAACAATACCGAAATCATGGCGCCAATGATGGCCGGCAAAAAAATTCTTCCGGCGCTACGCCCGCGAAAAGCCGTATGGGTCGACCGCCAAGTCAAATCTGTCTCCACCAGGCGGCCCGGAAATATTGGGTCAGGCGATGCATGTGCCCTGTTCCAATCCGCGATGGAAATGTGAAAAATCCCGCCCCTACAAAATCGCGGCTTCTTTCGCGGATTGGAATTACCATGGGCTACCCGCTTCAAAAGGAAT
>JACQYA010000149.1 GCA_016208425.1 Betaproteobacteria bacterium
GGGAGAACGGTGCGCCCGATGGGATCAAGCCGATCGAATGGCGACTGGCGGCGGACATCGTGGCCGGTGCGCCGGCCATGGCCCGGTTCCGCGAAAGACCCGGGCCGGGCTTGATGCACCGTTCCGGCCGGGGCGGCCGGAACGCCAGCCATGCCTTTCAGGACAATCTCAAGGGGTGCGGCATGACCCGCCGGACGAGCCGCAAAGGAAACTGCCGGGACAACGCGCCGACGGAGAGCCGGTCCAACAGTTTCAAGAACGGGCGGGTGCATGGCATCCGCTACACAACCCGTGCCGAGATGAAGGCGGCCCGCTTCGAGTACACCGAGGTGTTTTATAACCGGAAACGACAGCATCCGGCCCCGGGATACCGGTCGCCAACACAGTGCTTGGGGAGCTGGATCAGCAAACAGCATCAGGGAAAACTGGTAGCATGAAATCTACCCTATGGCAGACGAAAAACCGAGGGAACCTCAGGCTCGAGCAATCGTGGCTCAAGTAGAGCCCGTGCAGCATCGGAGATGTCATGTCGTTGATAGGCCTCAGCCATTCGCGCCCACCGCAGTTTATGCGAAATAGCATTCTGACATGTCTCGTGACGACGCCATCTACCGCCTAACGCGGATTTTTTAGAGTATCGACGACGGTCAGCGCGGTCATGTTCACGATGCGCCGGACTGTCGCTGTCGACGTCAGGATATGCGCCGGACGCGCCGCGCCGAGGAGGATCGGCCCGATGGTCAAATTGTCGCCGGCAGCGACCTTGAGCAGGTTGAACGAGATATTGGCGGCATCCAGCGTCGGCATGATGAGCAGGTTGGCCTGCCCTTTCAGGCGCGAGTTCGGGAACACCTGCATACGGATCGTTTCGTCGAGCGCCGCGTCGCCGTGCATTTCGCCTTCGACTTCCAGTTGCGGCGCGCGCTCGCCGAGCAGATGCAGGGCTTGGCGCATCTTGAGCGAGGTCGGCGACTCTTCCGAGCCGAACGAGGAGTGCGAGAGCAGCGCGACTTTCGGCGCGATGCCGAAACGGCGCACTTCGTCCGCCGCCAGCAGCGTCATGTCGGCAAGCTGCTCGGCGCTGGGGTCGTAGGTCAGGTAGGTATCGGCGATAAACACCGTGCGCTCGGGCAACATCAGCAAGCTCATGTTGTAGAGCCGGGTGACGCCGGGCGCCATGCCGATGACGTTGACCACGTACTCGCGGTGCACGTCGTGGCGGCCGAAGGTTCCGCAAATCAGGCCGTCGGCATGGCCCATGCGCACCATCAGCGCGCCGAACAGCGTCGCGCGACGGCGCACCTCGCGCTGCGCGTAGTCCGCCGCAACCCCCTTGCGCTCCATCAGGCGCAGATATTCCCGCCAGTAGGCGTCGAAATTGGCGTCGAAAAATTCGCAGCGGTCGGCGTGTACGATCTCAAAATCCGCGCCGGGCTGGATGCGCAGGCCAGCCGCTTCCACTTTTCGCGCGATTTCGTCGGGCCGTCCGATGACAATCGGCCGCGCGATACCTTCGTCGACAACGACCTGGATGGCGCGCAGCACGCGCTCGTCCTCGCCCTCGGCAAAGACGATGCGTTTGGGCGCCTGTTTGGCTTGCGAAAACACCGGCTTCATGATGAGACCGGAGTGGTAAACGAATTCGTTGAGACTGTCGCGATAGGCTTCGATGTCCGCAATCGGGCGCGTCGCAACGCCGGACGCCATCGCCGCTTCGGCAACCGCCGGCGCGATCCTGGCGATCAACCGTGGGTCGAACGGATTCGGAATCAGGTACTCGGGACCGAAACTGGTCGCCTTTTCGCCATACGCCCTGGCCGCGACTTCGGATTGCTCGACGCGCGCCAGTTCGGCGATGGCCTTCACCGAAGCCAGCTTCATCTGCTCGGTGATCGTCGTCGCGCCCACGTCCAGCGCGCCGCGAAAGATGAACGGAAAACATAGCACGTTGTTCACCTGATTCGGATAATCCGAGCGGCCGGTCGCAATGATCGCGTCGCCGCGCACCGCCTTCACGTCTTCCGGCAGGATCTCCGGGCTGGGGTTGGCAAGAGCCATAATCATCGGCGATGGCGCCATTTTGGCGACCATCTCCTTTTTCAGGACGCCGCCAGCCGACAGGCCGAGAAACACGTCCGCGCCCCCGATCGCCTCGCCCAGCGTGCGCGCGTCGGTTCGCTTGGCGTAGCGTGCCTTGATCTCGTCCATCTCCTCGACGCGCCCCTCGTACACCAGGCCCTTGATGTCGGTCACCCAGATGTTCTCGACCGGGATGCCGAGCATGACCAGCAGGTCGAGACAGGCGAGTGCGGCGGCGCCCGCACCGGAAGTCACCAGTTTGACCTGCTTCAGGTCTTTGCCTTGCAGGTACAGACCGTTGAGGATGGCGGCGCCGACGACGATGGCAGTACCGTGCTGATCGTCGTGGAAGACCGGGATCTTCATCCGCTCGCGCAACTTTTTCTCGATGTAGAAGCACTCCGGCGCCTTGATGTCTTCCAGGTTGATGCCGCCAAAGGTGGGTTCCAGCGAGGCGATGATTTCGATCAGGAGATCCGGATCGCGCTGTTCGATTTCGAGATCGAAGACGTCGATATTGGCGAACTTCTTGAACAGAACGCCCTTGCCTTCCATCACCGGCTTGGCGGCGAGCGGGCCGATGGCGCCCAGCCCGAGCACCGCCGTGCCGTTGGTGATGACGCCGACGAGATTGGCGCGCGCCGTCAGCGTGCCGGCCTCCGCCGGATTGGCGACGATTTCCTCGCACGCAGCCGCCACCCCCGGCGAATACGCCATCGACAGATCGTACTGGTTGGTCAATTGCTTGGTCGGCTGGACCGATATTTTTCCCGGCTTGGGATGGCGGTGATAGTAGAGCGCGGCGTTGCGCAACTGATCCTTGTTCATGGCTCACATTCCTGAAAGTTGTTTCTATAATTCATAATTATAACAAGCGGCGAACGCTTTACACCGTGGTACGAACGCCCGCGCTTGGATGGCCGTTTAGGCGACTTCGTGCTGTGGCATAATTGCGCGCTGTCGAATCGTTAATCCCCGAATTCGCCACCGTTCGCCACCGCTTTTTCCGCTTTTCCGACTTCCCCCCTTTGAGAGTGTATTGCCATGACCCCATCTGCCTCGCTCAACGCCCCCGCCTACGTCAACCATGCACGCCTCAAACAATGGGTTGCGGATATTGCCGCGCTCACCGAAGCGGCGCGCATCGTCTGGGCCGACGGCTCGCAGGAAGAATATGACCGCCTGTGCGGCGAAATGGTTGCCGCCGGCACGCTGGTTAAACTGAACCCGGAAAAACGCAAGAACTCCTACCTCGCCTGTTCCGACCCTTCGGACGTGGCGCGCGTCGAGGATCGCACCTACATCTGTTCGGCGAAGAAGGAAGATGCCGGCCCGACGAACAACTGGGAAGACCCGGCCAAGATGCGCGAAAAGCTGAACGGCCTGTTCAAAGGCTGCATGCGCGGCCGCACGATGTACGTGATCCCCTTCTCGATGGGGCCGCTCGGCTCGCCGATCGCCCATATCGGCGTCGAGATTACCGATAGCGCCTACGTCGTGGTCAACATGCGCACGATGACGCGCATGGGCAAGGCGGTGTATGGCGTGCTCGGCGGCGACGGCGAATTCGTCCCCTGCGTACATTCGGTGGGCGCACCGCTGGAAGCCGGCCAGAAGGATGTTCCGTGGCCCTGCAACCCGACCACCAAGTACATCGTGCATTACCCGGAAAGCCGCGAGATCTGGTCCTACGGTTCCGGCTACGGCGGCAACGCGCTGCTCGGCAAGAAGTGTTTCGCGCTGCGCATCGCCTCGACGATGGCGCGCGACGAAGGCTGGCTGGCCGAACACATGCTGATCCTCGGCGTCGAGTCGCCGGACGGCGAAAAATCCTACGTCGCCGCCGCTTTCCCCTCGGCTTGCGGCAAGACCAACTTTGCGATGCTGATTCCGCCGGCAGTTCTGGGCGGCTGGAAGATCACCACCATCGGCGACGACATCGCCTGGATCAAACCGGGCAAGGACGGCCAGTTCTACGCGATCAACCCGGAAGCCGGTTTCTTCGGCGTCGCGCCGGGCACGAACGAAAAAACCAACTTCAACGCGATGGCGACCTTGAAGGAAAACATCATTTTCACCAACGTGGCTCTCACGGACGACGGCGACGTGTGGTGGGAAGGCATGTCGAAGGACGTTCCGGCGCATGCCATCGACTGGCAGGGCAAGGACTGGTCGCCGGAGATCGCCAAGGAAACCGGCCGCAAGGCCGCGCACCCGAACTCGCGTTTCACCGCTCCGGCTTCGCAGTGCCCGTCGGTCGACGCAAAGTGGGAAGACCCGCTGGGCGTGCCGATCTCGGCGTTTATTTTCGGCGGCCGCCGCGCGACGACCGTGCCGCTGGTTTACGAGGCATTCAACTGGAATTTTGGCGTTTACATGGCCGCCACGCTCGGCTCGGAAACCACGGCTGCCGCTTTCGGCGAGCAGGGCGTGGTGCGCCGCGATCCGTTCGCCATGCTGCCTTTCTGCGGCTACCACATGGGCGACTACTTCAACCACTGGCTGAAGATGGGTCACGCCGTCGAGCACGCGCCGCGCATCTTCTGCGTCAACTGGTTCCGCATGGACGAGAAGGGCGAGTTCATGTGGCCGGGCTTCGGCGAAAACATGCGCGTCCTGAAGTGGATCGTCGACCGCGTCAAAGGCCGCGTTTCCGCCAAGGAAACCGCGCTTGGCTGGATGCCGAATTTCGAGGACATCGACTGGACGGGTCTGGAAATCACCAAGGCGGAATTCAAGGTCTTGACGCAGATCGACGCCGGCGCCTGGAAAACCGAGCTGGCCGGGCACAAGGAATGGTTCGACAAGATGGGCGAAAAAATGCCGAAGCAGCTCATCCTGAAACGCGAGCTATTTGAAATGGATCTGTGGCGCGAAAAGGCTTGAGGCTTTCTTCCCGACCATAGCGATGGCCGCCTCCGGGCGGCCTTTTCCTGTGACAAAAAAATGCCCGTCTTTCCCGCATCGCGGCTGAACCATATCGCGCCCTTCCACGTTATGGAATTGCTCGCGCGCGCCAAGCAGCTCGAAGCGGAAGGTCGCGATATCGTTCACATGGAAGTCGGCGAGCCGGATTTTCCGACCCCGGAAACCATCGTCGACGCCGCGCGGAAGCATATCGCCGGCGGCCGCGTGCGCTACACGCCGGCGCTCGGCCTGCCCGAACTGCGCGAAGCCATCGCCGGCTTCTATCGCACGCGCTACGGCATCGGCGTCCCGTCGTCCCGCATCGTCGTCACGGCGGGCGCTTCCGGCGCGCTATTGCTGGCGCTGGCCTGTCTGACCGAGGCCGGTAACGAGTGGCTGCTCACCGACCCCGGCTACCCCTGCAACCGGCACTTCATACGGACGTTTGGGGGCGTTCCCGCCGGCATTCCAGTCGGTCCCGAAAGCAACTATCAGCCGACGCCCGACGACCTCGAACGTCACTGGAACGCGCGCAGCGCGGGCGCTTTGTTCGCGTCACCGAGCAACCCGACCGGCGCTATGCTCGGAGCCGCGCAGCTCTCGGCGATCGCCGAATTCATCCGCCGGCGCGGCGGCCAACTGATCGTCGACGAGATCTACCACGGTCTCACCTACGAAAACGACGCGCCGACCGCGCTGCAATTCGGCGACGACATCTTCGTCGTGCAGAGCTTCTCGAAGTATTTCAACATGACCGGCTGGCGTCTGGGTTGGCTGGTCGTACCCGAACGATTTGTGCGCGACATCGAAAAGCTTGCGCAAAATCTCACCATTGCCGCCTCGACCCCGGCGCAATACGCTGCGCTCGCCGCATTCAGCCCGGCAACGCTGGCCGTCCTCGAAAGCCGGCGAGCCGAACTGCGGAGGCGCCGCGATTTCCTGACGCCCGAACTGGAGAGGCTCGGATTTCGCCTGTACGGCAAGCCGGAGGGCGCCTTTTACCTCTACGCCGACTGTAGCCGGCTGAGCGACGACAGCGAGCAGTTCGCCCTCGACCTTCTTGAATCTGCCGGAGTCGCGGCAACGCCGGGAAAGGACTTCGGCGCCAACGCGGCAAAAACGCATATCCGCTTCGCCTACACGACAGGGATCGACAGGCTGGAGGAGGCGGTACGGCGAATCGGGCGATTCTGCGGATGAGCCGGGAAAAAAGCCCGCCTTGCCGGCCAGCCCTCCACGCCACCGCTTATTTCGGGCGCGGCCCGGTCGGAAACGGCCAAGCTCCGGCCGGTTTGATCGCCGTCTTCAAAGCCGCTTTCGCCGCTGGCTTGACGCCTGCTTTTCCGGTTGCGGGGGCGGCCGCAGCAGCAACGTGCTTTTTGGCTTTTTTCGCGGCGGATCTGGTTTCGGGCTCGGGGTTCGCCGCCTTGGCGGCCGATTTCTTGAGGCTTATTGCCATGTCTGCTTCCTTTTCGGTTGATGTCTATCGTGATGCCCTTTGAAACACCGGGGCTAGTAGTCAGTCACGTTGAAATGCACAGAGGGTGAAATTTCGTCATTCCGGGCTTGGCCCGGAACCCGGCGTTACCCACGCTGCGATCCGGCCTCAACGAGGCCGGCCGAAATCAGCCTCGTCCAGTCGAAACACGGGCCCGGATCGCTCTTGCGCCCCGGTGCGATGTCGCGATGACCGACGACCGGGCAACCCGGGTAGCGCGCGTGTAGCGACCGGATGACGCGCTCCAGCCGGGAGTACTGCGCATCTTCAAACGGCAGCTCGTCGCACCCCTCCAGCTCGATACCCACCGAAAAATCGTTGCAGCGTTCGCGTCCGTCGAAGGCCGATGCACCGGCGTGCCACGCGCGCTTTCGGCAAGAAACGAACTGGATCAGCTCGCCATCCCGACGGATGAGGAAATGCGCGGAGACACGCAGCGTAGCGATTTCCGCAAAATACGGATGCGCGTCGGGATCGAGGGAATTGGTGAACAGCCGGACGATGTCGTCGCTGCCAAACTCGGCCGGCGGCAGGCTGATCGCATGCACGACGATGAGGGAAATATCGGCGTCCCGGGGGCGCTCGTCGAAGTTCGGCGACTCGATCCGGCGGGCGCCGGAAAGCCACCCGTCCCCCGCAACCCCACTGTCCGCGCCGGCGTCCATGCGCCTCACGCCCCGATGCCAAGACGTTCGATACGGTAACGCAGCGAGCGGAAGGTCACACCCAGCAAGCGCGCGGCCGCCGTGCGGTTGAACCCTTCTTTCGCCAGAGCTTCGACAATGATCCGCCGTTCAAAACGGTTGAGCGTATCGTCCAGCGTCTCGTCCAGTGTTTCGCCATCGCGCCCGCCGCTTCCCGCCATCGTCGCCTCGGTGAGCTGAAGATCGTCGGGCACCACCACGTTCCCCGACGACAGGGCGATAGCGCGTTCGAGAATATTTTCGAGCTCCCTGACATTGCCGGGAAAACTGTAGTCGCAAAGCGCGCGGATGGCGTCGGGCGACAGCCGCTTCGACTGCCCGGAATTCGCCCCGCAGATGCGGGCCAGCGCGCCCTCGGCCAGCAACGGGATGTCTTCGCGGCAGTCGCGCAAAGCGGGCATTTTCAGTTCGATGACGTTCAAACGGTAGTAAAGATCCTGGCGAAAAGATCCGGCGTCGACACACTCCTTCAATTTGCGATGCGTGGCGGAAACAATACGCACATCGACCGGTTCTTCGGCGGTACACCCCACTTTGCGCACCCGCTTTTCCTGGATCGCCCGCAACAATTTGACTTGCATGGCGAGCGGCAAATCGGCAACTTCGTCCAGAAAAAGCGTGCCTCCGCTGGCCGCCTGGAAAAAGCCATCCCGATCGGCGTCGGCGCCGGTAAACGCCCCCTTGCGGTAGCCGAAGAACTCGCTCTCCATCAGATTTTCGGGTATCGCCCCGCAGTTGACCGGCACAAAAAGCGCGGCGCGGCGCGCGCTTTGGGCGTGGATCAGGCGCGCCGCCAGCTCCTTGCCGCACCCCGATTCGCCGGAGACATAAACCGGCGCCTGGCTGCGCGCGACTTTGGCGATCATCTCGCGCACATGGTCGATTGCCGGCGACTTCCCGATCAAGCGCTCTGCCGGAGCCGATAAGTTTTGGGCGCTCTCGGGCACGCCGCCGGCCTGCGGCAAATTGAGCGCGGATTTAATCAAGGTGCGTAACTGTTCGAGCGCGACAGGTTTGGCGAGGTAGTCGAAGGCTCCCGCCTTGAGCGCCGCTACCGCGTTTTCGGCGCTGCCGAAAGCGGTAATCACGGCGACCGGTGTTTCGCCGTAACACTCGCCGATCAGCCGGACAACATCGAGGCCGGCACCGTCCGGCAAGCGCATGTCCGTCAAACAGAGCCGGTAGGGCTGGCGCGCCAGAAGCTGCCGCGCCTCGGCCACCGTGGCCGCACAATCGGCCGCCAGACCCATGCGCGCCAGCGTCAGGTCGAGAAGCTCTCGGATATCCGCTTCGTCATCGACCACCAGCACGCGCGCGGATTGCGCGCGTTGCCGGCGATCAAGCTTGCCTAGAGACACCCTTCGCTCCTCCCCGTAATGCAAAAATGCGCTCCCGGCGTGTTGCCGAGCAGTTCGAGGCGCGCCCCGTTGGCGTCGCACAACTCGCGGGCGATATACAGACCCAGGCCGGTGCCACGACTTTGCGTGGTAAAAAATGGCTCAAAAACCTGCTCCCGCTGCGTGTCGCCCACGCCCTCTCCGTCGTCCAGCACGTGGATTTCGACCCGATCGCTAAGCCGCGCGCTTTGTACGCGCACACGAACACTACCGGTAAACCGCTGCGAGTGGCGCAACGCGTTTCCCAGGAGATTCCACAGTACCTGGTGAAAATGCGAGCGATCAAAACAGATGGAGGCATCGCCGGAGAACTCCAGCTGCACCGTATCGACGCCGATTTTCTCCTTGAATGCCAGTTCCTCGACGAAGGACAACAGATATTCGCGCAAACGGATCGGTTCCCGGTACGCCTGGTCGCGGCGACCCAGTTCGAGCACGTCGCGCACGATGCGCGCCAGGCGCTGCGCGTTGTCGAGAACGATACGCAGGAGGCGGCCTTGCCCCTCGCTGCGCCGATCTTCGAGCAACAGCTCCCCGGCATGGCTGATGGCCGAAAGCGGATTGCGGATTTCATGCGCGATATTGGCGGTCAACCGGCCGAGCGCGGCCAGCTTCAACTGCTGTGCCTGCTCCTGTATCCGCCCCATGTCTTCGAGGAAGACGAGCACGTCGCGCCCCGAACTTTCGGTCGCCACGAAACGCGCGCGCAGCATCACGACGCCCGCCGGCCCGCGCACCAGGATAGGGTCGTCGGACGGGCGCACCATCCACTCGAAAAAAGCTTCGGCAAGAACCGGAGAATACTCGGTCAGCAAACACTCGCCAGCATCGTTCAAACCCAGCAAACTCCCGGCGCGCGGGTTGTGCTGTTTCACGGTGCTCCTCCGGTCGAGCACGAGAACCCCGTCCTGCATCTCCTCGATCACGCGCTGGCTAACCAGCATCTGGTTCTTCAGTTCGATACCGCGCTGGCGCGCCAGATCCTCGTTGGCAATCACCCGGCGCGCAAGCAATCGCGCGGATATCGCCACGGCAAAACAGCCGGCACTAAATACGCCCGCCTGGAAAAAGCCGGCGGCGTCGAAATCGAAAAACAGGGTTCTGTAGGACTGCTCGAACAGGACGGCAAGGGTCGCACTAGCCGCGTAGAACGACACCAAACGGCCTTGGCCAACCAGCCCGGCGCCGGCCAGCGTCACCAGCAGCATGGTTCCGAAACCGCTGCGCAAACCGCCGCCGGTATGCATCAGTACGGTCATGACAAGAATGTCGATGATGACCTGCAAACTCAGTTGCAGATTGAAACGCTGGCGATAGCGGTAAGTTCCGATCAGCGCGAAAACCGTCGCCAGCAAATACAGGCTGGTGACGGCCAGATGGAAATGTCCGATGTCCGGGCTGAGAACCGAAAAAATCGAAGGATGCAACAGCGCCGAAGCAAACAACAGCACGCTGATGAGCAGGCGATATAGATTGAAATAGCGCAACGACCTCCAGTGCGCTTCCGAGTAGCCCGCAGAATCGATGGCGCTTGGCGCGACGCTCGCCGGCATGGCCGATCAGCGGTCTTCCGGCCTGGCCGCGCGCCGGTGCGCGCTACAGCAATAGTAGTGCCCGCCGGCCAGGATACTGTCGCTGACGGGCTGGTTGACGCCGCACAGCGCGCACTTGACCATATCTTCCGCGCCGTTATCCGGCGGAACGGCAGGAGGAACGCCCGGCTCTGGCGCACGCGATTTCCGCCATAGCCACCCGACAACGCCGACCAGAACGATCAAAAGAAGATATTTCATCATCGACCCACTGCTTTGCGGAACGGTCAAGCATAGCAGAAGCGGGGCGAGACAGACCCGTGCGCCGACCGGACGCCCCAAGGCACCACCGCCCGCAAGGAAAGGCGGAAAAGAAGGAGAGTGCAAAGGATTTGAAGATTTGAAACCGGTGGTCGGGGCGAGAGGATTCGAACCTCCGACTCCTGCGTCCCGAACGCAGTACTCTACCAGGCTGAGCTACGCCCCGACCGAAACACTGATGCCGCTAAAAAGATCTCGCGACAGCGAAAGCGGATAATTGTAGCAAAGAATCTTTGTATTGTGAAGCGGGCAGGACAACGAGCGCATCGGCCGCGCGGCCCGCCTCCGCTTTGGCGTGGTTGGTCGCATGCTCCAGCGCGCCGCTCGCACGAACTGCCGCGAGGACTTGCGGAAACTCGTCCCGCCCCCCGTTTTCGATAGCCCGTCGGACACAGGCCGCCTGTTCGGGCGACCCGCTGCGCATCACGTGAATCAACGGCAGGGTTGGTTTGCCTTCGGCCAGATCGTCGCCGAGATGTTTGCCGGTCTCGGCTTCGGCACCGGAATAGTCGAGCACGTCGTCGATCAACTGGAAGGCGGTGCCGAGGTGCATGCCGTAGGCCGCCATCGCCCGCTCGATCGCGGGCGAAGCTCCGGCGAGGATCGCGCCCAACCGGGCTGCCGCCTCAAACAGCTTGGCCGTCTTGTAGCGGATGATCTCCAGATAGCGCACCTCGTCCACATCGGCGTCGTGGCAGTTCATCAGCTGCAATACTTCGCCCTCGGCGATGACGTTGGTGGCATCGGAAAGCACGCGCATGATGCGCATATCGCCGACTTCGACCATCATCTGGAACGCCCGGGAATAGAGAAAATCTCCCACCAGAACGCTCGCCGCATTGCCGAACATGGCGTTGGCTGTCTGCCTGCCGCGCCTCAGGTCGGATTCGTCGACCACATCGTCGTGCAACAAGGTCGCCGTGTGGATGAACTCCACGACCGCCGCCAGCTCGTGGTGATGCGCGCCGCGATAGCCCAGCGCGCCGGACGACAGCAGCACGAGCACGGGACGCAGACGCTTGCCGCCACTCTGGACGATGTACTCGGCAACTTGCCGCACCAGCACCACTTCGGAATGCAGGCGCCGGCGTATCACCGCATCCACGGCCTGCATGTCCGATCCAACCAGATGGAAAAGCTGCTCAAGATTCACGGCCAAGCGCCCAGACAAAAAACCGCGCAATCTTAGGTGTAGCGCCATGCCGCGTCAAGCAGAAGCAAAAGCTGTTGTACGGTGATGCCCGCGCGGGCGGCACGCCCGCTTCCTGCACTCCCTACGGGTGAGAGTCCGGCCGGCTCAGTGCTGGTAAACTGGCGCCCTTTTTTGCGGGGCCAAGCGATGGAACATTCCTACGATGTCGAAGAAGCCGATTTTGACGAGCGCGTCGTGAGCGCGTCGCACCGGGCGCCCGTCGTACTGGATATAGGCGCCGACTGGTGCGCCCCGTGCCGGGTGCTGACGCCCTTGCTCGAAAAGCTGGTCAAAGACTACCGGGGGCAGTTTCTGCTGGCCAAGGTCGACGCCGACGAGAATATGAGAATCGCCGGCCGCCACAAGGTGCGCGGCTTTCCGACGGTTATCGTGTATAGCAAGGGCGAAGAAATCGACCGCTTTCACAGCGCCCGCAGCGAAGGTTTCCTGCGCCGGTTCCTGCACGCGGCAATCGACCGCCATGCTGGCGGCACCGCAGCCGCCGACGCGCCCTGAGCGCCGGCGGCGGCCGAAAAACGCCGTGGCAGACCCGCGCTGGAGGTTCGGTCACAACCCCTCGTTGAACCCCTTGATTTGCCGGCGCGCTTTCTTGGTCGGCCGGCCGCGCAAGTCGCTGCCCGGAGCCGGCGCCAGACGCCGCATTTCCTTGTCGGCCGCCCGTTTCTTGCGGCTCTCCGCGGTTTCTTCGTAGAGCCGTTGCGCCTCCGGAGCCGGCCGGCGCTGCGTGCTGAGACCGCATACCACCACGCGCCATACGACATCGCCGGCGGCAATTTCCAGCAGATCGCCGGCGCGCAGTTCGCGCGCCGGCTTGACGGCGTTGCCGTCGAGTTTGACGTGGCCGGCGGCGATGGCTCCGGCGGCGAGCGAGCGCGTCTTGAAGAAGCGCGCCGCCCAACACCACTTGTCGATACGCGTGCGTTCGGGCGCCGCTTCCGCCGGTGCCATCGTCAGTCCCTGACCGGGTGCTTGGAGAGCTTGCGCTGCAAGGTGCGGCGGTGCATCTTCAGGGCTCTCGCGGTGGACGAGACGTTGCCCTGATGTTCGCCGAGAACGCGCTGAATATGCTCCCACTCCAGCCGGTTGACCGAAAGCGGCGACCCGGACACCGGCAGCGTCGCGTCGCCGGCGACGCTCTTGTTGAGCGCGGCAACGACTTCGTCGGCATCGCAGGGCTTGGACAGATAGTGGATGGCGCCGAGTTTGATCGCCTCGATGGCGGTGGCGATGCTGGCGTAGCCGGTCAACATCACGATGCGCGTATTGGGGTCGAGTTCGATCAGCTTTTCGATTAGCACCAGCCCGGAGTCGCCCGGCATCCTGAGATCGACCACCGCGTATTCCGGCGGCTGCGCCAGCGCCACCGCCATCGCCTCATCGACCGTCGCGGCACAAGTCACCGCGTAACCGCGACGCCCCAGCGCGCGTGCCAGGACGCGACGGAAGGCGTCATCGTCGTCGGCCAGCAGCAGGGTCGACTGCTCGTCTTCGGCGATGGCTCCGGGTTTTTCAGTCATGGCTGCGTGCTTTCAGCCGCGCCAGCGGCAATGTCACTCGCGTACAGGCGCCTTGTTGCTTGTCGCGGTTGAACAGTTCGACCTTTCCGCCCAGCCGCTCGACGGTGGCGTTGGTGAGGAATAGGCCGATGCCGATACCGCCGACCCCTCCGGCATCGCCTTGTTTCGTCGTAAAAAAGGGCTGGCCGATCCGGCGTGCCACCCCGGAGGCCAACCCCGGGCCGCAGTCGACAATTTCGATGCGGCAGGCATCGGCGTCCCAGCCCGCCGCGAAGTGCAGCGCTTCGCGGCTTTCGCCGTGCGCATCGGCCGCGTTGTCGAGCAGGTTGAGAATCGCCTGCTCAAGAACGCGGTCGGCGGCAATCGATGGCGCCGGCCGCGCGCCTTCCAGCGCGACGCGGACCGGCGTGCGCGGCCGGATCAGCCGCCATTCGTCGAGCAGTTCGGACAGGTAGGCGTCGAGCGGCACGGACAAGCTGCTCTCGTCGCGCGCCTGTCCGGCCGAGGCGAGGATCTGCGAAATCGTCTGCTTGCACAGGTCGACCTGCCGGCGCAGGAGGCGGAGGTCATCCTTCGCCTCGCCCGGGTCGCCTTGCCCCAGTTCGAGCTCGTGAATCACGACGGCCATCGTCGCCAGCGGCGTGCCGAGTTTGTGCGCGGCGCCGGCGGCGAGCGTGCCGAGCGAGAGGATTTGCTCGTGGCGCAAGGCCGCCTCGCGCGCCGCGGCCAGCTCCCGCTCCCCGGCCTTCAACGCCGCTGCCATGCGCGTCAGGAAGAAGGCGACGACACCGACGCTGACGACGAAGTTGAGCCACATGCCGATTATGTGCAGGGCAAAGCCGCTCAGATGGCCGGCGTGTTCGGGCGGCACCCCGGTGGCGCGCGCCAGAAGGGCGTCGAGCTGGGCCAGGTCGCCCTGCGGCGGCGGCAGAGGAAGGTTCCAGAACATCAGCCAGGTGTACGCGGCGAGCGTGAGACCGGCCATGGCCCACGCTTGCCGCGCGGGCAGCATGGCCGCCGCCAGCGTTGGCGGCAGCAAAAAAAGCGAGACAAAAGGATTGGCCGAGCCGCCGGCGAAATAGAGCAGAAAAGCCAGCGTGCCGGCATCGGCCGCAAGATGGGCGAACAGCTCGTTGTGCGTGGCCGGCCAACCGCGCTCCAACCGCCACTGGGTCAGCACGTTGAAAAGGCCGAGCGCGGCCGTCGCGGCGATCATCGGCGCAACTTCCAGCGGGATTCGCAGCCACAACACCGCCAGCGCGATCACGAAACCCTGCGCGACGACTTCCAGGCGGCGTAGAGCGACGAGCCGGGCCAGCGGGTTGGAGGTAGGGGCAAAAAGAGGGGCGATTCCTGGCATGGTCGTCGATGTTCGGTCAGCGCCGGATTTTACGCTGCTCTGCCGTGGACTGAAGCCGGTGCGACAATCGGTCGCATCGGTTCGGGTGTCCGCCGAACGCCGATGAGAATACGGGCAATACGAATCGCCGCTTATCGGATTTTTCCAATATGCTTCCGACTTTGTACGCGGCCGGGAACGGGTCATGTTCGATCGATTTAGCGGGATTCGCCATTTTGTGCTGAACACTCTGGTCGCCGACGTGCCCGCGCTGTCGCCCGCCGAGCGCTGGCGTTCGGCGCTGGGCGCGCTGCTGGGTCTGACATTGGCGGCGGCGCTGGTCGCCGTGGCGCCTTCTTCCGGAGCCAATCGCACCCTGATCGCGCCGATGGGCGCCAGCGCGGTGATTCTTTTTGCCCTGCCGCTCAGCCCGCTGGCGCAGCCGTGGTCGGTATTGGGCGGCTATCTGGTGGCGGCGCTCGCCGCCATCGCCTGCGCCTGGACGATTCCGCACGCGGTCGTTGGCGCGGCGCTGGCAGTGGCGCTGACGATCTGGTTTTCGGCGCGGTTGCGCTGCCTGCATCCGCCGAGCGGCGCGCTGGCGATCCTGATCGTTTTCGACCACCATCACGCGGCGGGCCATACCCAGGAACTGGTCGCGCTGGCGCTGACCAATGTCGTCGCCATTGTGCTCGCGGCGCTCGTCGTCAACAAGCTGCTGCGGCGTCGCTACCCGCATTGCCGCGCTGACCCTCCTCCCCAAACGGCGGCCCGCCCCGCCCCCCGGATTGGTCTCTCGCACGCCGACCTGGGCGCGGCGCTGCAAAAAGTCGACAGTTTTCTCGATATTCAGGAAGACGATCTGCTGCGCGTGTACCGCTTCGCCATCGATCACGCTTTCGAGCGCCATCTCGGCCTGCGCTGCGGCGACGTGATGCGCCGCGACGCCCCGCTGCTGGAATTCGCCAGCGAGTTGCAGGAGGCGTGGAATCTGTTGCGCGGCGGGCAACTCAAGGCGCTGCCGGTGCTCGACCGGTTCACCAAACGCCTGCTCGGCGTCGTGACCGTTTCGGACTTCCTGCGCCAGATCGATGCGACGACCGTTTCGACGTTGCCGGGGCAGCTTCGCGGCCTGCTCAGGCGCACCACCGACACCGCCTCCGAAAAACCCGAGGTCGTCGGCCAGATCATGAGGCCGCACCCGCTTTCGGTGACGGCGGAAACGCCGGTTGTCGCGCTTGTCGGGCAGTTGGTCGGGAGCGGCGTGCATTATGTTCCGGTTGTCGACGGTCGGCAGCGCTATATCGGGATGGTCTCGCAAGCGGACTTGATCGCCGCCCTTTATCAGCATATTGCGCTGGAACGCAGCCGCAACGACGCCGATTGAACCGGAGAAACCGCCTTGCGTCTGATCGTCGCCCGGGATGGGCAAGCCGTTGTCGCCGCACGCATCGCCGCCGCCCGTCCGCTGGCGGCAAGCATTCTCGTCGGCCAGCCGGCCGAAAAGGCCGTCGCTCTGGTGCCGCGCCTGTTCAGCCTGTGCGGTCGGGCGCAAGGCGCCGCCGCCCGGCTCGCGCTAAACGCGGCACGGGGACAGGGCGCCGCGGGGAAAGAACACGAAACCGCGCTACGCGATGTCGCGCGGGAAGCCATCGGCGAGCACCTCTGGCGGCTCCTGCTCGACTGGCCACGGTTGCTCGGGCAGGCGGCACGCAAGGACGAGTTTCTGGCTTGGCACAAGCGTTTGAGCAACGTCGTCGATGCGGCTGCCGCGGCAACGCTGGGCGCCGATCTGCTTGCCTGGCTGGAACACGAACCCCCGCCGAGTGCCGATCTGCCGGCCTCTCCCACGCAAGTTCGCCTGCTGCCGTGGCTGACAGCGGAAGAATGGGCGCAGCAAGGCATCGACGAAGGTTTTGCGAGCCGGCCGACCCTGGCGGGCCAGCCCGCCGAGACCGGCGCGCTGGCCCGCCGGTCGGCCAACCCGGAAGTCGCAGCCTTGCGCGGCGAGGGGTCGCTCATCGCCGCCCGCCTTTCCGCGCGTGTCGCCGATCTGCGCTATCTGGCGAACGGTCTGATCGCGCCCGGCCTGCTCGCCGGATGGCTGGACGCCGCCCCGGCCGGCGACGGTTGTGGCCTGGCGCGCGCGGAAACGGCGCGCGGCCTCCTGCTGCATCTGATCGAGATCCGCGACGACCGGATCGAACGCTACGTCATCGTCGCGCCGACCGAATGGAATTTTCATCCGCGAGGCGCTTTCGTCGCGGGAATCGTCGGCACCCCGGCAGCGACACGCGCGCAAGCCGAGGCAAGCGCGCGCTGCGTGGCGCTGTCGCTCGATCCCTGTGTCGGTTACGAGATTGAGGTGCAATAGCCGCGCCGCCAACGGAGAACCCGGCGACCGGCCGAGGGCGCGCGACACGGTTGGCGCCACAAGCGGCGGGGTGCGAGGCCCGGATTCAACCTGGAAACTTCAGTTGGATGTGCTCGTGGGGGGCTCTGACGGGATGGGTGGCGAATTTGGCAACTGAGCGGCAACTGAGCGAGACGAGGCCGCATGGCCGCTCCCTGCAATAAATGAGCGGCCAACTGAGGTTTTTAGGTTCAAAGGCCGACCCCCATACGGCGCAGCAAGAGGAGCAACGCGAGATAACACCCCGCAGTCGCCCCCACCGACAGTCCGAGAGCCGCCCAGAAGCTCAAACCCTGCCTGAGCAGCAGCGGCAGCAGCAAAAACAGCAGCAGCGAAGGCAGCACCAGCCAGAAAATTTGGCTGGACAAACCGGCGATACGCTCGGGCGGAGCCGCCTCCACATGCAGCCAGACAAAGGCCAACAGAGAGGTGAGCGGAAGGGATGCGACCAGAGCCGCGAACCCGGTAGAGCGCTTGGCGATCTCGGAGATGGCGACGATCAGCAGCGCCGAAACGATGACTTTGAGGGCGTAATAGAGCATGGGGAGCGGGGGACTGGATAGAAGCAGCTACGCCTTTCGGATTGTCGGGAACACGGCGAGCCTACTCTTCCTGTGGCCGGAATTTTGTCCTCAGCACCCGGTCGAAGAGTTCGGGCTGATCCGGTTTCGGCAGCGGCGACGATTTGAGGATCGCGCGCTCTATCGCCGCATCGAGCAGCGGGTTGCCGCTCGATTTGCTCAGTTTGACGCCGATGACTTCCCCGGAAGGCAGTTGGGTGATTTCAAAAATAGCTTCCGGGTTGCCTTGGATTCCCGCCGGCAGAACGATGTTGCCGCGAACCTTGCCCTTGATCTTGTCGAGGTAACCGGCCAATCCGCGCGCGCGCGCGGCGGCGGCCTGGTCGGCCTTGAGCTGGCTCAGTTGCCGCGCTTCGGCCTCGGCGCGGGCGCGCTGATCCTGTAAGGTTTTCTGCTGTTCCAGCTGTTTCTGCTCGCGTTTCAGTTCTTCGTCGAAGCTGGTGCGCCGTTCCGGCTCGGGCTTCTTCGGCTCCTCTTTTTTTGGCTCCGGTTTCTTGGGTTCTTCTTTCTTCGGCTTCTTTTCTTCTTTTAGCGCGATGTCCGGTTTGACCGGAGGTTTCGGTTCGGGCTTGGGTTCGGGTTTCGGCTCCGGTTTTGGCTCCGGCTTGGGTTCGGGTTTTTGTTCCGGCTCCGGCGGCGGTGCGACAACAGGAGCCGGCGCGGCACGCCAGACTTCGACTTCGACCGCAGCCGGCGGCTTGCTCTTCCACTGTACGCCGAGAAACAGCGCGCCGATCAGCAGCGCGTGCACCAGCACGGCCAGCGCCAGCGAACGCCAGCGGGCGGGTTCGGCCTGTGGCGGCGGGGTAACGGAGCCGGAAACCTCGGCCGATTCCACGAAAGGCGCGCGCTCCAAGCTCATTTCCCGGTCGGCTGGACGAGCAGGCCGATGCGCTTGACCTGCTGGCGCTGAAGCTCGTCCATGATGCCGAGGACAGCTTCGTACTTGACGTTTTTATCACCGACGATGAGTACCGGCTGTTCCGGGCTCTTGCTCTGCGCGGCGAGAATCGCGTCGGAAAGTTCTTTGCGGTCGACCTCGCGCTCGGCCTTGCCGGGCGCCAGCAGCGCCAGCGTCCGGTCGGCGCGGATGATGACCTGCAACGCTTCGGCCGGCGGTTGCGCCGCCTTGCCGACCGAAGGAACGTCGATGCTGGCGGTGGTCATCATCGGCGCAGTGACCATGAAGATGACGAGCAGCACCAGCATCACGTCGATGTAGGGGACAACGTTGATTTCGTTCTTGAGGCGGCGCGGACGCATGGCTTGTTTCCCCTCGCTTAACGCATCTGCCGTTGCAGGATGTTCGAGAACTCTTCCATGAAGGACTCGAAGCGCGTCGACAGGCGGTCGATCTCGTGCGCGAAACGGTTGTAGGCGACGACCGCCGGGATCGCGGCAAAGAGACCGATGGCGGTGGCCACCAGCGCTTCGGCGATGCCCGGCGCGACGGCGGCGAGCGTCGCCTGCCCGACGTTGGACAGGCCGCGGAAGGAGTGCATGATGCCCCATACCGTGCCGAACAGTCCGACATAGGGGCTGACCGAGCCGACCGATGCCAGGAAGGCGAGGTGCGAATCGATGCTGTCCATCTCGCGCTGGTAGGTGGCGCGCATGGCGCGGCGCGAGCCGTCGACCACATCCTTGGCGTCGAGGTTCTTCTGGCTGCGCAGCTTGGTGAATTCGCGGAAGCCGGCTTCAAAGATGCGCTCCATGCTGCCCGTCAGGTGGCGCTCGTTGAGCGCGCTCTGGTAGAGCCGGTTGAGGTCGCCGCCGCTCCAGAAGTCGCGCTCGAACTGCTCGGTCTGCGCGCGCGACGTGCGCACCGTGAACCATTTGCGGAAGATGTAGTACCAGGACATGAAGGAGACGCCGGCGAGCAGCAGCATCACCGCTTGCACGACCGCGCTGGCGTTGAGGATCAGGTGCAGGATGGAGAGATCTTGCGAGACGTTCATTGGATGGCTTCCAGGCTGGATCGCAGAAATTCGGGGATGGCGGTGGTTTTCGGGGTGAAATTCCCTTGGGCGAAGTTTACACAAACGATCTGGATCGTGCCGTAAACCAGTTCGTCCCAACCCTCGTCGGCCGCCGGGTTGGCGCGCGCGATGTGTTGGCGGAAGAAGATCTGGACACGGCTGATCTTCTCGACCTCCAGGCTGACGACGAGCAGATCGTCGAGCCGCGCCGGTTTGCGGTATTCCAGATTGACGGTGCGCACCATGAAGGCGATGCCGGGATCGCGCAACAAGTCGTTCTGCTCGTGCCCGACCGCGCGCAGCCATTCGGTGCGGCAGCGCTCGAAATATTTCAGGTAGTTGGCGTAATACACGACGCCGCCGGCATCGGTGTCTTCGTAATAAACGCGAACCGGAATGCTAAAAGCGTTCGGCTTCGGTTGGTGCAGGCGGGTCATCGGCTACGGCTCGCTCCACAACTGCGGCGTGGCGGGAACGTTCGGCAGCAGCGATTCCAGGCCCAGGTGGCGATACACCGCCGCCGTGGCGATGCGGCCGCGCGGCGTGCGCTGCAGGAAACCCTGCTGGATCAGGTACGGTTCGAGCACGTCCTCTATCGTGTCGCGCGCTTCGCCGATCGCTGCCGCCAGGTTATCGACGCCGACCGGCCCGCCGGCGAATTTGTCGATCACCGCCGAAAGCAGCTTGCGATCCATGATGTCCAGGCCGCCGTGATCGACATCGAGCATGAGCAAGGCCAGATCGGCCACTTCCCGCGTAATGTGGCCGGCCGCCTTGACTTCGGCGTAGTCGCGCACGCGGCGCAACAGGCGGTTGGCGATGCGCGGCGTGCCGCGCGAGCGTTTGGCGATTTCCAGCGCGCCGCCATGATCGGCGGGCACCTTGAGCAACTGCGAAGAGCGCTTGACGATCTGCGTCAGCTCTTCCGGCGTGTAAAACTCCAGCCGCGATACGATGCCGAAGCGGTCGCGCAGCGGGTTGGTCAACATGCCGGCCCGCGTCGTCGCACCGACCAGCGTGAACGGCGGCAGATCGAGCTTGACCGAGCGCGCGGCCGGGCCTTCGCCGATCATGATGTCGATCTGGAAATCTTCGAGCGCCGGATAAAGGATCTCCTCGACGACCGGCGACAGGCGGTGGATCTCGTCGATGAACAGCACATCGTGCGGTTCGAGGTTGGTCAGGATGGCGGCGAGGTCTCCGGCGCGTTCGAGCACTGGCCCGGAAGTCGAGCGCAGGTTGACGCCCATTTCGGCGGCGACAATGTGCGCCAGCGTCGTCTTGCCCAGGCCGGGCGGGCCGAAGAGCAGCACATGGTCGAGCGTGTCGCTGCGCCGCTTGGCGGCCTCGATGAAAATCGCCAACTGTTCGCGGATTTTCGCCTGCCCGACGTAATCGGCCAGCCGCTTGGGGCGCAAGGCGCGTTCGATCGCTTCTTCCTGCGTGGACTTCGGTTCGGCCGAGACCAGGCGGTCTAGCGGGGGTGCGCCGAGGTCGTCGGTTTCAATCATCGGACGGCGCCGTCGCTATCCGCATGCGCCAGCCACTCGCGGATCAGCACCTGGCCGAGCGCGAGCAGCGTCGGCCCGAGAAAGAGGCCGATGAAACCGAAGACCAGCACGCCGCCGAAAACGCCGACCACAATCAGCAGCAGCGGCAGGCTGGAGGTGCGCGAAATGAGTACCGGCTTGACGAAATTGTCGACGCTGCTGATGCCGAACATGCCCCACAGCACCATGAAGATCGCCCAGCCCGCCTCGCCGCCGTTGTACAGCCATACCGCCGCGCCGAGCCAGATCAGCGTCGCGCCGATCACCGGCACCATCGAGAAGAAGAAGGTGGCGAAAGTCAGCATGACGACGCCGGGAACGCCGGCAATGAGAAAACCGATCATCGCGACCACCGACTGCGCCGCCGCCGTGCCGACGATCCCGACCATGACACCGGTAACGGTGCCGTCGGCCAGTTTCAGCATGCGCTCGCCGAGGTCGCCCGCCAGCTTGCGGCTGCCGGTGTGCAAGGCGGCGGCGTAGGCGTCGGCATCGCGAAAGATGAAGAAAACGAAGAAGATCACCAGCAGCAATTGCAGCAAGCCCTGGGCGAAGACGGAAACGGTCGCCAGCGCCAGCTTGCGCGTCGGATCGAGAAACTGGCGCAGCAGTTTGTTCATTTCTTCCCGGCTTTCGACCAGCTTGTGCCAATAATCGCCGATGTCGGCGCCAACCAGCGGCAGATTGCTCATCCAGGCCGGAATATCGGCGGGCAAGCCATCCTCGAGGAAGGGTTTGAAGAAGCGTATGGCCATTTCTACGCCGTCGGCCAGCGAGCCGGACAGCAGAGCCATCGGCGCGACGAGCAGCAGGAGCAGCAGGACGGACATCAGCACGGCCGCCAGGCTGCTACGGCCCCCACACAAAACCAGCAGCCGGTTGCGGATCGGCACGGTGGTCACGCAAATCACGACGGCGAAGAGCAAGGTGCCGGTAAACGGCAGCAGTACGGCGATGCAGCCGACCAGCAGGAGGGCGGCAAGGGCAATCTGGATCATCTGTTTCTGGCCGGGAGTCATCTTGGGGCTCTTAGGGTCACGTCTTCGAGAGCAGCTTGAGCGCCTGGCGGATGCCGTCCGGGATCGAAACCCCGGCCGGCAACTGCTTTAACGCGGCCGACGCTTCGCGGTCATTGTACCCCAGCGCCAGCAGCGCATTGAGGATGTCATGCTGGCTGTCGGGCGCGGCCAGGGCGGCGGAAGGCAGCGCATCGGCGAGCTTGCCCTTGAGTTCGAGCAACAGGCGCTCGGCGGTTTTCTTGCCGATGCCCGGCACCTTGGTCAGCCGTCCGGCATCCTGCCGGGCGATGGCTGCCGCCAGATCGCCGACCGACAGCCCGGAGAGCACCGAGAGCGCCATGCGCGCGCCGACCCCGGAAATTTTCACCAGCTGGCGGAACGCGAAGCGCTCGGCCTCGCTGCCAAAACCGTAGAGAAACTGCCCGTCCTCGCGCACGACGAAGTGCGTCAGCAGGCTGATTGTTTCACCTGCGGCGGGCAGGTTGTAGAAGGTGCTCATCGGCACATCGACCTCGTAGCCCAGGCCATGCACGTCGACCAGCACCTGCGGCGGGTTCTTTTCCAGCAGCGTTCCGCTCAGGCGGCCTATCATTTTGTGCTCCGTTTCATTTTTCCGTATTCCTGCCCTGACTGACGCGCCCATTGCGCACGCGATAGCCCTTGGTCGACAAACTGCCCAGCCCTTGCCCGGCATGCGCATGCGCAATCGCGCAGGCCAGCGCGTCGGCCGCGTCGGCGCTCGGATCGCCGGACAGCGCGAGCAGCCGGCGCACCATGTGCTGCACCTGCACCTTGTCCGCGTGGCCGTTGCCGACCACCGCCTGCTTGATCTGCAAGGCCGTATATTCGGCCACCTCGACGCCGTCCGCGACCAGCGCCGCGATCGCCGCGCCACGCGCCTGGCCGAGCAGCAGCGTGGACTGCGGGTTGACGTTGACGAAGACGATCTCGACCGCCGCCTGGGCGGGTTGGTGCAGAGCCACCAGCTCGCGCAGCCCGGCGTGGATCGTTCCCAGCCGCGCCGGCAGCGCATCGCCGGCATCCGTTTTAATGCAACCGCTGGCCACGTAGCGCAAGCGGTTGCCGGTTTTGTCGATCAATCCGAAGCCGGTCACCCGCAAGCCGGGGTCGATGCCGAGAATTCTGATCGTCGGTTTCATTTCCGTTTTCATCCGCGACCCGACCGCGCCAGATAGACGCCGCCGACCGCCAAGACCATGCCGGCCAGCGCCAGCCCGGTCAGGGTCTCGCCGAAAACCAGCCAGGCGATCAACGCGGTGGACGGTGGCGTCAGGTAGAAAAGGCTGGCGACGTTGACCGCGCTGCCCTTGCGGATCAACAGGTTGAGCAGGCTGATCGCGCCGAAGGACAACACCAGCACAAGCCAGAGCAAGGCGAACACGAACTCGCCCGCCCACTCGATGCGCATCGTCTCGCTGGCGCCGGCAACGATGGCGGTCAATACGGCGGCCGGCAGAAACTGAATCACCGAACCGCTACGCAGGTCGAAATGCGGACAATAGCGCTTCTGGTACAAGGTTCCGGCGGTAATCGCGAGCAGCGCGACCAACGCCGGAACCAGCATCGCGGAAAGCGGAACGTCGTCCAGCTTGTGGGAAACGACCAGAGCCACGCCGACAAAACCCAGCGCCAGGCCCAGCCATTGCCGGGCGCTGACGCGCTCGCCGAGCACCCGGCCGGCGCCGCAGGCGGTGAGCAGGGGCTGCATGCCGACGAGCAGCGCCGTCACCCCGGCCGGCAAGCCGTGCTTGATCGCGACAAAAACCCCGCCCAGATAGAACGCGTGAACCAGAACGCCGGAGACGCCGATGTGAAAAATTTGGCGTCCGTCGCGCGGCCACGGCGCGCGGGTCGCCAGCGCAAACGCCGTCATCAGCCCGAGTACGAGCACGTAACGCGCAAGCAGGAACGTCAGGGGCTCGGCGTACGGCAAACCGAGTTTGGCGCCGATGAAGCCGGTGCTCCACAGGAAGACAAAGAGAAAGGGGAGGAGCGCCGGCAAGGAGGGCATGGGCTGGGTTCGGGGCGCGGGTCGCGTTAACGACAAACCCCGTCGAAACGGGGTTTGCGCGTCTGCTACAAAAACGGGCTACTTCTTCTCGGTCTTGGCTTCTGCCTTCTTGGCGTCCTTCTCGGCCTTCGCTGCGGCGGCTTTGGCTTGTTTTTCCGATTTTGCGTCGCTTGCTTTGACCGCTTTTTCGCCGTTCACGCTCAATTCGCCTTTAATTTTTTCGAGGAACGGGCCATGTCCGATTCCCGGTACATTGCCGACATCGTCAACCGTCTTGAAAGGCCCGTTTTTTGTCCTGTAGTCGACAATCGCCTTGGCTTTGGCCGGGCCGATGCCTTTGATTTCGTCGAGCTGTTCCGGCGTGGCGGTGTTGACGTTGACGGCGGCGAAGGCATTGATAGCGAGCATCAGCAAACCGAACATCATCGCGGCAAACTTGTTCATTCTTCAGTTCTCCTGTTTGTGGTATCGGAAAGGCGACAGTCCGGCCAGAAACTGGCCAAACCGCTTTCTCCGAAAAGGCTTAACGCCCGCATATGACAGAGGTTGACCCGTAGCAGCGAATTTTTCGCCCGGACAGGCAAAAACGCTATTGGGGGACGTCGCCCGTTTCGTTGTCTGCCGGCGGCGGCGGCGGGAGATGCAGGCGCGACATCAAGGTATCGTGGTTGACGTGCAGCAGCTTCTCGATAGCGGCAAAGTCGTCGGGGAGCGCGGCGTCCCCCCAGCCGTTTGCCGAGTGGCGCGCCAGGTTGACGGCCAACAATACGTTCTGTACGCGCGGCTGGTCGGCGTGCGCATCGTCCATCAGCGTCTTGAGCAGTTCGGGCAGGTGCCATGCGCGGCAAAGCGCCAGTTGCAGGTCGACCAGGTGAATGCCGAGCACCTGCTCCTGCGCGACGGTGCTGCGCAACGCTTTGTCGGCCTGCTGCAGGGCGCGGATCTCCATCGCCAGCTTGGGGCCGAAACACCACAGCAATATTTCCGGCAGATCGTGCAGCAGCGCGGCGAGGGTGACTTCTTCATCGTTGATGTCGTGACGGGCAAACGCCCAGTCGTGCGCGTAACCGGACGCCCGCTGCGCCCGCCGGATCACCTGCAAGACACCGAGCAGCGCCTGCGGCTCTTCCTTGAGCATCGCCTCTATGGTGAGCGGATTCTCAAACCGGGAGAAAAACGGCTCGATGCCGAGCATCATCACCGCGCCGCCGATGGTCGTGATGTCCTTGCGCAGGTGTTTGCCGCGAAACGGCTGGATGTAGGCCAGCACGCGCACGGCCATCAGCGGGTCTTGCAGCACGATGCGCGCAATATCGCGGCCGCTGACCTGGTCGAGCTTCAGCCGCGCTTCGTCGAGACGGCGTGCCGTCTGGCGCAGGATCGGCATTTCTGCGCCGCTGAAGTAAAGCACCCAGCTTTCCAGATCTTGCAAAGGGTGATTGAGCATCGCCTTCGACTTCAACAGTTGCATGAGAAAAATGCGCTAGCCGGCTGATTCATGGACAGCGCATACTCTGTATCGGGGATGTTACTCGCAGCTTCCCGAGGTCGCAAGCAGGCTTCGACCGGGGGGCTGCTGCTGTCTGCCCTTTCTATACCCGAAACCATTATTGCGGAGAGAACGGTGGCTAACTGGATACGCTTCGAGCGCGCTGGACGCTCACATCTCGGAAAACTCTTTGGCGACGAAATCGAGGTTTATCGGGGCGATCTGTTCGACGACCCACAACCGGCCGGCGAGCGCGTTGCGCTGTCGTCGGTACGGCTGCTCACGCCGTGTACGCCCGGCAAGTTTCTCGGGCTTTGGAACAATTTCCGCCGGCGCGCGGAACGGGAGATGCTCTCCCGCCCCGAGCATCCACTGTATTTCGTGAAAACGACGAATTCCTACCTCGCCGGTGGCGAAACCATACGCCAGCCGCGCAGCTACGACGGCCCCGTGGTCTTCGAAGGCGAACTCGGCATCGTGATCGGCAGAAAGTGTTGCTGCATAGGCGAAGCCGAAGCCGAGCGCGCCATCTTCGGCTACACCTGCGTGAACGACGTCACGGCGCGCGGCATCCTGAAATCCGATCCGTCCTTCCCGCAATGGGTGCGCGCCAAGAGTTTCGACACCTTCGGCGTATTCGGGCCGGGCATCGTGGCCGGTCTCGAACCGGACGACCTGATCGTGCGCACACTGGTCGATGGCGTCGAAAAGCAGAATTACCCGGTGGCCGACATGTTCATGCGCCCTCGTGAAATCGTCAGCCGCTTATCGCACGACATGACGCTTCACCCCGGCGACCTGATTGCCTGCGGCACCTCTTTCGGCGCCGAGGCGATGCCCAAGGGCTGCCGCGTCGACATCGCGATCGATGGAGTCGGTATCCTGAGCAATCGTTTCGCGTAGACGGAGAGTGCCGGCGATGCTGCGTCGGGAGCCGGCAAAAGCACCCCATTCGGCAATCTGTGCAGGTGCGCCGCTCAAACAATCAGGCAAACTGCCCCGCCACCCAGCCCGACGACCACGCCCACTGGAAGTTGTAGCCGCCCAGCCAGCCGGTGACGTCGACCACTTCGCCGATGAAGTAGAGGCCGGGCACGGCCTTCGCCGCCATCGTCCGCGACGACAGGGCGTCGGTCGAAACGCCACCCAGCGTGACTTCGGCCTTGGCGTAGCCGAGCGTTCCGGCGGGCATCAGCGCCCAGCCATTGAGGGCGGCGGCGACCGGCTCCAGATCGCGTTTGCCCCACTCGGCCAGAGGCCGTGCCAGCAACTCGGCGACCGGCCGCGTCAGAATCTTGCCGCCACCGAAGCAGTGCGCACCATTCGTGTGCAAAGCGGCGCGGCAGGCGTTCGGCGAGCAGGTTGGGGAGTAGCGCCTTGCTCTGGCGATGTTCGGCCAGCCAGGCGTGGGCGTCGAGGTCGGGCAGCAGGTCGATCTCGCCCGGCGACCGTTTGCCGTGGCGCTCGTTACCGTATTCCTGCATCTGCCAGTAACTCGATATTTGCAGGATGGCCGGGCCGGAGAGGCCGCGATGGGTGAGCAGCACGTTATCGCGAAAGGCGACGCTTGCGCCGCCGGTGCGCGTCCGCGCATCGAGCGTGGCGCCGGCCAGCGGCTTGAGCGGCAGCAGGATTTCGGGAGCCAGCGCGAA
>JACQYA010000150.1 GCA_016208425.1 Betaproteobacteria bacterium
AGGTCGGCGCGCATCAGGCTGGCGGTATCCATCCGGCCGCCGAACGAATTAGCGAGATCGCGCCAGAGCGCCAGCGTTTCTTCGGGATGCGCCCGCTGCGCCGCCTCCGGCGTCAGGTAGCCGGCCAGATCTTTGCGCGAACGCGGCCACGGCCCAAGCTCGGCGCGCCGATAGCGCAGCAGCTCCTGCCCCCACAAGGCGCGCCGGGTCAGCGATCCCGGCGCGAAGCCGGCGTCGATCAGGCGGCGCAACGCGGCCTGTCCAAACCGTTGGGGAAACAGGCGCTCCTCGTCGGCAAAGCGCGGATAGCCGGCGAACAGCTCGTCGCCGCCGTCGCCGGAGAGCGCCACGGTCACGTGGCGGCGCGTCTGCCGCGACAGCTCCCAGGTCATCACATAGGCCGGATCGGCCAACGGCTGGTCAAGGTCGGCAATGGCGCTGGCAAAGGTGCCGGCGTCGATGGCCGGCGCGTCGAGCACGGTGTGGTCGGTGGAAAAGGTGCGGGCGACGGCAAGCGCGGCGGCGGTTTCGT
The DNA here is from genome assembly GCA_016208425.1 of Betaproteobacteria bacterium. GTDB lineage: Bacteria > Pseudomonadota > Gammaproteobacteria > Burkholderiales > Rhodocyclaceae > JACQYA01. The sequence continues at coordinate 533 of JACQYA010000150.1, forward strand.
CGTAGCCTTCCTCGGCAAAACGCATCGAGAAGGTTTTCAGCGGCGCGGCGCCGGCCTCGGCCATGTAGCGCACCGCCAGGCCCGAATCGACGCCGCCCGAGAGAAAGGCGCCGAGCGGCACGTCGGCGACGAGCTGGCGCCGCACGCTTTCCCGGAGCGCCGCGTCGACGCTCGCGTGCAGCTCGTCCGGCGACGGGCAGCGGTGGTCGGGGATGGGTATCTCCCACCAGCGGCCGCTGGCGAAACGCCGGCTGCCGGCATCGAAACTGAGCCACGCGGCGGGCGGTAACTGGCGCACGTCGGCGAGCAGCGTGTGCGGCGCGAGGCAGGTCTGGAACGCCAGATAATCGCGCAGCGCCGCGTAATCCAGCCGGCGGGGAAAACCCGGCAGGTGAAAGAACGGGGCCAGCGTCGAGGCGAATGCAAAGCCGTCCGTGGTCGAATAGAAGAACGGTTTGACGCCGAGCCGGTCGCGCGCCGCAAACAGACTGGCGTCGGCGCTATCCCACACGGCGAAGGCGAACATCCCGTCGAGCCGTGGCAACAGGCCACGGCCCCATGCCGCATGGCCGTGCAGCACGACCTCGGTATCGGAGCGGGTGGCGAAGACGTAGCCCAGCGCTTCCAGCTCGCCGCGCAGTTCTCGGAAATTGTAGATCTCGCCGTTGAACACCAGCGTGTAACGGCCGTCGGGCGAGCGCATCGGCTGCTTGCCGGCGGCCAGATCGATCACCGCCAGGCGGGTGTGGCCGAGCAGCGCGCGGCCCGCGTCGCATAACGTGCTTTCGTCCGGCCCGCGCCCGGCGAGCGCGGCGAGCGCCGCGCCGGCGCCGGCGCGCCACGGCGTGTCGATCAGCCCGAATATCCCGCACATGCTCAGGCCGCCTCGGCCGCCAGCCGTTCGAGCCGTTCGGCGACGGCGGCGGGCAGGAAATCGCGCAAGGCGTGCGCCGGATCGAAGCGCGGCGCATCGCGCCCCGCGTCCAGGGTGTCGCGCATCGCGGCCGCCAGCGCGGCTGCGTCGCCGCACGGCGTCAAGCGGCCGAACGCGCCGTCGCGCAGGATTTCGCGCGGCCCCGAAGGGCAGTCGGTACTGACCACCGGCGTACCGAGCAGCAAGGCCTCGACCAAGACATTGGGCATGCCCTCGTGGTCGGAGCAAAGCACCAGCAGCGCGGCGCCGGCGATCCAGGGGTAAGGATTGGTGCGAAATCCGGCGACGGTCACGCGCTTCTCCAGGCCGCGTTCGGCAATCGCCGCGTGCAGTGCGGGATCGTCGTGGCAAAGCAGCACCAGCCGGTGATCGGAAGCCAGGCCGGCAAAGGCGTCAAACAACAAATCGTGGCGCTTTTGCGGGGCAAAACGGCCAATGTGCAGGATATAAGGCGCGGCGGGCAAATCAGTCGCCTCGGTGGCCTGGCCGCGCATCGTCGCACCGTCGAAGGGGTTGTAAATGCGCTCGATGCGCAAGGCGGGAATCTCCATCGCGCGAAGATCGTCGGCGACGCCGTCGGAAACCGCGACCAGCCTGGCGCGACCGTAGAGCTGCCGGTATTTCCCGCGCCGCCGTTCGGCCTTGGTCGGGCAGCGGCGCGCCAGCGCGTCGATCTCGGCCGACAGCGTGTTGGCGATGCGATGCCACAGCCGTGGCAGGCGCGCCAGTTGGCTCACCTCGTCGGCAAAGGGCAGCGTGGACACGATCAGGTCGAAAGGCCGATCGCCGGCCAGACGCGCAATCAGGCGACTCAGCCGCCAGGCCAGCCAACGCTTGCCGGCGAAACCCTTGCCGGCCTTTTGCCCGGGACGGGTCAGCGCGGAGAGCCGGACGCCGGCCGGCGCCGCGTGCTCGACGATATGCTCCAGCAAGACCAGGTGCGCTTCGTGGCCGCGCCCGGCGAGCAGGGCGGCGAGCTTGCACATCGCCTTCTCGGCGCCGCCGCCGCGCAGGTTGGTGGTGACGAAGGCGAGTTTCATGGCAACCCCGTCATGGCAAACCCCTCGGTAAGCTCTTCAAGGCCGCCTCGGAGGGTTGTCGGCCAACGCCCGCGCGACGGCTTGCCAGACCTGTTCGACGGCGATGTCGGCCATCGGCGTTTCCGGCGTCGCCCCCCGGTCGGCGAGCGGGTGGTCGACGGGGTAGGCGCAGGGGTGATCCAGCGGCGCCAGCACCTGGCTCGGCGAATAGCCGTGATAAAGCGCCACCATCGGCCGGTGCAGCGCGCCCATGATGTGCGTCGGGCCGGTGTCGACGCCGACGTAGAGATCGAGCTCGTTCATCAGCGCGGCCGTCTGCCGCAACGTCAGCCGGCCGGCATAGCGCGTCGCCGCCGCGCCGAGATGTTCGGACAGTTTGCCTGTGCGCTCTTTTTCCTCGCTGCCGCCAAAAATCAGGAAATGCGCTTGCGGCCAGACCACGCGAACCCGGTCGGCGAGCGCGATGAAATGATCGAGCGGCCAGTCACGGTAGGCCTTGGTCGGGAAACTGGCGACTTGCAGGCCGATCAGAGGCGAGGCGCCGGCCGGCAGCGAGCGGGCAAGTTCGGCGCGCGCCCGGCGCGTCTCCTCGCCGCTCACGCAATAGGCCAGATCCAGCCCGGCCGGCGCGATACCGAGCGCGCCCGGCAAACGCAACTGGATGCGCACGGCGTGCTCGGTCTGCGCGGCGGGATGCTCGACGGCGCGAAACAGCCGGGCGTTGAGCGCCTCGTCCGGCTGCCGGAAGGCGACGACCTTGCCGGCGACGCGCAAGGCGTAATCGAACAGCGCGGCGTCGTAGCCGCAGACAAAGGCGAGGTCGAACGTCCGGCCGGCAAAACGGCCCAGCCAGGGCGCCCGCTGTTTGCTGATCGCCCCCACCCGCGACACAAAAGGCAGGTGGCGCAAAATCTCGGCGCGCTTAGGGTGCCCGAGCAGCGTGATTTCCGCGCCGGGGAACGCGGCCGCCACGGCGCGCACGGCGGGCGTGACGAGCAGCGTATCGCCGATCCGCGAGACGTTGATGTACAGGATGCGGCGCGGCGTACCCAGCCAAAGTCGCGTCGGCGACTCAGCAATCACCCCCGGCCCTTCGGAAAGGTCGCCACTGGCGACGTTTGCGATTGGGGAGGGGTCGGGGGTGAGGGGGGCGTGCGTATCAATCCCGGCGGGCGAATTCATAAACGTAGTCTGGGAAGCTGTAGTCGGGCGGCTCGAAACGCCACGCCAGCGCCTTGAACTTGCGGGCCAGCGGCGAGAAGCGCTTGACCAGATGATAGGCGGCGAGCGTCAAACCGGCCCGTCGGGCAAGCTCCATCGCCAGGGTCGGCGTGATCCATCCGACATGGTCGAGATTCACCGCCAGAGCGCCGTTGTGGCGCCTGAACTCGCGGTGGAACTTGCGGCTGAAGGGGTTGGGCGTCGTCGCGTAGAGCCGCCCGCCGGGCGCCAGATGGCGTCCGGCAAAAGCGAGCAGCGCGACCGGGTTATTGACGTGCTCGACGACGTCGCCGATGAAGGCCACGTCGAAGCGCTCGCCGAGATCGGCTTCCGAAGTGGCGTCGACGCAACGCACGTTGAAGCCGCGCGCGTTCAGTTCGACGACCAGCGGTTCGAGAATGTCCAGGCCCAGGCAGTAGCTTGCCGCGCCGGCGATACGGCCGTGGCGCCAGTCGGCGCGGTCGAAGTAGCGCGCGCTGTGCGAGACGACGCCGATGTCGAGCACGCGCCGGCCACGCACCAGCGAATCGATGAACCCGAGCAGATCGACATCGTCGTGGATGCGGCGCGCCGTCGGCAACCAGGCGCGCACGGCGGCTTTCGCCTCGCGGTTGTTCGGGTCGTCGGAAAAAGTCGTCCAGTCGGGCATGTTCGGCATGTTCGGCTCGCTCATTTCGTCGCCGCCAAAAAAATGGTTTCCATCCGGTCCAGCATCCTTTCGCGCGAGAAGTTTTCGGCCGCCTTGATGCGCGCCGCGCCGCCCAGCCTCGCGGCCAGCGCCGTGTCGGCCATCAACCGGCCCAGGGTGTCGGCCAGCGCCGCCGCATCCTGCGGCGGAACGACGAGCGCCGTTTCGCCGTCGTCGACCGCTTCGAGAATCGCGCCGACCGGCGTGGTGACGATCGGCAGAGCGGTCAGCATCGCCTGCATCACGGCTTGCGGGACGCCTTCGTTGGCGTAGGACGGCAGGCAGAAGATGTCGAGCGCGCGCAACCAGTTTTCCGGGTCGGGCCGCTGCCCGGCGAGCACCACGCGGCCTTGCAGGTTCAACGCGGCGATTCTGGCGTCGAGGCTCTCCCGCATCGGCCCTTCGCCGACGATCAGAAGCCGCCAGTCGGGCGCGTTCAAGCGGGCGAAAGCGTCGAGCAGATAGAGGTGGCCCTTCCAGCTCCGCAGCGTGGCGACGATGCCGAGATAGCGGAGGTCGGGATCGAGGTCGAGCGCCCGGCGCGTCGCCGCTTTATCGTCAAGCTTGCCGGGCGCAAAGCGTTGCGTATCGATGCCGGTCGGTACCGACGTTACCTTGTCGGGCGCCAGGCCGAATTGGCGAATCAAGGTCTGGCGCAGAGACTCTCCGGTGGTCGCGATGTGCTGCACGGAATGCCGGTACAGCCACTTCGAGCCGATATTGACGGCTATCGGCGCCGAGATGTGGCGCGTGCGCACGATGGCCGGCGGCTGCGCCAGCGTCGCGCAGGCCAGGCCGGCCAACCAACTGTCGGTCGAACTATGCACGTTGACGACATCCGGCCGCCGCGCCCGAAACCAGCGGCGCAGCGCCAACACGCCGGCCAGCCGCTTGCGGTCGATCGGCAGCGCGCTGGCCGGTACGCCGAAACGCGGCGCCTCGGCAAGGATGCGCGACTGCGGCGCGCACAGCACCGTTACCTCGTGGCCGCGCGCGATCACCCGCATCAGCGTTTCCAGCGCCGCCTGCACCAGCCGCTCGGACTCGTTATCGAGCGCCGAGGTCGCTTCGTCGAGGATCAGGATACGTGCGTTTTTCAGGATCGCGCGAGCAATGGCGATGCGCTGCCGCTGTCCGCCTGAAAGCCGTGAGCCGTTTTCGCCGATCGAGGTGTCGAAGCCTTCGGGTAAGGCGCGAATGAAATCCAGCGCGTGCGCTGCCGCCGCCGCTTCTTCGACAGCCGCTGGCGACGCGCTGCGGGCGCTGCCGTAAGCGATATTCGCGCTCACCGTATCGTTGAACAGCACGACATCCTGCGAGACGACCGCAACCTGCGCGCGCAGGCTGTCCAGCGTGAGTTGCTGGGTATCGTGCCCGTCGATCAGGATGCGGCCACCGCCCGGATTGTAGAAACGCGGAATCAGGCTGGCCAAGGTCGTTTTGCCGCCGCCCGACGGCCCGACCAGCGCTACCGTCTGCCCCGGCGCGATGAGCAGGTCGACATCGTCCAGCGCGTCGCGCTCGGCCTGCGCATAACGGAAATTCAGCCCTTGCAGCTCGATGCGACCTGCTGCCCGCTCCAGCACCAGCGTACCGCCATCCTGTTCCGGCGCTTCGTCGAGCGCTCTGAAAATGCTTTCGGCTGCCGCCAGCCCGCGCTGCAAGGGCGCGTTAACGTTGGCGATATGCTTCAGCGGCGCGAGCAGCATCAGCATCGCGGTAATGAAGGAAACGAAGCTGCCCACCGTCGTTTGCCCCTGCTGCGACTGCACCAGCGCGATGTAGATGACGATCGCGACAGCAAAGGACGCCGCCAGATGCACGGCCGGCGTCGTCGCCGCAGCGGCGATGCTCTGGCGCATCGCAAAACCGCGCAGTGCGTTGTTGACGTGGGAGAAACGCTTTTCTTCCTGCGTCTCGCCGCCAAATACCTTGATAACCTTCTGGCAGGCAATCGCCTCCTGCAGGGTTTCGGTCATCGTCGCCATGCCTTGCTGCGAAGCGCGATTCATATTGCGCAGGCGCTTGCCGAAAACCTGGGTAAACACAGCGATCACCGGCACCACGATCAGCGTCACGAAGGTCAGTTGCCAGTTGAGGTAGAGCAACCAGCCGAGCAAGCCGACGATGGTCAGCGAGTCGCGGATCAGCACGGTGCCGACGCTGGTCGACGCCGAGGCGATGTTCGATACGTCGTAGCTGAATTTCGAGATCAGGCTGGCGGAAGGGTGGCGGTCGAAATAGCTGGCCGGCAGGTGCATCAGGCGCTCGAACAACTGCTGCCGGATGTCGTTGATGACGCGGTTTTCGACCCAGGCCATTGCGTAGGAGGCGAGATAGCCGACCACACCGCGCAACGCAAAGATACCGACGATCATCACCGGCACCAGCAGCGGCGACTGCGCGCCCTCGCCCGAGAAGCCGTCGTCGAGCAACGGTTTCAGCAGCGCCGGAAAAAGCGGCTCGGTCGCCGCCGCCAGCGCGGTCGCCAGCAGCCCGGCAACCAGCACGCGCCAATACGGGCGCACGTAGGTCAGCAAGCGAAAATAGAGTTGGCGACTGGAGGGGGGCGGAGCCGGCATGGGCGGGGGGTGGAAACTGAGTGGGGAACCGAACGGAAAACCGGGTGGGGGACTGGAGCCAGGCGCGGATTATAAACTGAGCTTCCCCCGAAATTTCGTCTGCCAAGGGTGACCTAAAATTGAGTCACTTTTGGAAGGCATGAAATGAAGATACCGAAGCGGGGATACACGGCCGAGTTCAAGGAACTGGCGGCCAAGCGGATCAAGGACGGGCGGAGCGTCAGCACGGTTTGCAAGGAACTCGGGCGTGGCGGCCAGACCTTGCGCAACTGGGTCAAGGCGGCGGCGGAAGGCAGGCTCAACGGCGTCGGCGGCAAGGCGGTGACGGCAGAAGAGATGGAGCTCTCCAGGCTGCGTGCCGAGAATCTCC
>JACQYA010000159.1 GCA_016208425.1 Betaproteobacteria bacterium
ATGCGGTGCGCGAGACGGTCGCGAAGATCCACGCCGCCGGCCTGCGCGCCAAGGGGCTGTTCATCTTCGGCCTGCCCGGAGAAACGCCGGAAACGCTGAAGGCGACGAGCGATTTCATTCTTTCGCTCGACCTCGACGAAATGAACATGACCAAGTTCAGCCCGATGTACGGCGCGCCGATCTGGGACGAGTGCGCCAGCGGCCATACCGGCGACTTCAACGAAGACTGGCGGCTGATGAACTGCCTGAACTTCGTCTATCTGCCGAAAGGCTTCTCGTCGCGCGAGGAAATGGACGCGCTCTACAACTGGCATATCCAGCGCTTCTACAACAGCAAAAGCTACCATCGCCGTTTCGCCAAACGCTTGTGGCAGCACCGCTGGAGCCTTTGGCACATCGTCAAAAACTTGCCCCGAACGATCCAGGCGGCGCGTTATTTTCGCGCCAACCGCGAGGCGTTCGACAAGGCGAGAAGCGATTTCCCGCATCATCCACGCCAGCCGGTCGGACTCCGGCCCACTCTCAGTCCAGAGCTGCAAGCCGACGCCGTGGCTGCGATGTCGCCGATCAAGGTTTCGCGGCGCGTGAAGACGCAGAGTGTGCTTTGACAGGGAAGCCGGGTTTAGCCACCCCTTCCCTAACCTGCAAAGGGGATTTGCGTGCATACGCTGGCCTGTGGGGCAAAAGCATGCAGCCGACTGCCAGCCTGCCTCAACTTTCTATTGGCCGCATTGAGAACGCTGTTCCGCCAGATTTCATTAGCATCGGTACTCTCGCGAGCTTCGATGTCCCGCACCCCACCGAGCTCTTGCGTTTTATGTGTCGCGCAAGAACCCTTCCAGCAGCCGGTTCAGAAAGCGGCGCCCCCGCACGGTCGGCGCGATGTGTTGCCCCGTGCGCGACAACAGTCCCCGGTTCTCGGCCAGCCGCAATTCGTGCTCGATGGCGAGCAGCGGCAGCGAGGTACGCAGCTCGAACAGCCGCGCGTCGAACCCCCGGTTCAAGCGCAGCGCGTTCATCATGAACTCGAAGGGCAGGTCGGCCGCCGCTACCGAGAACTCCTCGTGCACCGGCCGGCCGGCTCCGACCTGCGCCAGATATTGTTTCGGTTGCTTCCAGCGCATCTGCCGGCGCACCTGCCAGCGGCCCTGGTCGTGCACGGTCAGCTTGCCGTGCGCGCCGGCGCCGATGCCTAGGTAGTCGCCAAACTGCCAGTAATTGAGGTTGTGCCGGCATTCGCGGCCGGGCACGGCGAAGGCCGAGGTCTCGTAATGCGCGTATCCGGCGGCGGCCAACCGGCTTTCGATGGCGTCCTGCATGTCGGCGCAGGCGTCGCTCCCGGGCAGTGGCGGCGGTGCGGCGGCGAAGGCGGTGTTCGCTTCCAGCGTCAGCTGGTAGCAGGAGAGGTGCGGCGGAGCGAAGGAAAGCGCGGTGTCCACATCGTGCAGCGCCTGTTCCTGGCTTTGCCCCGGTAATCCGTACATCAGATCGAGGTTGAAGTTGTCGAAATGGGTGGCGGCAAACTCTATCGCACGCCGCGCGTCCAGGCCATCGTGGATTCTGCCGAGCGCTGCCAGATGGCCGGGATCGAAACTCTGGATGCCGAGCGACAAGCGGTTGACGCCCGCCCCGTGAAAGGCCGCAAACTTTTCGGCCTCGGCGGTACCGGGGTTGGCTTCGAGCGTGATCTCGCAGCTGGGCAACAACGACAGGCGGCTGCGAAAAGCGGTGAGCAACGCGTCGACCGCCGCGCCGGAAAGCAAGCTGGGCGTGCCGCCGCCGAAAAATATGCTGCCGACCCGGCGCCCCCAGATCAGCGGTAGCGCCGATTCGAGGTCGGCGATCAGCGCGGCGACGTAGGCCGCCTCCGGGATCTCTTCTGTCGCTTCATGCGAACGGTGGCCTCGCACCCGATGCGGGCGGTGGCTCCGCACTTCATGCGAGTTGAAATCGCAATAGGGGCACTTGCGCACGCACCACGGGATGTGGACGTAGAGCGAAAGCGGCGGCGATGCGGTGAAACCTGGGGTTTCGCCCGGTGTGTTGCCCGTTTTTTCGAGCGGCACGATGGCGGCGACGGGCGGGATACTGGAGCCGGCCATCGGCGGGTCAGCGGCGGATCTCGGGACGTTCGTTCAAACGTTCGACGAGGCGGGTCATGGCCTGCCCGCGATGCGAGCGACGGTGTTTTTCCTCGGACGAAATCTCGGCCGCACTCAACCCGAGATCGGGGACGAGAAAATACGGGTCGTAACCGAAACCGCCCTCGCCGCGCGGCGCCGCCAGTATTTCGCCGTGCCATTCGCCTTCCGCGATGATCGGCTGCGGATCGTCGGCGGCGCGCAGGAAAACGAGAACGCAGTAATAGTGCGCGCGCCGGTTCTCGTGGCCGGCCAGGTCGGCGATCAGTTTTTCGTTGTTGCGCGCATCCGACTTCGGCTCTCCGGCAAAACGCGCCGACTGCACGCCGGGCGCACCGCCGAACGCGTCGACGCAGATCCCGGAGTCGTCGGCCAGCGCGGGCAGGCCGGTGAGCCTGGCGGCGTGGCGGGCTTTTTCCAGCGCGTTTTCGACGAAGGTGCCATGCGGTTCCTCGGCCTCGCCGACGCCGAGCCCGGATTGGGGTATCAGCGTGATGTCGAGCGGCGCGAGTAGCTCGGCGAGCTCTTTCAGTTTTTTGGCGTTGTTCGACGCGAGAACGAGGCGTTGCATGATCTGGGGCTATTCCTTGGTGCTGAAAGCTACGGGGGCGAACTCGCCGGGCAGGCGGCCGCTGCGGCCGAGCAGGTTGAGGCCGACGGCGTCGAGCGAGGCGCGCGAAAGCTTGTCCGGGTCGATCAGATAGGCGCTGAGCCCCAGCGTGGAAACATTGCGGCCGCGCACGACAATCTTCCCGCTCGCCAGATCGGAGCGGAAATTTAGCTGTACCGGGATCGATCCGGCCAGCGTAAAGCGGACACCGCACCCTCTGCCGGGCAAAACCACGTTCGTTTCGTCGCCGATCGTCAGATTGAGCAGATGCAGCTCGTCGCGCATGGCCTTGGCTTTTTCGGCCGGCTGGAGGATTTCGAGAGCCTCCGTCGCATAGCGCACGCGAACCGAAACCGTCTCGATCAAGGCGGCTTCCGACTTGCTGCGCGTGCGATAGTCGACGGTTCCCTCGTGCCACTGCAAGGCGCCAAAGCGATTCCGCAGGTCGAGCGCGTAGTTTAGCGGGATCGCCGGCCTGATGACGTTAACGTGTCGGGTAAACTGGTGCAGATAGTCGAATACCGTCCGCAGCACCCGGTCGAGGCGCTGTTCCGTCTCCTGTTGCGAGCGGCTCTGGACGATGCTGTCCTGCGCGTGCTCTTCCGCGCAGCGCGCGAGCTCGGCGAGCAAATCCTGCGGCGGGCGGACAGAGGGCGCTTCGGTCATTTCCGGCGGCGGGCGCGCAACGGTTTTGTGCGGCTCGGACAAGGTGCGCTGGGCCGCGAGGTCTATCGTCGGAAACGGCAAATTGCTGGCGTGCCTGCCGCCCGCCGGCGAGGGCGGATCGGCTTCGTAGGCGCGCAACCGCTCGTCGATGCTGGCGATCGAGCTGTCGATGTCGTCCATCAACGCCTTGACCTGATCGGCGCTGACCGTATCGTGCCGGACGCGACCGAAACGCGATTCTTCGCCCATTTCAGCGCACCTGCTGCGCCGCTTTCTGCGCCGCGACCAACTGCCGGATGCCGGCGTCGGCCAGATCCAGCAATGTCCCCATCTGCGCCCGCGTAAAAGGTTCGGTTTCGGCCGTGCCCTGGATCTCGACAATGCCGCCGCTGCCGGTCATCACCACGTTCATGTCGGTATCGCAATCCGAGTCTTCCGGGTAGTCGAGATCGAGCACCGGCACCCCCTGGTAGATGCCGACCGAGACCGCCGCGACATGATCGCGCACCGGGTTTTCGCCGAGCTTGCCTTCGGCCACCAGACGCTCGCAGGCATCGTGGAGCGCCAGCCAGGCACCGGTGATCGACGCGCAGCGCGTGCCGCCATCGGCTTGCAGCACGTCGCAGTCGAGGGTGATCTGGCGCTCGCCGAGCGCTTTCAGATCGATCACGGCGCGCAACGAGCGCCCGATCAGGCGCTGTATCTCCTGCGTGCGCCCGGTTTGCTTGCCTTTCGCCGCCTCGCGCCCGGTGCGCGTGTGCGTCGAGCGCGGCAGCATGCCGTATTCGGCCGTTACCCAGCCTTGCCCTTTGCCGCGCAGAAAGGGCGGTACAGAATTTTCGACGCTGGCGTTGCACAGCACGCGGGTATCGCCGGTTTCGATCAGCACCGACCCTTCGGCGTGGCGGGTATAACTGCGGGCGATGCGGACATCGCGTAGCTGCGATGCCTGGCGTTGGCTGGGGCGCATGAGTCTCCTATCGGGTGTATTTTTCGATCGTGGCACGGATCTCTTCGATGGCGCGCTCGATGTCGTCTTCGCTCAGGTCGGACTTGTAGTCCGGGTTGCGCCCGAAGCGATCCAGCCGGGTCGTAATTTTGTCATCGGGCATGCCTTTCGTCGATACCGCGCTATCCGCACCATCGGTGCCGGATGCCTCCTCGGCATAGCTTGTTTCCCAGCGCAACGCGATGATCGACAGATTGTCGGCGTGCGCGCCGCCGTTGGTTTCGGCCGTGTCCATCAGCGCCGGCACCGCGTCGGCCAGGTCGTCCCCGTTCAGCGCCGCGGCCAGCGTCTCGTCGCGCACCGGCCCCCAGACACCGTCGCTGCATAGCGCCAGCATGTCGCCGGCGCGCAGCGGGGTTTTGCGCGACAACTCGATTTCCGGGGTTTGCGGGCCGCCGAGGCAACTGTAAACTTTGTTGCGCTCGGGGTGCCGGGCGGCCTGCGCCCGGGTGATGACGCCCTGATCCATCAGAAGCTGGACGCGCGAGTGGTCGCGCGTGCGGACTACCACCTTGCCGTCGCGTATCAGATACATGCGGGAATCGCCGGCGTGCGCCCAATACGCGATGCTATCCTGGATCAGGCAGGCGACGCAGGTCGTGCGCGGCGAATCGCTCAGCTCGTGCTGGATCGAAAAGTCGAAAATCGCGCGGTGCGCGTTATCCATCGATTCGTGAAGAAACCTGAACGGATCGCGTATTTCCGGGTCGGCCTCGCGCTCGAAAGCCCCGGTCAGCGTCTGCACGGCGATCTGCGCTGCAACCTCGCCGTAAAAGTGGCCGCCCATACCGTCGGCGACGACCATCAGCAAGGCGTCGCGCGAATAGCAGTGCGCGATGCGATCTTCGTTGTTCTTCCGCTTTCCGGTGCGGCTTTCCTGGAATATCGAGAATTTCACTGGCTGAACGCCTTTTTCCGCAAACGCTCAAAAAAATGGCCGAAACCCGAGCCGGGCGTGGGCGAAGGCGACTTCGATAGGCGAGGGTCGGGAGGAACCACCGTTTCGTTAAGCGCCTTCTGCAACAAAAAAACGCTTTGCGGCCGGTACAGATGATTCAGGCACAAACACCAGTCTATCGTTTCCAGAAACTGGTCGGAATATTTGCCTTCCCAGCGCACCATGGCCGGCTCCAGCCTGTCCTTTTTCAGACGGCTGTCGGCCGCCTGCGGCGCGGAACCGGCCAGGCAGGCGTAGATCGACGCGCCGATGCTGTATATGTCGCTCCACGGCCCGAGCAGTTCGCGCTGCCGGTAGTGTTCCGGCGAAGCGAACCCCGGCGTGTACATCGGTTTGAGCATCGGCGTATCGGAAGAAAGCGTCTGGCGCGCCGCACCGAAGTCGATCAGCACCGGCGTCTGGTCGGTGCGCAGGTAAATGTTCGACGGCTTCAGGTCGAGATGCAGCAGTTTGCGCGCATGTACTTCGCGCAAGCCATTGAGCAGCTTGCTGAAAACGCTGCGGATGAAGGTCTCGCCCATCGCTTCCCTGTTCTTCTGCGCGAACTCCTGAAGCGTGCAGCCCTGTTCGTACTGCATCACGATGTATACGGTTTCGTTGGCACGAAAAAAATTTTGCACGCGAACGACGTTCGGGTGCGACAGCCTGGCCAGCGCGCGACCTTCCTCGAAAAAGCACTTCAGGCCGTAGCGGAAGGCGGCGGCATGATCCGGCGTGACGAGCGGCCTGATCTCGCCCTCGCCGCGCAGCGCCAAGCTGTTCGGCAGGTATTCCTTGATCGCGACCGATTTGCCTTCGCCGTCGGTCGCCAGGTAGACGATGGAAAACCCGCCCAGCGAAAGCTGCCGCTCGATGCGGTACTCGTCGAGCTGGAAACCGGCGGGAAGTGCGTGGTTCGCTTGTTGCGCCATTGAACGTGCGGCTATGATGTTGTCTGCTGACCATTCTCGGGGTTTGGCGGCGAGCTGTAAAGCGCAGGCACCTCCGGGTTCGTATCCGGACGGGTATTTGTCCCCGTGTTCGCGCTTGAGGTTGTGTCCGAATATCTGTCCACTCCCCGCTCCTTTCAAAACTACAGGATTCCCATGATCTCCAGCATGACCGGCTATGCGGCCAGAACGAGCGACCTCGAATGTGGCGCCCTGCATATCGAACTGAAAAGCGTCAACTCGCGCTATCTCGATTTCCATTTCCGCGTTTGCGAGGAGCTGCGTGTTGTCGAACCGGCGCTGCGCGAGCTGATCGGCGCGCGCCTGACGCGCGGCAAGGTCGAGTGTCGCCTGAATTTCGTACCGGCGACGGCAAGCGCGCAGCAGCTCAACCTCAACGCCGAGCTGCTCGACCGGCTCAAGGCTTTCGATCTCCGGGTGCGCGCCGAAATGCCGCAGGCGCCGCCTTTGGGAGTCGCCGACGTCCTGCGCTGGCCGGGCATGTTCGGCGACGGCTCACCCGACATCGAAGCGCTGGTTCCGGCCGCGCTGGCGGTCGCCAGGGAAGCGCTCGAAGATTTTACCGCCAGCCGCTCGCGCGAAGGCGCGAAGCTCTCCGCCGTGATTCTCGAACGGGTGGCGCGCATGCGCGAGCGGGTGCATGAGGTCGCCCCGCGCATTCCCGCCGCGCAGGCCGCCTTTCAGGAAAAACTGCGCCAGCGCCTGCTCGACGCCGTCAATGCCGTCGACGACGAACGCATCCGCCAGGAAGTCGCCGTTTTCGCCGTACGCATCGACGTCGCCGAAGAGATCGCCCGTCTTTCCACCCATCTCGACGAGGTCGAGCGCGTCCTCAAATCCGGTGGCGCCAGCGGTAAACGGCTCGATTTCCTGATGCAGGAACTCAACCGCGAAGCCAACACGCTAGGTTCCAAGTCCGTGGTGACAGAGGTTTCGCAAACCGCGATGGAACTCAAGCTGCTGATCGAGCAAATGCGCGAGCAGATACAAAATCTGGAATAGTAATCTGGACGTGTCACAACGACGCATACCCTACAGAAAAGCCCCTAACCAAGGGGCTTTTCCTTTTCAGGACGGTGCACAACATAGCAGGAAAACGCAGGCTTTATGTGCGCCGCCGTGTGCGCCAAGGGGTTAAGCGTGCTTGAATTCAATTTTGTGAACTTTGTTCAAATCCACAGTTTTCTTGGCTTGCCATAAATCGTAATTGTCTTGCATCGTCAACCAGCTTTCGGGGGAACGCCCTAATGCTTTTGAGAGACGGAGCGCCATTTCCGGACTCACGCCACTACCTTCGTTCAAGACGCGGTTCAGGGTCGATGCGGCAACACCTAATTTGAAGGCTAGCTCTCTGCAACTAATTCCGTTGGGCGCGAGATAGACCTCTTGAATAAATGCACCAGGATGGGGTGGATTGTGCATAGCCATCAATGATAATCCTCGTAATCTAAAACAAATGCGTTGCCGTTTTCAAACTCGAATGTGACGCGCCAGTTACCATTTACCCATATTGACCAACGTCCATGCTCGCCTCCCTTTAGCGGGTGAAGCCGGAAGCCGGGAATGTCCATATCTTCAATTGTTTGAGCAGTATCAAGCGCGACCAACTGCATTTTGAGGCGATTCGCATGTGCCGGCTGGATTCCAACCAAGCTGCCAGACTCAAAGTATTTTCGTAGCCCTTTGTGGCGAAACGATGTAATCATGCGGACATGATAGCGCGTTGCGCGGAACGCAACAATGGCCTAACGTGGAGGTAACCGGCCTGCGCGGCTTTTCGCGCAAGCCCGCTCGACTGCCGGGTTGGGGATCAGATATTGGTGCATGGCTTGCCACTGAACGTTTCGATAGCTTCTTCCTCTAGGAGCGGACGCAACCACGCATGGAGGTCTTCGAGACGCCGTACTGGCGGAAAGTCGTTTTCGGTCCACGGATCTTGTTGCAGCGTTGCCATGGCAAACGCCTCGCAACTGCGACGGGGATGATGAAAGGATGTGGTTCGCCCGACATCAGGGAAGATGCCATAGTGCTGACGGACAAAGAAGTCAGCCCAACTGCGCTCGACTTCGGCTCTCGGTCGAATATCGACGATGTCGATTTCTGCGAGTTCCCGAGTGGGATTCTCCATCCACTTCTTGAGTAGCAGCGAACGTGCCTCCACATCGGTTACCGGCGCGCTATAGCCAAAGATGGTTACGAGGTAGGCGTATTCCAAGGCGAATTGCAACTGCACCCACTCGCTATGGATGAATGGGTCTGACGTGTAGTCCTTGTGTTTGACAGGAAATAGAAGGTGACTCGGTTCCATGAGATTGCCGCATTCAGAGCACCGTTGTTCGACGAAGCCACTGCGGCGATGTTCACGGCACGCACCAACTTCGACGTTTCCGTGAAGGAACAGAATCTTGGGGAGCCGTCGGATAGAACGGTTTCGCCGGAATGCCTGGGCAAGGAAAGGGTCCCAGTTAAAGGTTGCAATGACATCCTTTTCTCGCAACGAGAGTAGCAGCAGGTCATAGAGGGTCACCTCCTCGGGCAAGCGCATCGCGGCGAAGTAGGCGTGGAGTTGGTCTTCTAAGGTTCGGAGCAGTGCAGGGTTGGCATTGTTAGTTGCCAAACTGTCGTACAGCGCTTCAAAGTCCTCATGGTTTTCGTGCACGCCATGAGCCGCCAACAAGTCACCAAGACCTACTACTTCAACGATATTGCGCATCAGCGGAAGCCTGCGCCCGTTTGCATCACCATTTGGAAAAGCTGCAAGGCTGGCACCCGCGCCGAGCAGAACTACGTGCGGCGAGTGATTGATCTTGCGCTTGATGTCGAGAAGCGGAAGCGACGGCATCTGAGCCCTAACGTAAAGCTACGCCTCTTGAGCTTGGCGACTTCCCCGGTGATGGCCTACTGCAAACCGGCCTTGGCGGTCTCAGCGATTTTTTTGATTCAGGCCATGTGGGTATGCGCTTACGAGCAATTGCGCGGCGCGCCGGTATCCTCGGCACTGCGGGTGGCGACGCGGATCGCCCCGATATGGCCGGGGCGATCTTCGCGGTTTATTGCACGCCAGCCAAGTCCTTCATGACTTCGAGCACGTTGTCGGGGTGGTTGCTGATGGTCATGAACTGGCCCATGGTCAGCGACGGCCACGACAGCGCCGTGCGATAGCGGCCGCGCAGCGCGTAAACATGGCCATCGTTGATGAAAATCTCCCACGGCAGCGCGGCCACATGGTCGGGGCCGATCTTGTTCACCCACCAGCCCTCGCCTTTTTCGGTATCGTTATGCGCGACGCCGAACACGGCCATTTTTTTGTCCGCATAAACCAGCTCGTAAACTTTGGCCGAGCTGTTTGCGCCTTTGGCCAAATTGGCCTGCACTTGCTTGAGCGCCTCGTCGAACGACGGGTAGGACTTCAGTTCGATATCGTCGTCGAAACGGCCCATGCCGAACATGTAGCGATAGCTGGGCAAATCTTCGGCCTTGACATCGCCGCCGAACGGCTGCCCGGCACCCAGCGCCTTTTCGAGCTTGCCGGCGGCAGCTTTATAGGCGCCCTCGACTTTGCCGAAATCCTTGCGGATGAATGCGCGCCCCCAGTACTCCATATTCAGGTACGACACCGTTCCATCGCTCTTCACCCCGACGCGGATCGGAATACCGACCACTGCCAGCCCGCCCATTTTTTTCAAGGTTTCGGTCAGCTCGGAGTCGGTGACGACCAGCGAGCCGTGGTTAGGCAAACCCTTGGGGGTGTGCCGCCCGACGACCTGCAAACCACCGGCCGCCAATTTTTGTTCCGCCGCCACCATCGCGCCTTTGAGGTCTCCCCCGCCCACTTTGGTGTCCGAAGCCACATACGGTTGCAGCGCCTGGGCTGCGAAGGCGGATAGCGCCAGGCAGACACCGATCAAGAATCGCTTCATTGCATCTCCTTTTGGTGAACAAACCTTGTATTTTTCCGAGGAAGTTTGCATTGCCGGCTGCTGCCGGCCGCGTGGGGCACCGCGCCTGACCGCAACGACAGGCGCCACACCCGCAAGCAACTTAGCAAGACCCACCTGGGCGGGTAACTACCCATACGGGTAGCCGCCAAGGCGTAGCCGCGCAATCCGCGCCCAGCGGCGAACCGGCGGCCGACCCGACGCCCGGAGACCGGTAGCAGCGCGCTAAAACCGCAATCCGACCGACAAGCGGGTTTGATCCTCGGCGGTGAAATTGACCTTTTTGTCCCGCACCACGCGAACAAAGACATCGCGGTAATCGTAAGTCACCGAAAGCGCGTTGCCCGAGACCGTTTCGTCGTCGGGCGTTACGCGGCCGCGTTTGGCCGACAGGTCGACCGTCCACCGCCGGCGGTCGTCCGGCGACATGCGCCAAACCAGGTGGGTGACGATCTGGCCGGTGTGCAGGCGGTTGTCCTTGATGGCGAACAGCGAGAGCGTCGATTGGGGCACCAGGCGCGTTCCGACGCCATAGACCCAAGAATCGTTGGGGTCGAAATTGAGGTTGTAGTAGTCCCGCGCGTTGGTGCGCCCGACACCGAGCAGCGCATAGACGGTGTCGCCGAGCTGGGCGTTGATCGAGCCCCCGGCAAACCCGTGCGAGGCGAACTGTAGCGACGGCACCACCTGGAAGAAGGGAAACTGCGCCGTATACTCGTAGCCGGTGCGGGACTGCTCGAATTCGTTGCCGCGCCGGTAATGGCCGACCCAAAGGGCGTGCGGGCTGCGGTTGGCGCGCAGGTTGATGTCGCTGGCGTCCTTTTCGTGGGTCGTCACGTAATAGGACGGCGTCAGCTTGAACGCCCAACCGCTATCGCCGGCGTCATCGGCACAAGCGCATCCCGGTGCGCCCAACGCGATGCAACATGCGCTCGCGGCAAACAGCATCGCCGGTTTTTCAGTCGCCACATTGCTCTCCCGACGGGTCAAGCCGTCCGTTTGTCGATGACGCGCCGCGCCTTGCCTTCCGGGCGCGGAAGATGTCCCGGATCAAGCACGCTGACGCGGGTGGTGACGCCCAGCCAGCCCTTGATGCCGTGCTGCAAGTCGCGTCCGGCGGCTTCCTTCATCTCCGCGCTGGCGTTGGCGAATTCCGGCTTGACCTCGACCAGCACCTCCATCTGGTCGAGCGGCCCCTCGCGGTACACTTCGAGCAGGTAGTGCCCCGATAGATGCGCCTGCTTGAGAATAAGCTCCTCGATATGGCCGGGGAACAGGTTGACGCCGCGAATGATCAGCATGTCGTCCGAGCGGCCGGCCACTTTGCTCATGCGCCGGAACGAGCGCGCCGTCGGCGGCAGCAGCCGCGCCAGATCGCGCGTCCGGTAGCGGATCATCGGCAAGGCTTCCTTGGTCAGCGAAGTGAACACCAGCTCGCCGGCTTCGCCGTCCGGCAGTACCGCGCCCGTCTCGGGATCGATGATTTCGGGATAGAAGTGGTCTTCCCAGACGGTCGGCCCGTCGCGCGACTCGATACACTCGCACGCGACGCCGGGTCCCACGATTTCCGACAAACCGTAGAGATCCATCGCATCTATGCCCAGCCGCCGCTGGATCTCGGCGCGCATGCCTTCGCCCCACGGCTCAGCACCGAAGCAGCCGATACGCAGGCTGCTGGCCGCCGGGTCGACCCCCTGGCGCACAAATTCGTCGGCGATGTTAAGCGCGTAGGATGGCGTGGCGACGATCATCGTCGGCCTGAAGTCGCGGATCAGTTGCACCTGCTTGGCGGTCTGCCCGCCACCCATCGGAATCACCGCGCAGCCGAGCCGCTCGGCGCCGTAATGCACGCCGAAGCCGCCGGTAAACAAACCGTAGGCGTGCGACACCTGGACGATGTCGTCCGGCCCGGCGCCCGCCGCGCGCAGCGAGCGCGCCATCACCGTCGCCCACATGTCGAGGTCGTTCTTCGTATAGCCGACCACCGTCTGCTTGCCGGTCGTGCCGCTCGACGCATGGATGCGCACCACGTCGCGCATCGGCACCGCGAACAGGCCGTAGGGATAGTGGTCGCGCAAGTCCTGCTTGGCGGTGAAGGGAAAGCGCGCGAGATCGGCCAGCGTGCGCAGATCGTCTGGATGCGCGCCGGCTGCGTCGAATTTCGCGCGATAGGCGGGAACGTTGGCATAGGCGTGCGCCAGCGTTTTTTTGAGGCGGGTCGTCTGCAACGCGGCGATCTCGTCGCGGCTGGCGCGTTCGATGGGTTCGGGCAAAGTTCTGTTCATGCTGGCGCGGGGCAGGTCAGAGAATCCGGGAACGCTGGCAGGCGGCGGTCAAAGCGCGTTTGACAGGATACGGCAGCACCGTATTATCAAAGAATGAGCGGAAACCGGATACCCGGCTCTCCGAAATCCGATCTTCACAAAATTGAACCGTAGCCATAGCATTCGCTCTCAAAAAATGAGAGCCTATTTTACCGATGTTACGCGGCACCCCGCAGGATGCGGCGGGCGAAACAGACCGCATCCTGCGGGCTGTAGAACGGGCGCCGGCCCCGTTCTTGGAGGATATTGCCGGGAAAGGAAAGTGTCGATGAGCGGCGGAGGATGGAGCTGCCCGCACGAGGTTGGCGGAAATTGCAGCAAGGTTAACGATCAGCCGTGCGATCCGGGCATGAAAGGCTGCGAGCTGTACGGGCGCTACGCGTTCTTCAACGACGACAAGAACGACAGGCTACGCCAGAAGGCGGAGCGCCTGCGAGCGCCGGCAGCGGAGGAGTAGGCTGGCGCGGCGCCTTGCGGCACGAGCTACGAGAAAGCCCTTCCTTCCCCTGCCTCCTCATACGTTTTCCCGTCCCGGATGTGATAGATGCGCTTGAAGGTGGGGAGGATTTTTTCGTCGTGGGTGACGACGACGATGGCGGTTTTGGTTTGCTCGGCCATGCGGTTGAGGATGCGCATCACGCCCAGCGCGCGTTCGCTGTCGAGCGGCGCGGTCGGCTCGTCGGCGAGGATCACCGGCGGCCGCGTCACCAGCGCGCGGGCGATGGCGACGCGCTGCTGCTCGCCTCCCGACAGTTGCGAGGGCTGCGCCTTGGCGCGGTGCCGGACATCGAGCGCGGCGAGCAGCTCCAGCGCGCGGCGGCGCGAGTCTTCGTTGCTGCGCCCGGCGAGCATCGGCAGCAGCGCGACGTTGTCGGTCACGTCGAGAAACGGGATCAGATACGGCGCCTGAAAGATGAAGCCGATGCGGTCGCGGCGCAACGCCCGCAAATCCTTGGTTTTCCATCCGTCGTCGTAGATGACCTGCTCGCCGAGCGACATCCGTCCGGCGGTCGGTTCGATGACGGCACCCAGGCACTTGAGCAACGTCGATTTGCCCGACCCGCTGGGGCCGACCAGGCCGACCACTTCGCCGGGCGCGACGACCATGTTGACGTCGCGCAAGGCGTCGACCGCGGCGCCGCCTTCACCGTAGCGCTTGCGCAATCCTTCGATGCGGATGCCGAGACCGGCGGCGGTGCTTGTTGTCATCGTCATCCGCCGATCGCCGTTGCCGGATCGATTTTCAGCGCGGCGCGGATCGCGAGCGTGCTGGCGATGGCGCAGATCGCCATGACGGCGACGAACCCGCGCACGGCGTCGCCGGGAATCAGCAGCACGTATTTCGGGAAGATCGGCGCCCACAGCGTCGCCACCGTCTTGCCGGCAACAAAACCGATAAGACCCAGGCCCAGCGCCTGTTGCAGGATCATCCCGGCAATCGTCCGGTCACGCGTGCCGATCAGTTTGAGCACGGCGATTTCGCGGATCTTGCCGAGTGTCATCGTGTAGATGATGAAGGCGACGATAGCCGCGCTGACGAGGGACAGGATGACCAGGAACATGGCGATCTGGCGCGCCGAGGTGGCGATCAGCCGGGCGACGAGAATTTCCTCCATCTCGGCCTGCGTGTAGGTTTGCAGGTGCTTCCAGCGCTGGATGCGACGCGCCACTTCGCTTGCCGACGCGTTGTTGCCGACGCGCACGAGCACCGCGTTGACGCTGCGGTTGACGGTTTGCGCGCCCTGGATGGCTTCCAGCAAGCCGGGAACGCCGGGACGGTTGAGCGCGGGATTGGCGGCGGTGCGCGCGCGTTCGTTGAGAATCGCGTCGTTGTCCTTGAGAAACTGCGCTTCCTGAGCGTCCTTGAGCGGGATGAAGATCATCGGATCACCACTCGACGACACCATGCGCCGGGTCAGCCCGACCACCGCATAGTCGTGGCGGCGGATGCGGATGCGGTCGCCGACGACGAAGCCGGTCTTCGCGTCCGCCACCGCCTCGTAGTGGCTGCGCGCTATCCGCCGCCCGTCGATCAGATACGGCGGCTCGCCCGGCTGGCCCGGCTCGAAGCCGACCACCATCGCGCGCACGCCGGCATCGGCGCCGGCATCGGCCGCAGCCTCGCGCACCTGCATCGTCAGGTAGGTAACGTTCGCCGCCGCCGCCACGCCGGGCATGCCGAGGATGCCGCGATAGGCGTCGTCGCGGATGCTCGAAGGCTCGGCGTAGGGGCCGAGCGTGTCCTGTTGCACCACCCACAGATCGGCGCCGCTGTTGGCGAGCAGCGCCTGCGCGTCGTCGACCATGCCGCGATAGATGCCGGCCATGCTCAAGGTCACGCCGATCAGCAGGCCCAGACCGATCCCGGTGAGCACGAACTTGCCCCACGAATGGAGGATGTCGCGGCCGGCGAGACTAATCATTTTCCCTGCCCGGCAAGCGACGAAACGACCTTGATCCGGCTGTCCGCAGCCAGATCGCGCTCGCTGTGGACGACGACGCTATCGCCCGCCACCAGCCCGTCGCGCACTTGCACCTTGCCGTCGCCGCCGCCCTCGCCGATGGCGACCGGCGTGAATCGCAGCGCGCCATCCTTCAGTTGCCAGACGCCCACCGCGTCGCCTTGGCGGCGGATGGCGGCGCCCGGCACGGCGCGCGCCTTGCGCACGACCGGCAACTGCAAGCTGACTTCGGCCATTTCGCCGATGGCGATTCCTTCGGGCAGCGCGTCGAACGCGACCTGCGCGGTTCGCTCCTCGGCGACGCTGTCGGCGATCAGTTCGACTCTGGCGACCTTTCCCGGCCACACGACGCCCGGTTGCGAACGCAGCACGACGCTTGCCGGCAACCCTGCGCGCAGGCCGCTGGAGCGCCCCTGGTCGAGCCGCAGTTTGATCCACAGGCTATCCGGCACGGCCATGCGGATCGCGCTCTGCCCGGCGACCAGCGTCGAACCCGGTTCGGCGTCGCGCGCGGTAATCACGCCGTCGGCCGGCGCCAGCAGACGGATTTTGGCGCGCTGTTGCAGCAAACCGGCGTGTTCCGCGCGCAAGCGGTCGCGATCCTGCCGCGCGCCCGTCAGCGAGGCTTCGGCGGCGGAAAGCTGTGCGGCGGCCGATTTTTCCTCCTGCAACTTGCCTTCGACCACGCTGGCCGAGACGAAGGCCTTCTCGCCGAGTTCGATATAGCGTTTGGCGTTGGCCGCCGCCAGCTCGCGCCGTGTGCGCGCATCCTGCCATTGCGCTTCGGCGGCGAGGATGGCGCTGCTCGCGCGTTCGGCGGCCGCGCTGCTGGCGCCGACGCGCTGATCGAGGTCGATCGGGTCCATTTCCGCCAGCAATTGACCGGCCTTGACCGAATCGCCGACATCGACCGCCACATTCAGCACCCGGCCGGCGACGGTCGGGCCAATCTGGTAACTGCGCCTGGCCTCGACCGTGCCGATGCCGAACAGCGTCGGCGCCAGATCGGCCTCGGCCACTTCGGCGACCGTCACCCGGATCGGCGCCAGCGGCCCGCTGCGCAGGACGACCAGCGCAAAGCCGGCGAGCAACGCCACGGCAAGCAGCACCAGTAAGACTTTCTTTATTTTCATGCTTGACCCCGGATGCCGCGCAGAAAGATCGGAAAAACCTGTTCCGCCGCCGTGCGCATGGCGGCGATGTTATCGGCCAGCATCGACTGCATAACCAGACCTTGAACGGTGCCGATAAACAGCGTCGCGGCGGCGCCGGTATCGAGCGTCGCGTCGACTTCGCCGCTCGCCGCCGCCGCGACGAGCAATCCGCTCACCAGCCGGCGATAGCGTTCGAGCAAGCGGCGCACACCGTTTTTCACCGGCGAGTCTGGCGCCTGCTGCAACTCGTTGAAAATCAGACGCGGCACGCCGGGCATCGCGAGGACGAATCCGACGTGCGCAAAAAACACGCGCCGCAAGGCGTCGAGCGGCGTGCCCGCTTCCTTCGCCGCAGCTTCCAGCGCGCTCAACAGATGCTCCTCAACCCAGCCGATGGTCGCCAGCAAAATCGCCTGCTTGTTCGGGAAGTGCCGGAAAATCGCCGCTTGCGTAACGCCGACAGCATCTGCAATGGCCTGCGTCGTGAGGGATCCGGGGCTATGTTCGGCCGCCAGCTTCAGGACGCTATCGACGATTTCGCTTTGCCGCGATTCCGAGCTGCGGCGCGTTCTGGTACGGTTCACGGCTCTCTTTGTGAGTAACTGGTTACTAACGACTATACCGCGTTTGAGGCGCCGCAGCAACTTCTGTTAACATCCCCCCTCGACCTTCCTTGATCGGAACGAATCATGCGGCTAGACGACGAAAGCGAGAGTGGCAACGTGGAAGACCGGCGCGGCGGCGGTGGCGGCGGGATAGGGCGCGGCGGTGTAGGCGTCGGCACGGTGGTGCTGGCGCTCGCCGCGAGTTATTTCTTCGGCATCGACCCCTCGATCATTCTGGGCCTTGCCTCGAATGCGCCCAGCCATCAGACGCAAAGTGCGCCGGCCCACAAGCCGCCGGCCAACGACGAAATGGCGCGCTTCGTCTCCAAGGTGCTGGGCAGCACCGAGACGACCTGGAACAGCGTTTTCCGCGAGGGCGGCGGCCACTACCAGGAGCCGAAGCTGGTGCTGTTCTCCGGTGCGACGCCCACCGCCTGCGGCACCGGGCAGTCGGCGATGGGGCCGTTTTACTGCCCGGCCGACCAGAAGGTGTACATCGACCTGTCGTTCTACCGCGACCTCAAGGAGCGCTTTCGTGCGCCGGGCGAGTTCGCCCAAGCCTACGTGATCGCCCATGAAGTCGGCCATCACGTGCAAAACCTGCTCGGCATCTCTGACAAGGTGCACAAAGCGCAGCAGCGCGCCGGCAAAACCCAGGCCAATGCGCTGTCGGTAAAGCTGGAACTTCAGGCCGACTGCTTCGCCGGCGTCTGGGGGCATCGCGCCGACAACATGAAGCATATTATCGAGCCAGGCGATGTCGAGCAGGCGCTGACCGCGGCTTCGGCGATCGGCGACGATCGCTTGCAAAAGCAGGCGCGCGGCCAGATCGTCCCGGAATCCTTTACGCACGGATCGTCCGAACAACGCATGCGCTGGTTCAAGCGCGGCATGGACAGCGGCGACCTGCGCCAGTGCGACACTTTCCAGGCGGCGTCGCTGTAAAAATCGACTGTTTGTCGTCCGCCGACATGAGGCAATTAGAAGTGGCTCCACCAAACTGGGCAGCCAGATAAGTGATAACTCTGCTTCAATGAGCGACGCAAGTCGCCAGACAAGGAGCAGAAGCAATGAGAAGACCACGCCGTAACCACACAGCCG
>JACQYA010000156.1 GCA_016208425.1 Betaproteobacteria bacterium
TACATAACTTCGGTAGAACGGATCGGCATCGAAAAAGGTATACAGCAGGGCATGCAACAGGGCATGCAACAAGGCGAAGAAAAAATCCTGACAAGGCAAATCCAAAAGCGCTTTGGCCAACTGCCCCGCTGGGCCAAGGAAAAGATCGCGCAAGCGTCAGAAGATCAACTGGAACACTGGGCCGACAGCATCCTGGATGCCACTACACTGGAAAAAGTTTTCGAAACAGGCTCAAGGGAGAAGTGACGGGCACGGGAGCAGGATTCAAGGGGCAAGGTTCAAGGTTCATGACTCTGAACACAAGGCATTACCTTGAACCTTGAACCCTGAACCCCTAGACCACCTCCGCGCCTCCACAGACAAACAACGAACCCCAAAGTAACTATCCACCGGCAAAGCCGGTGGCTTTCGATGGCTGTCCCTCGAAGGGATCTTTTCGCCATCGGGGCGGTTTCAAGTACCAAGTGCAACACCCGAAGATTGTCCCGTTGAATCATGAGCGTGCGCCTTGACCAGCAACTCGGCGTAGACCTCCAGGGGCGCGCTAAGGCCCCCGAAGTCATCGAACGCCTGCGCCGGCTCGCCAAAAGCATCCTGCGTCGCTGCTCCGCGGAACAGATCGTCGGCGCCGGGGGGGGCGCCTGATCTGCGCCTGGCCCTATGGCGACCTCTACGTTCTCGAAGCCATCTGGAAGCAGCTCGGCATCGACGCCATCGTGCGGCAACAAGCTGGAGTGCGCCATCTGGGCTTCGATGTCGAACGCGCCCTGTTCGCCCTGGTCGCCAACCGCGCCTGCGCCCCGGCCTCCAAACTCTACTGCCATGAGCAGTGGCTTAAGGAAGACGCCCATATCGAAGGAACGCAGGGTCTGCAACTGCACCAGCTCTACCGCGCCAAGCGCGTGGCCGACCTGCTCAATCTGGACGTGGAGGTGATCTTCTACGACACCACCTCGCTGCACTTTGAAATCGACGACGAAGACTGCGGCAACGCGCACGGACAAGTCCACGGCAGCCAGGCGGCAGGCAAGAAGACCTATGCCGCGCCGCGAAAGCGCGGGCACAGCAAGAACGGCCGTAGCGACGCGCCGCGAGAATCGTCGTCGGCCTGGCCGTCACCCGCGACGGATTCCCGGTGCGACACTGGGTATTTCCCGGCAACACGGTCGATGTCACCACCGTGGCCAAGATCAAGGAAGACCTGCGCGGCGGCAACTGACCCGCTGTCTGTTCGTCGGCGATGCCGGCATGGTCTCCCAAGCCAACTTGCAAACGCTGGCCAAAGGTGGGGGCAAGTACCTGTTGGCCATGCCGATGCGCCGCGGCGACGAAGTCACCGAGACGGTGCTGTCGCGTGCGGGACGCTACCGCAGCGTGGCCGAGAATCTCGAAGTCAAGGAAGTCATCGTCGGCGACGGTGAGCGGCGGCGACGCTACGCGGTCTGTTTCAACCCGCTGCCCGCTGCCCACGCCCTCGAGCGTGGCATACAGCCACAGCGCGAACAGGATGTGCGGGTCAATCGCCGCACGCCCCGCGTTGCTGCCGCGGGCCTTGACCGCGTCGAACAACCGGCTCAGGTCCTGGCGCACCACGTAGCCCCACACCAAGCGCGCCCGGTGGTCTTCCGGCAATAACGATCGAGGTCGGAGGCGCGCAACTCGACTTGCGCGCGGTTGGGCGGCGAGCAGCCGGGGCGCGCCCAGGCTGCGCTTGCCGGCCGCGATGGCCTGCGCTTCCAGCACCTGCGCCGGGCTTGGCTCGGCCAGGTCTGCGAACAAGCATGCCGCCATGGCCGGGCCTTCTTCTCGATCAGTCGGTGTCTTCATGCCGACAATACAAGCCAGTCCTGGGCCAGTTCAGCGGGCTGGAGAAAAACTCTCACTCTCTCAGCCGAGAGTGGCGACATCCTCATCTCCTTCCTCAATGCCGCACTGGAGCTGGAAGCGCCGTACCGCATCGAAGCGGTTGAAATCCTCGACCCCTACCTTGCGCCAAAGATCAAGGGCATGAAGGACAGCTATCTCGACGTCAAGGTCAAGGACGGTCAAGGCCGCAGCTACATCGTCGAGATGCAGGTATTGAATGTCGCCGGGTTTGAAAAGCGCATCCTCTACAACGCCTGCAAGGCCTACGCGGGACAGATCGCGCGCGGGGAGGACTACCACCTGCTCACCGATGTCGTGGCGCTCACCATCACTGACTTCGTCATGTTCGATGACCTGCCGGAACGCATCAACAAATTCAAGCTGCGAGCAGCGGCAGGCGAGGTCTATGTCGATGACCTTGAGCTGGTGTTCATCGAGCTACCCAAGTTCAAGATCGGCAAGGACGAGGAAGAAAAGCTCGAAACCACGAAAGATCGATGGCTGTATTTTCTCAAATATGCCGACGACCTGCGGGCCGTGCCTGCCAACCTGAGTTTAGACCCCGCCATCCTTCATGCCTTCGAGATCGCCAACAAAGCCGCCCTGACGCCGGAAGAGCTGGACGACCAGGAGCGCCGCGAGATGTTCATCCAAGATCAACGCGGCGCACTGACCAAGGCACTGGAAATCGGCGAAGCCAAAGGCCGGGCTGAGGGCTTGGCTGAGGGTCGGGCTGAGGGTCGGGCTGAGGGCTTGGAGGAAGGCGAAGCCAAGGGCTGGACTAAGGGCCTGACCGAAGCACTCACCCGCCTGATTGCCAGCGGCATGCCCGAAGTGGATGCACGCCAGGTGCTGGGGCGTAAGCGATCCATCAACCCCAGCCTGTTCAGCTGACGGTTTCGGTGGTCAAATCCGTGGCATGCAAATTCCACGGCAACAAGGCTTCGTAATGATCGGCGGTGGTCGCCTCGGGCAAGTGCCGGAGCACCCGACGCAGCCAGGTAAAGGGCTCGAGGCCATTGGCTTTGGCGGTCTCGATCAACGAGTAGATCAAGGCACTGGCATGCGCGCCGGCCGGCGTGTCGGAGAACATCCACGCCTTCCTGCCGATGACGAACGGGCGGATCGCGTTTTCGGCCGGATTATTGTCGATCGGCAGATCGCCACGTTCGGTGTAACCGATCAGGCGCGGCCAATACCCATGCAGGTACGCCAGCGCTTCACCGAGCACCGTCTTCGGCGGCACCCGCGGCAAGGTCTCGTCGAGCCAGTGACGCAATTGGGCGAGCACCGGCAGGCTGCGCCTCTGGCGCGCCGCGAA
>JACQYA010000075.1 GCA_016208425.1 Betaproteobacteria bacterium
CCGAGGTCGACGAAACCTTGGTCGGCGGACGGGCTCGCGGGGAAGGCCGTGGCTCCCATCACAAAATTTACGTTGTCGGCGCCGTTGGGGCCAGAGAAAAGATTGAGAAACATGGCCGCAGAAGCGTATGCGTCGGACGCCTGCGGTTGCAGGTTCTGAGCGGCCGTTCCGGCCCATCGCTGGAAACCTTTGTTAGGTGCGCCAACCGGATAAGCATGGATGAAACCACCGACTGGAGAAGCCGTGTGCGGGAGAACCGCACGCACGGTTCGGAGGGAGGCGTGGGCGAGCGCTCATCTCTACCTCTATTGGAGCCAATATCGGGCGTTTTTGAATTTTTCACAGCCTCTCAGCTTTTGCGCGCTTGTCGTTGCGCAGGAAGCTGGCACGCATCATGCTTTAAGTCTATGGTCGCTGGCGGGAAGGATGGGGGCAATACTGCCGGCGGCAGCCTTGCGGGCGGCGGCGCATGAGCGGTTGTCGGCGACCCGGTTCTGGGCGGAAGGTTGTGGCGTTTGACGCACGTTTCGCCCGAATCCCGCCCGTGCCGCGCCAAACCCTAAGCGGTTGCCAGACAACCAGAAACGGAACAACACCGGTGATTCCAGAACTCGGACATTTTTCCCTGATCCTCGCGCTGTTGCTGGCGGCGGCTCAGGCCATCCTGCCGCTGGCCGGTGCCGCACGCGGCAACACGCGCTGGATGGCGGTCGCCGGGCCGGCGGCGCGGGCGCAACTTCTCTTTGTCGCCGTCGCGTTCGGCTGTCTTGCCTCCGCTTTCTTGAGCAACGATTTTTCGGTGGAGAACGTCGCCCATCATTCCTCTTCGCGGTTGCCGGCGGTGTACCGTTTCGCCGCCACCTGGGGTTCGCACGAGGGTTCGCTGCTCCTGTGGACGCTGATTCTGGCGTTGTGGACGGCGGGCGTGACGCTGTTCGGCAGGCGTCTTCCCGACGACATGACGGCCCGCGTGCTCGGGGTGATGGGGCTGGTGAGCTGCGGATTTCTGCTCTTCATGCTGTTCGCGTCCAACCCGTTTTTGCGCCTGCAACCGGTTCCGCCCGACGGCGCCGACCTCAATCCGCTGCTGCAAGACCCCGGTATGGCGCTGCATCCGCCCATGCTGTACATGGGGTATGTCGGCTTCTCGGTGGCTTTCGCCTTTGCCGTTGCCGCGCTGTTGTCGGGCAGGTTCGACGCCGGTTGGGCGCGCTGGTCGCGGCCCTGGACGACGGCGGCGTGGGTGTTCCTCACGCTGGGCATCATGATCGGGAGCTGGTGGGCATATTACGAGCTGGGCTGGGGCGGCTGGTGGTTCTGGGACCCCACGGAAAACGCCTCGCTGATGCCGTGGCTGGCCGGCACGGCGTTGATCCATTCGCTGGCGGTCACCGAAAAACGCGGCTGCTTCAAGGTGTGGACGGTATTTCTCGCGATCGGGACGTTTTCGTTGAGTCTGGTCGGCACATTTCTGGTGCGCTCGGGAGTGCTCTCCTCGGTGCACGCTTTTGCCACCGACCCGGCGCGCGGCCTGTTTATCCTGGCCATTCTCGTGCTGACCATCGGTGGTTCCTTGCTGCTGTTCGCTTTTCGCGCCGGGCGGGTCGGCGTGGGCGGGAGTTTCGCGCCGGTGTCGCGAGAATCCTTCCTGATGGCCAACAACGTGCTGCTTCTGACGGCGACCGCGTCGGTGTTGCTTGGCACCTTGTATCCGCTGTTCATGGATGCTCTGGGTCTGGGCAAGATTTCCGTGGGGCCGCCGTATTTCAACGGCGTCTTCGTTCCGCTGGTCGCGCCGGCGCTGTTTCTGGTCGGTGTCGGCCCGGTCGCGCGCTGGAAGGATGCGCGTCTCCCGGAACTGGCGGGACGCCTGAAATGGGCGTTTGCGGCGAGCCTCGCGACGGCGCTGCTGCTGCCCTCCGTCATGGGAAGCTGGAAGCCGATGGCGGCGCTGGGCCTCTTGCTGGCGGCGTGGATCGGGGCGACCGCTTGCGTTGCGGCGCTCGCGCGGTTGCGTAGCGCGGCAGCCTGGTCGGCCGGGTTCTACGGCATGAATCTGGCGCATTTCGGGCTGGCCGTGGCGGTTGCCGGCATTTCGCTGGTTTCGTCCTACGAGAGCGAGCGCAGCGTGCGCATGAGCTACGGCGACAGCGTGGCGCTGGACGGCTACACCTTCCTGTTCAAGGGCGTGACTTATGGCGACGGCCCTAATTTTCGCGCCGCGCGCGGCACGCTGGAAGTCGCCTACGGAGGCAAACCGGTGGCGACGCTCCACCCGGAAAAGCGCAAATACGAGTCTTCGGGCATGCCGATGACCGAAGCGGCAATCGATTATGGCTTCACGCGGGATATTTATGCCGCGCTCGGCGAGGCGCTCGACGACGACTCGTGGAGCGTGCGGGTGTTCGTCAAGCCGTTCGTGACGTGGATCTGGCTGGGATCGATTCTGGCGGCGCTCGGCGGGCTGCTGGCGATTGCAGACCGGCGCTACCGCGTGGCGCTCGGCGGCAGGAAAGGAGGTAAGGCATGAGGCGCCTGATTCCCTTCGCTATCTTCATCGTGCTGGCGATCTTCTTTGCCGTCGGGCTGCAACTCAATCCGCGCGAGCTGCCATCGCCGCTGATCGGCAAGCCGGCGCCGGATTTCAGGCTGGCGCTGTTGCACGAACCGGCCACGCAGCTCGGCCCCGCCGACCTGCGCGGCAAGGTGTGGCTGCTCAACGTGTGGGCCTCGTGGTGCGGGTCGTGCCGCGAGGAACATGAAGTGCTGCTCGATCTGTCCAGGCGCAACCTGCTGCCGATCTATGGCATGGACTACAAGGACAGCGCGGAGTCGGCGCTCGCCTGGCTGGAGCGGCTTGGCAACCCCTACGCCGCCACGCTGGTCGACGCGGACGGGCGCGTGGGCATCGATTACGGTGTTTACGGCGTGCCGGAAACTTATCTGATCGACAGGAGCGGCGTGATCCGCCACAAGCACAGCGGGCCGCTCACGGTCGAGGCGCTGGAGAAAACGATCCTGCCGCTGGCGGAGGAACTGCTCCGATGTTTCAATCCTCAGCCGACCTCATTCATCGACTGCAAACCCGCCGACGGATAGAGGTCTACGGATTGATCCTCCCCCTGAAGGAGGAGGTTGCAACACCGTTTTGCCACGAGTCCGTGGTCAATAAAAGGAATCCCCCTAAAGGGGGGAGGTTTCAGACCAGGAGTTAGTTTTTGATGAACCGCTGGCTATTCGCCGCACTATTGTGTTTTGGCGCCGTCTGGGCCGGGGAGGCCAGGCCGCCGGCCGACGACGCACGGCTCGAACAGCGCATGGCCAAACTCTCCGAAGAGCTGCGTTGACTGGTCTGCCAGAACGAGTCGCTGGCCGGTTCGCAGGCTCCGCTGGCGCAGGATTTGCGGCGGGAAATCCGCTGGCAGATGCGCGCCGGCAAGAGCGATGCGCAGGTGATCGACTATCTCACCCAGCGCTACGGCGACTTCGTGCGCTATAAGCCGCCGCTCAAGCCCGCCACCTGGCTGCTCTGGTTTGGCCCGTTCGCGCTGCTGATCGGCGCGGCGTGGGGCTTCTATGTGTTCCTCAAACGGCGCGGCGCAAAAACGGCAGAAGACGCCATGCCGGAAGAAGAGCGCAGGCGCGTCGAAGCGCTGCTGGGCATCGATAACCACGGATAAATGCTCATGAACGGATTCGGGCCGGTATCGCTTTTTTGGATTGTTGTCTTTCTTTTCATCGTCGTGGCGCTGGCATTCGTGTCGCCGCCGCTGTTGCGGCGCCGCGTCCGTTCCTGCGCGGTGGATCGCGAGGCGGTCAACGTCGCGATTTACCGCGACCAGTTGCGGGAGTTGGCCGCCGACCTCCAGCGCGGAGAATTGGCCGAAGACCAGTATCGGGGCGCCGTGCTGGAGCTTGAAAAACGCTTGAGCGAAGACGTGCCGCCGCGCGCGGCCGCCGCCAGGCCGGCAGACAGCGGCCGCTGGGCGGGTTTCGTCCTGGCCGGGGCGGTTCCCCTGCTGGCGTTGGGTTTGTACGCCATGCTCGGCAGCCCCGAAGCGATCGCTCCGGCCCAGGCTGCCGACGGATCGTCGCGCGGCGGGGGGGCGGGCGCAGCGCGGGGAGAACACGATCCGTCGGCGATGATCGCCGCGCTGGAAGCGAGGCTCAAGGACAAACCGGACGACGCATCGGGCTGGCATATGCTCGGGCACGCTTATGGTGCGCTGGGGCGTTTCGATGGCGCTGCGGGGGCGCTCGCCGAGGCCAGCCGCTTGCTGCCGGACGATTCCCGTTTGCTGGCGGACTACGCCGAAGCCCTGGCGCTGGCGCAGGGGCACAAGATCGACGGCAAGCCCATGGCGCTGCTCGCCAGGGCGCTGGAGATCAACGACAAGGAAGAAAAGGCACTGGAACTGCTGGGGGTCGCCGCCTACCAGAACAAGAACTTCGCCCAAGCCGCTTTCTATTGGCGGCAA
>JACQYA010000160.1 GCA_016208425.1 Betaproteobacteria bacterium
AACTGCACCCGTGTTGTCTCTTGAAACGACGGCGTCCGTTGCCGGCCATCGCTGGATGTGTTTATTTGTAAATTTGGAATAACGCCTCAGCACCCCGTCACGTCATTCCCGCGCAGGCGGGAATCCGTGCGGCAGAGGTTCGGCGAATGCATTAGGTTCGGGCGCGTTTGGCGTCCGGTATCCCGGCGGTCAATCCATGATCTCCGGGTGTTTTTCCCTGAACTCGCCGCGCTTCGTGCGCTTGATGACATCGCCCGAGATATAGGCGTAGCCCTGGCTTTGCCACTTGGCAAGCTCGCTCACACCGGCCGGAACAACGGTCACCAGGTCGTAGAAATCCCGGGGTTTGTAGCCCCGGAAACTGGCGGCGTTGCGGCAGGCGCGAAAAGTGACGCCACGGTCGGCCAAGGCTTTCAGCTTGTCGTAAATATCGGGATAGGCCGCGCTGTTCAGGCGCGAAAGCATGTGCAGCTCGTTGCCGATGGCGACGGCGACGAGGTGCGATTTGCCCGCGTCGCCGAACTCTTTGAGCGCGTTCAGGTGATTGTTGAGGTATCCCAGCGCCTGCAGGAGATCTTCGGGTTTCTCGAAAACAAAGTGATATACGGCCTTTTGCGCGCCCAGCGGCGATTCGTCGAACCTCGAGGCATCGTTGGGGCCGGCCAGCGCTGCGCCGGCAATGAAGAGCAGTGCACAAATCAGCGGGCGCATCGGTTTCTCCTGAATGGATGCCGGCAAACGGCGGAAGGCGGGGTCAATCTTCAAGCTCCTCTTTGGCAGCGCCGACATCCAATCGTTCCATCGCGTCCATCGGCGTGCAGGCGGCGGCTTCCCGGTAATAGCGTTCGGCATCTTTCAAACGCGGGCGGCCGAACATCATCGCCAGGCCGTTGGCGAATTCGATCCGCGCGATCGCCGAATCGGGGTTGAGCCTGAGCGCCGTCTCGAAATGCGCGACACCGGCGTCTTTCCTGGCGCCGTAGGTCAGCCCGCCGACCAGAGCGCCGACCTTGTCGATCACCTCGGCGTGGTAGGCGCCGAGCGCGATATGCGCGTCGGCATGCGCCGGTTCGAGCTCGATGGCGCGCGTCAGGCTGTGCCGGATCTTGCCGCCCAACCCCTGCGCCAGCGCCTTGGCGACCGAGATGCCCTGGCTGTAGCGGCCGAGCGCGAAGGCGTGCAGATACCAGGCGTTGGCGTTGTCGGGCTGCGCCGCCTGCATCTCCTCGCAGCGTTTGGCGGCTTCGGCCAGCAGTTCGAGTTTTCGTTCGTCGTCGCTTTCCAGATACGTGGCATAGACGGCGGCGGCCTTGTTGGCCGCGGTGTAGCCGTCGATGCCGCAGGCGACGCCCAGCGCGACCGCCTTGCCGAAATCGCCGGCATGGTAAGCGCGCCACGCCTCCTGCACCTTGGCGTCGGCCGGAAACGGCTCGCGGTCGCCGCGATGCAGGCGCGGCCAGTTTTTCTTGAGCGCCGCGCCGGTGTAATCGAAGGCCTTGTCGGGGTAGGGGAATTTCTTCCAGACCATGATTTTTCTCCTCGGTGGCGGGGGGTGGGTTTATCGGTCTGCGGTCTGCGCTAGCGCTTGAGATACTCGCCGGAGAGCTTCTCCAGCAGCGTGCGTGCCCCGCCGACCAGAAACGGCGAAACCATCGCCATCACCTGGTAGACGCCGCGCCCGATACGCTCGCCCTCGGCGTTGGCGCGCGGATCGCGCGCGTATTCGAACGACAGCCAATAGGTGGCGAGCGCCGCCATATTGGTCGCCAGCGCGCGCAGCTCGCCGGCCGTGGCGCGCATCGCGCCGGACGCGACCAGGCTTTCGCACAGCGTGTTGGCGGTGCGCACCTTGTGCGCCAGGATCTGCTTGAAGTGGATCTCCAGCACCCGGTTGCGCGTCAGCAAATCGTTCAGGTCGCGGTAAAAGAAGCGGTACTTCCAGATGTTCTCGAAAAGCAGGTGCAGAAACAGCCAGATGTCGTCGACGTCGGCCGAACGGCGGGCCGGCGCGGCCAGCGTTTCCTCGATCGCGCGCTCGAAGTCGGCAAAGATCGCCTCGACGATCTCGTCCTTGTTGTGGAAGTGGTAGTAGAGATTGCCGGGGCTGATGTCCATTTCGTCGGCGATCACCGTCGTCGTCACGTTCGGTTCGCCGAAGTCGTTGAACAGGCGCAGGGCGGTTTCGAGGATGCGTTCGCGGGTTCGCCGCTTCGGTTTTCTTTCCATCGGGATTCAACCGCCTCGCAAAATTTCTCCGGCCACGAGCATAGCACCGCCGGCCAGCCCGGTGAATGCCGGCCGGCCGCCGCGAACAATCGTGTCAGAACACCGCGCGGGCCAGGAACTATTCGCCCGGAGGGGGTCAAACGTGGGTTCTTGACCCTTGGCGCCACCGGTTTTCCGCCAGGTAATCGCGCGCATCGGGCACGCATCCCGGCACCGGTTCGGCGGCATCCGGTGATCCGATCATGTCCCGAATTTCTTGGGGAAATCACGATGAGCACCGACAACGCGCTTTTTGGCCGGATGCAGTTGCAACACCTCTCCGTCAGCAACCTCATCCAGTGGGGAGATCATCTTTCCGTCGAACATCCGGGCATCGACGCCCAGCACAAGGCGATTTTCGATTTGGGCGCCAAAGTTTACGAGAACTGGCGGGCCGGGGGCAGCGCCAGCTCTCTCGGCCCGGCCGTGGACAAGCTCGCAAGCCTCCTGGAGACCCACTTCGCTTATGAGGAACGGCTGCTTGCCGAAATCGGCTATGACGGCCTGGAAGAGCACGCGGCCGAGCACCGGGCCATGCTCGCCGAGATGGCGCTCCTGAAACAACGCTTCCGCACCTTCGAGGACGGGCGCCAGCAGCCGGGAGGGTCTTTGCTGGCACCGGGCTGGTCTGTCATGCAGTTCACCCTCGGTTTCAGCATCGGTCACGTCATGAGCAACGACATGCGCTACTGCGCGACGCTCGTCGCCAGCCGCGATGCGTTGCAGGGGACGGCGTGACCGGAGAAATCAGGCGCCGGAACCGGCCCGCCGCCGCAACCAGCGATCCAGCTCCTGCAAGGAAGCGTCGAGCGCGTTCGCTGCGGCCTTGAATCCGGGGCGGCGCTTGCCGGGCAACAGCGAGCGGCGATGATCCTCGAGCGCCGCCAGGTCGAGCGACAGGCCGTGACGCGCGAGAACCGGCGCCAGTTCGTGCCGCCGCCGGTAGAGCTCGGTGCGCGTGCGCTGGTAGGCGTGCTCGCACAGGCGGCTGCGGCTGCGGTAGCTGAACACGTTGGTGAAAAACATGTCGGCGTCGTCGCGCGTCGGCTCGAAGAGGACGATGTCGGCGTCCGGGTATTGATGCTTGTAGCGATCCATGCCGGCGCGCATGCGCGAGTGGATGATGGCGCGGAAGGTCTGCGCGAGGACGACCGGCAAGCCGCCTTCGACGAGATGCGCGGGGGCATGGTGCAAGTGGTCGCGCTTCGGCAATTTGGCCGCCAGCCCCGAATCGAAGGGCACCAGCGGGTTGATGCAGATCACCAGATCGGCGCCCTCGCGCAGCGCCACCGAGGCGTGCAGCGTCTTTATCAGCGCGCCGTCGACGTAATGGCGCCCGCCGATTTGCACCGGCGGAAAGAGTCCCGGCAGCGCGGCGCTGGCCTGCACTGCCGTCGAAATCGGCACGTCGTCGTGCCCGGCGCCGCCGAACGCGACCGACTCGCCGGAATCGAGGTCGGTCGCCACCAGAAAAAGCTGGTTCTTCAACTCGCGGAAGTCGTTGCTGCACCCGGCCACCGAAAACATTTTACGCAGCAGCGTATCGATGCCGGCGTTGTCGAAAACGCCGGCCGGAATGGCGTGGCTCAAGCGCTGGAACGCCTCGAACAGGCCGAGATGCCACGGGTCGGAAAGGTAGTGGCGGAACGCCCCCCAAAGTAGCGGGGGAACGGACTGCGCGCGCTTGAGGTACTCGCCGAACGCCGGGCGCAACAGCAGGTCGGGGTCGAATACTTCGCTGGCGTTATTGTCGACCAGCATGCGCGCCAACCGGGCCGGCGACAAACCGTTTGCCAGCGCGGAGGCGATGAAGGCGCCGGAACTGACGCCGACATAGATGTCAAAACCGCCGAAAGCCGCGCCGACCAACGCCTCGTCGAGCGCGGCCATCGCGCCGACCTCATAAATGCCCCCGACCGGGCCGCCGCCGGCCAGCGCCACAGCCAGCCTGGAATGCCGGTTTATTTCCGCCATCAGAGTTCTCCCTGGAACCGGCCGGACCGAACCCCGTGGCGCGGGGCGGGATTGCCCGCCAAACGGCCGCTATCGCGGGCGAACCCGCCCCCACGGGGAAGCTGCGCCTGTTGCCCGGCGCTGCACAAAACCCGGGCAACCCGGACTACCCGGATCAGGCGCCGCTGCCGGGAATCGTCTTCAACACGTCGGCCGGCGTGACCGCCTTGGCGTCTGCGGGCTTGGCGGCCGGTTTCGCCGCCGGTTTGGCGGCCGGCTTTTTCGCCGCCGGCTTCGGTGCGGCGGCCGGCTTGCTGGCCGGAACCGTTGTCGCGGCCGGCGCGACGGCGGCTTTGGCGGCCGGCGCGGGCTTGGCCTCGGTCAGTTCCTGCACGACGGCGGTCAGCTCGGCGACGCGCTTGCTCAGTTTGTCGATGTCTTTCTTGCTCGGCACACCCAGGCTGCCCAGCGCGCGCGCGACGCGATCCTCGAACACCTGCTCCAGGCGATCCCATGTACCCGCCGCCTTGCCGGCCACTTCGGCGATTTTCTCGTCGGTCAGCTTGCGCGTTCTCGACTGGATGTTCTCGCCTTCCTTGACCAGGGCGTCGAACACCTTGTTGCCTTCTTCCTGCGCCTTGGCGAACGCGCCCAACCCGGCGAGCCAGATCTGTTGCGCGGATTCCTTGACGGTCATCGCGAGTTGGCCTTCGGCCAGGCTACCGGCCAGCGCCTTCAGTTTTTTGCCCATTTCTCTCTCCTTCGTTCCGATGAATTTACAAGGCACACAAGTTTTTCACTTGCCCCCGGATGTCAGTGTAGTGACAATAACTAGAGGGGGCACACTAATACCGCGCGCACATGAACCCGACAACAAAACCGATTTTCGCCTGCCTGCTGGTGCTGGTGCTACTGCTGGCGTCGGCGTGCGGCGACGCGCCGACGGCGGCTGGGCGCGCCGCCGATGCCGGGGGGGCGTTGCTGCGCGCCACCTACAGCCCGCTGCACTTCAAGCCGGCCATCGGGTCGGCCGGCGACGAGGAATGCCTGGCCTGTCACCGGGAGGTGCTGGAAGACAGGCCGCGCGCCGTTTCCCCGGCCGGCGTCGAGGCTGCCGGCAGCCTGGCCGGGTACCAGCGGACGAGCACTTACCGCGGCGGGCAGGACAGCTTTCACCGCCGGCATCTGGTCACGCCGCTCGCCAAGAGCCTGATGAAGCTCAAATGCAACACCTGCCACCAGGGCCACGACCCGCGCGAGGAAGCGCCGGGTTCTTCGGCCACCGCCGCGCGGCAAGACGACGCCGGCTTCACGCTGCGCAAGCAGGTCGACGTCGGGTCTACCTGCCTGAAGTGCCACGGCCGGATGCCGGCCAGCCGGATCATGGGGCTGCCCGGCGCCTGGCCCGAGGTCGGGGAGAGGTTCCAGAACGACTGCCTGACCTGTCACGCGACAGTGCGCACCCGCCGGCACCGGGTCGACTATCTGGATGCCCGGGCCATCGAGGACGCCGCGGTGGCCGCCCGGGCGACGAAGGGCGGCGGCGATGTGTGCTACGGTTGTCACGGCGGCCGCGCCTGGTATCGCACCGCCTACCCCTACGCCCGCAACCCTTGGCCCGGGATGCCCGAGGGGACGCCCGAATGGGCTCAACAGCGCCCCAAACACTCCGAAGCGCGTTTCCTGAAGCCATGAAAACCCCCATAGCCGACCTTCTCAACCCGGAGCGCCGCAGCTTTCTGAAAACCGCTGCCGCCGGCGCCGCGCTCGCCGGCGGCGGCCTGCTCGAACTTGAAGATGCGCGCGCGCACGCCTACGCGCCGTATCTCACCGACAACCAGCTCACGGCCGTCGTCACTTCCTGCGACCACAACTGCGGCTCGCGCCACATGCTGGTCG
The DNA here is from genome assembly GCA_016208425.1 of Betaproteobacteria bacterium. Classification (GTDB taxonomy): domain Bacteria; phylum Pseudomonadota; class Gammaproteobacteria; order Burkholderiales; family Rhodocyclaceae; genus JACQYA01. Next base: position 6,118 of record JACQYA010000160.1, read on the forward strand.
CACACAAAAAAGGCGACGTGATCGTGCGCCTGTCGACCGACGACGGCCGCTACCAGGCCGGCGGCGCCTACGGCAAGGACACGCCCGGAGAGCCGCAACTGCGCGCCTGCCTGCGCGGCCGGTCGTACCGCACGCGGATCTATTCGCCGGAGCGTTTGCTCGCCCCGATGCTGCGCGTCGGCGAACGCGGCGAGGGCAAGTTCAAGCGCGTTTCCTGGGACGAGGCGCTCGACCATATCGCCCACAAAATGGTCTGGCTGAAGCGGAAATACGGGCCGACGGCGATCCTCGACCAGGCCTACGCCGGCGCTTCCTTCGGCGTGCTGCATAAATCCGACCAGATCGAGGGGCTGCTCGCGCGCTTTCTCGGCATGTTCGGCTGCCGCACGAGTTCGTGGTCGGTGCCCAGCTATCAGGGCACCACTTTCTCGTCGCGCATCACCTTCGGCACGATCACGGACGGCAACGAGGACGACGCCTTCGCCCACAGCAAGCTTATCGTCATGTGGGGCTGGAACCCGGCCTACACGTTCCACGGCGGCAACACCTGCTACTACATGCGGCTGGCCAAACAGCGCGGCTGCACATTCGTGGTGGTCGACCCGCAATACACGGACTCGGCCGCCGCCTACGACGCCTGGTGGATACCGATCCGCCCGAACACCGACGCGGCGATGCTGGCCGGCATGGCGCACCATATCTTCGCCAACCATCTCCAGGATCAGCCGTTCATCGACCGCTTCGTGCAGGGCATGGACGCCGGCACCATGCCCGGGTGGGCGACGGGGCAGGAAAGCTTCAAGGATTACATCCTCGGCATGAGCGACCGCACGCCGAAAACGCCGGAATGGGCCGAGCGGATTTGCGGTGTCGCGGCGGCGGATATCCGCAAGCTCGCCGACCTCTACGCGCGCACCAAGCCGGCGGCGCTCAAAGCCTCGTGGGCGCCGGGCCGCGCCGCCCACGGCGAACAGTACAGCCGGATGGCGGCGGCGCTGCAGGCGATGACCGGCAACATCGGCGTCCTCGGCGGCTGCGCGGAAGGCGTCGGCAAGGGCTGGCACCCGGTTTCGGTCGCCCACCCGCACGACGAGAACGCCAACCTGTGGTGGGCGTCGATCAAGTCCGACCGCTGGGCGCATTGCGTGCTCAACTACCCGGACGTGAAACGCGAGGAAATCGGCTGCTGGCCGCGCAACGACGCGCTCGACGGCCAGATCCCGAACATCAGGGCGATCTTCTGGCACGGCTCGGACTGGTTCAACCAGCTCACCAACATCAACAAGGGAATCGAGGCGATCAAGAAGCTGGAGCTGGTCGTCTGTTCCGATTCGACGATCACGCCCTCGGCGCTGTGGGCGGACGTGCTGCTGCCGGCCGCCACGCACTTCGAGCGGCACGACGTGGGCCTGCCCTGGTACAAGGGCCACTACTACATCCACCGGCCCAAGGTCATCGCGCCGCTGGGCGAGGCAAAAACCGATTTCCAGATCTACACCGAGCTCGCCTACCGCCTGGAAGCGCTCGATCCTGGCCTCAAGGATTTCGGCAAACGCTACAACCCGCGTGCCGGGCGCGACTACTTCCAGAGCCCCGACGCGGTAGACGAAGCCTACCTCGCCGCCTGGTGGAAAAAGGTGCAAGACCAGCAGGGCGTCAAAATGTCGTGGGAAGAATTCAAGCGGCGCGGCGTCTACAAGTTCATCTTCGACCAGCCGCTGGTCGCCTTCCGCGCGCAGATCGAGAAGGGCGAGAAATTCGAGACGCCGTCGGGCAAGATCGAGATTTTTTCGACCACGCTGGCGCGCGTCGCGGACTGGACGCGCACGCAGTACGGCGCCCCGATCCCGGCCATCCCCAAATGGATAGAACCGTTCGAGTGGATAGGCCACGGCAAGGCCGGGAAATACCCCTTCCATCTCGTCACGCCGCACCCGCGCTGGCGCACGCACTCGATGTTCCACAACCTCCCCTGGCTGCGCGAAACCTACCAGCAGGAAGTGACGATCAACGCCGCCGACGCGCGCCGGCTGAAAATCGAGACCGGCGACATCGTCGAGGTATGGAACGGGCGCGGCCGGATCGTCGTCCCCGCCTACGTCACCGAGCGCTGCATGCCGGGCGTCGCGGTCGTGCACGAAGGCGCCTGGATGGATCTCGACAAGCGGGGCACCGACCGCGCCGGCAACCCGGATTTCTTGACCAAGGACGAACCCAGCCCGGCCGGCGCCTTCGCCTACAACACGGTGCTGGTCAACCTGAAAAAGACCGCGCTCGAACACCATCCCGGCTGGGATGTCCGCGCCACGTCGCGTTCGATCATCTTCCGGCGCGACGCCTGAGGAGGGCACGACCATGGCTCAAAAGCTCGATATGCGGCGAGTCAAGACCGCCCTCAGGCGCAAGATGGCGCAGACCGCCGAACCGGCAAAACCGGCGATGCAGCTCGGCTTCGTGCACCACAACGTCGACTGCATCGGCTGCCGCGCCTGCGAAATCGCCTGCAAGGACAAGAACGGCCTGCCGCCCGGCCCGCGCTTGCGGCGCGTGATGGCGGTCGAGGGCGGAACCTACCCCGACGTCTTCGCCTACAAGGTGAACCTGTCGTGCAACCACTGCGCCGATCCGGCCTGCCTGCCGACCTGCCCGACCGGGGCGATCTGGAAACGCGAAAACGATGGCATCGTCGACATCGACTCGACGCTGTGCATCGGCTGCCGGCGCTGCGAGGCCGCCTGCCCCTACGGCGCGCCGCAGTGGAACGCGAAGGAAGGGATCGTCCAGAAGTGCAACCTCTGCGTCGACGAAATCGACGCCGGCCGCAAGCCGTATTGCGTGATGGCCTGCATGATGCGCGTGCTCGACATCGGCCCGATCGACAAAATCTTGGCCGGCAAGCACCCGACGACGGCCATCGGCCCGCACGACAAGCCCGTGCGCCAGGTGAAGAACATGGCCGACCCCGATCTGACCCGGCCGTCGATCGCCTTCGTGCCGCACCGCAAAGGCAAGGTCGAATGATCCGGGAACTCTTCGCCGCGCTGGCCGACGACGCGGCGACACTGGCGCTGCTTCACGACACCGAACTGACGGCACCGCTATTGGCCGGGCTGAAGCATCTCGGTTTCCCCGACAACCTCGGGCTGTTGCCGGTCGGCGAGGCGAGCCGAACGGGCTTCGGGGCGATGCGCGCCGCAGTCTCGTCCCTGCCCGCGCACCCCGCCGCCGACACCCTGGACGACCTGGCCGCCGACTTCGCCGCCATCTACCTGACCGGCGCCTACGGCGCCTCGCCCAGCGAATCGTTCTGGCTCTCCGACGACCATCTCGTCTGCCAGGAAGCGATGTTCGACCTGCGCGCAATCTACGCCGCCACCGGCCTGGCCGCCCCCGACTGGCGCCGGCGGCCCGACGACCACCTGGTTTTCCAGCTCCAGTTCTTCGCCCGCCGGCTCGCGGTAGCCGCTGACGACGACCGGCGCGCGCTGGCTCTGCTGGCCGATTTCCTCGACCACCACCTGCTGCGCTGGCTGCCCGATTTCGCGGCGCGCGTCGCCGAACGCTGCGCAACACCGTTCTACGCCGGCCTGGCCCGGCTCACCGACGCCTGGTGCCAGCAGGCGCGCGATGTGATCGCCGGCCATCTGGACGAGCCGCGGCCCGGGCGCGAGGAAATCGCACGACGCACACGACGCGCGAGATCGTGCCGCGAACCGGCGGAGGTGGAGCCACCACGTTTCGTTCCCAGTGGAGACCGGCCGAGCTGGTAAGGTTCTGAATATCGCGGGCAAGCCCGCGATGGCCGTGCATCCGGCGTCCATCCGACACATCCCCAGGACAGAAAACCGCCAATTATTTGCGATAATTTACAATATAATTCACCCTCGAAAATCGGCCGTCTTTACCAGAAGACAGGCGCACCGGGGCACGACAGGGGACATAAACATGGAATATCACGAGAGCATCGAGCAGAGCGCCGAGTTTCTGAGACGCGCACTTCCCCTGATGTCGAAACAGAGCGCGGCGCTCAACCCGGTGAGCTATGCGGTGTGGTACGAATACGTGGCCGGTATCAATCCGGCGTTAAAAGCGCGCGTAGACGATCTCACCCGGAACGACCAGCGCCTGGACCAGCAGACGACGCACGATCTGTTCCGCAAACATATCGCCGAAATCGACGAGGAGCTGGCGCAGCGGGTCAGTGCCGGGTTCCAGAAGGTCATGGCCGACATGTCGCAATCGGCGGCGGCGGCGGGCGATCAGGCCGGCCAGTTCGGCAGCGCGCTGGAAAGATGGTCGGCCGACCTGGACAACAGCAACCCCGATCTGGCGGCAACGGCCGGCATGTCCGCGCTGCTGCGCCACACGCAAGATATGCAGCGCTCGATCGGCACGCTGAAGAGCAGCCTGGACGAGAGCCAGCGCGAAATCGAGCAGCTACGCCAGGAAGTCAGCCGGGCAAGGCAAGATGCGCTGATCGACGGCCTGACCGGCCTCACCAACCGCAAGGGGTTCGACGTGGCGCTGGAAGGCTGCCTGTCCGATGCCGAACCGGGTTCCCGGCCGAGCCTGCTGATTACCGACATCGACCACTTCAAGCGCGTCAACGACACCTACGGACATGTGTTCGGCGACAAGGTGATCCGCTCCATCGCGCAGATATTGAAGCACGGCGTCAAAGGGAAAGACACCGCCGCCCGCTACGGCGGCGAGGAATTCGTCATCCTGCTGCCGGACACGCCGCTTGAAGGCGCGCGATCCCTGGCGGAACAGATCCGTGCCACCGTCGAAAAATGCCGGATCAAGCGCAGCGACAACAACGAAGCGCTGGCCAGCATCACGGTATCGGTAGGCGTTGCCCGCCATCGTTCGGGGGAGTCGTTGAGCGATTTTGTCGCGCGGGCGGACGGCGCGCTCTACGCCTCGAAAAACCGGGGGCGCAACTGCGTCACCGTCGCCGAGCAAGCGCCCGCCTAGCGCTCGCCGTAACCCCCCGTCACCCAGTCAACGCCCGCTTGACCCAGGCCAGCGCTATCCACAGCCAGAAAAGGGCGAAGAATGCGACGTAAGGAATATGCTTGTCGATAATCACTCGCGGAGTGATAAAGCGCGTGGCGCGGATCGCCGGGCGCGCCACAATGGCGAACAGCGCGTAGACCGGATTCTTGGCGCGCGACGCGCCGGCCAGCAGGCCGACCAGCCCCTGGCCGAGCAGACAGAGCAAGGCCACCTCGACGACGGCCCGCAACACTCCCGCGACAAATAGTTCGATTGACATGATTTCCCCGGGCGAAGTATTCGGAAGCACCTGACAGTTTTTTTGGGATATTCTCACGGATTGCCCCGGAGAAACCGATGAACTACGATTACACACGTTACTACCTGCGCGGCTGGTTGCTGCATTTTTTTGGCTTCAGGGAAACCGCCCTCGATGCCTACACGCGCGCCTTCAAGGCCAACCCGAAATCGGCTCGGGCGGCACGCCATCTTGCCGCGATCGCGGCAGAAAAAAAAGAGCTGGCGGCGTCGGCGCGCTGGTTCGAGACGGTCGTCGAACTCGAACCCGGCGACGGCAACTCGTGGTTCAACCTCGGTTTCGTGCGCGATGCGGCGGGCAGGAAAACCGAGGCCATCGCGGCCTTCAAGCAGGCCATCGCGCTCGTCCCGTCGCTCGACCGCGCCTGGTATGGCTTGGGCTTGGCCTACGCCGCTACCGGCGACCACGCCCAGGCCGCCGAGGCACTGCGCAAGGTGGTCGAATTGCAGCCGATGAACGGTATCGGCTACTACCAGCTCGGCATGGCCTACCACCACCTGAACGACCCCGACAACGTCGAGAAAACGGTGGTCAAGCTGGTCAAATTCGATCCGAAACACGCGAATCGCCTGATGCGCGACGCCCGGCGCACCGACCTGCTGCACCTGCTGCCGGAACCGCTACGCTAACCTGAAAAGACGAACACGGCCAATAACAGGATTAATCCGAGGGAGGGAGTGTCTATTATGATGGAGCATAGAAATTTGTTTTATGTTTTGCCGCTGGTATTAGCGGCTCAAAGCGCGTTTGCGGGAACGAATTTGATCGGCGATGGGGGGTTTGAGAATGGCGTCCTGTTGTGGCGCAGCGCCAAATCCACTCTGACCCTCGACCCGGCCGCCGCGTATGCGGGCCAAGACGGGATGAAAATCGTCTCCGCCTACGGTTGGTGCCCTTACGGGGCGGTGTACACCTTGGATACCTCGCGCCTGCTCAACGGCACGCTGTACGAATTTGGCGCACGGGTACGCCTGGCGAACGATGCTGGCGCGTTTGCCAATCTGGCGATGGGGCTGATCGTCAACGGGGCGGCTCCCATTGGGTTGGATGGCGATCAATCCTCCTACGACGGGGGGGTTTACCCCGACCGTTGGACACGCCTGTTCGGTGTGTACAAAGCCAATTTCGCCGCCACTGACACGGTACAGGTCTGTATCAGCGGCAAGGCGAACCAGGCTTTTCTCGTCGATGACGTATTTGTCACCCCGCTCACCACCGCCGAGATCGGCTATCAGGCGCCGGCCGGCCTGGACGCCGACACCCTGGTTCGGGCCGACGCCAACCGCCTCGTGATGGGGGCGAACAAAACCCCGGTCACCTTGAAGGGGATCAATCTTTACCTGTATGACAACGGTTACGATCCGGGCAAAGGTACGGCGCGGGTCAACTACCAGTACAAAAATGCTGATGAGGATTCTTACAAAGAAATCAGCCAGATGGGGTTCAATACCGTACGCTTGATGCTGTCTTATTTGCTGTTTGAAGACGATGCCGCGCCCGGCGTATATAAAAATGAAGGCTGGGCGGTGCTGGAGCGCCACATCCGGTGGGCAAAGCGCTACAACGTGCGCCTGATCCTGGACATGCACGAGCCGCCCGGCGGCTACCAAAGTGCCGACGGCTTCAAGAATTTTGGCAGCCGTGCCGACCTGAAACAGCGTTTGGAAAGCTTGTGGGTAGCCATTGCCCAGCGTTACCGTAACGAAACCACAGTGGTTGCCTATGACTTGATCAACGAGCCTTACGTCAACGGATGGTTTGCCTACGCGCAAACACTCATCAACAAGATCCGTGCGGTAGACACCAACCATCTGGTCATCGTCGAGGAATCTTTCCACGGCAGCGACACCGGCATGTACAAACTGGCGGATAACAACGTCCTGTATGACGTCCACTATTACGAGCCGTGGAGTTGGGCGGGTTCGCATACCAACAACACGCCGTATACCGGTACGCTGGCAAGCTTCAAACAATCCATCAAAAACCTGTTGCCGGCCAGTTTTTATAACATCGGTACGGACAGTTTCAACGTGCCGCTGAATATCGGCGAATACGGGATCACGTTTGAAAAATATGAGCTGGCGGGTGTTAACGGCGTGCAATGGCTGGCGGATGCGAATGCGGCGTTTGACCATTACGGCATTAACCGCCAACTGTTTGCCTACAACGAATCCAATTTTGGTATTTACCGGGGCTGGAACAGCTATGTGGGCGAACACACCCAAACCACGCAGGCACTAAAAGCCGCGTTACCGGGCATCAACAGCGCGGCAACGCCCCCCCCTCCTCCCCCGCCCCCCGTTGTGACCACGACAGACGTGTCTCTGAGCTTGACGCATGACGGGGTCGCACCGGCGGTCGGCCAGGCGGTGGCGTTCACCGCCAAAGTTAGCAACCTCGGCACGCTAGCAACCGATGCGACAGTAACGCTACCCTTGCTCGCCTCGATGCAGCTGAATTCCCTGGACGCCAACTGTGTCAGCGCGGGCGCTACGGTCACTTGCAAGCAAACCGCATTGGCCGGTGGCACGCAAAAGTCTTGGGGTATCCGTATCGCTTTCAACAGTGCGGGGACAGCGCAAGTGGTAGCGAATGTCGCTTCCTCCGTCGCGGACAGCAACAGCACCAACAATCAGGCCAGCGACAGCGTGACGGTGACCGCACCGCCGACGACCACAGCTAACGCCGATTTGGCTCTGACAACGTTCACGGCCAGCACTACCTCCCCGGCCAAAGGGGCATCCGTCGGTTTTAATTTCGTTCTGATAAACAACGGCAACGATGTGGCGAGCAATACCCGCTTCGTGCTGCCATTGCCGGGCAACATGACATGGGTGTCCGGCGCATCGGAATGCGGTGCGACCACGACGCAAGTGACGTGCAACTTCGGCAACCTGGCGAAAGGCGTATCACGTAACCGCTATGTTTACCTGCGCCCATCGGTGGCGGGTAGCATGACGGTAACGGGCAACGCTCTTTCTGACACGGCCGACAGCAACACGGGTAACAACAGCAAATCAGTAGCGTTGACCGTCAAATAGCGAGCTGTTTGTCTTTGCCAAAAAACGGGGAAGCCTGCGGGCTTCCCCGTTTTGGTGTCGCACCCTGTTTTGGCGCTATTGTTTTCTCAACTTTTCCCAGGCGCCTGAAGATCTGAAAATGGAATTAGCCCGCCACAACCGCTCCACGAGATCCCCGCAACCACGAAAAAAGACCCGCCGAAGCGGGTCTTGCAAGCACTCGATTGGATGGAGGGATCAATCAAGCGGCACTGGTATTGATATCGCCTTCCAGGTTCGGGTAACGAACGTGGTCGACCAGCTCCTGCACCTCCTTCGACGGCGCCGGAGAAATCAAGGAACCGACGATGATGCCGATGAAACCGAGCGGGATGCCGAAAATACCGGCCGATATCGGGTTGATGTCCCACCACTTGGGCGCGTTGACGCCGAAGAACGGGTAGGTGATATACATGTAGTACGCCGTGATGCCCAGGCCGAGCACCATACCGATGATGGCTCCCAACTGGTTGGCGCGCTTCCAGAAAATGCCGCACACCAGAGCCGGGAAGAACGCCGCCGCCGCCAGCGAGAACGCCGCGCCGACCAGGAAGAGGATGTCTCCCGGTTTCAGCGACGTAACATAGGCGGCAAGCACCGCGACGACCAGCAGCAGACCCTTGGAAACCGCGATACGGCGGGTCGTCGTGGCGTTCGGGTCGATCATCTTGTAGTACAGATCGTGCGACAGCGCGTTGGCGATGGTCAGCAGCAGACCGTCGGCCGTCGATAGTGCCGCCGCCAAACCGCCGGCCGCGACCAGACCCGTAATCACATACGGCAAACCGGCGATTTCCGGCGTCGCCAGCACGATCAGGTCGCCGCCGATCACGATTTCGGCCAGTTGCACGATGCCGTCCATATTGACATCCGTAATCGACATCAGCGTCTTGTCGACCGCCGCCCAGTTCGAGACCCAAGCCGGCAAACTCGCGAACGACGAGCCGACCAGGAAGTTATAGATCTCGAACTTGGCAAGCACCGCCAATGCCGGCGCGGTAAAGTAGAGCAGGAAGATGAAGAACAGCGACCAGAACACCGATTGGCGCGCCTGCTTCACCGATGGCGTGGTGTAGAAACGCATCAGGATGTGCGGCAGCGCGGCGGTGCCGACCATCAGGCACAGGATCAAGGCCAGGAAGTTCTTGCGCGCGATGTTGGCGGCGTTCTCGTCCTTGCCCTGGAACGGATCGGCGTGTGCTTTGACCGGAGCCGCCCTGGCGCCCGCGTCTCCCTTGGCCTTAGTCCACGCCGCCTTGGCTTTGGCCGGATCGCCCGGATAGTCCTTGGCCGCCTTTTCCGCCGCCTCGATCGCCTTGGCGTCCGGCGCCGGAGCCGCCTTCAACTCGCCGACCCTGGCGTCCAGCTTGGCTTTTTCCGCCGCCAGGAAAGCCGGGCCACCCGCTTCCAGCCCTTTCAGGTTGGCATCGGCCGCTGCCGCGCGCGAACGGAAGATGGCGCGCACCGATTCTTCCTTGGCACCCGCATCGCTCGTCTTGTCGTTGAGCTGTTTCTCGCGCTCGCTCACCTTCTGCAGCGCGTAGCCGTAGGCCACCTGCGGAATCGGCACGCCCGTATGCTTCACCGACAGCCAGACGACGGGGATCATGTAAGCAACGATCAGGATGATGTACTGCGCCACCTGCGTCCACGTCACCGCCTTCATGCCGCCAAGGAAGGAACAGACCAGGATGCCGGCCAAACCGACGAAGACGCCGATCCCGAACTCCAGGCCAGTAAAACGGCTGGTGATGATGCCGACACCGTAAATCTGCGCGATCACATAGGTGAACGAGCAGAGAATGGCGGCGAACACACCGATGGCGCGCGGAATGTTGCCGCCAAAGCGGGCGCCGAGAAAGTCGGGGATCGTGAACTGCCCAAACTTGCGCAAATACGGCGCCAGGAACAGCGCCACCAGGCAGTAACCGCCAGTCCAGCCCATCACGAAAGCCAGGCCGTCGTAACCGGTCAGGTAGAGCGTGCCGGCCATGCCGATGAAGGACGCCGCCGACATCCAGTCGGCCCCGGTCGCCATGCCGTTGAACAAGGCCGGCACGCGGCGGCCGGCGACGTAATACTCGCCGACATCCGCCGTCTTGGCCATGAAGCCGATACCGGCGTAAAGCAGTATCGTCGCGCCGAGGAACATATAGCCGAGCACTTTGTTCGGCACCCCCATTTGCTCAAGAACCCCGACCAGGACGACGAAGGCGATAAAACCGCCGGTATAGAAGGTGTAATAGCGCTTCAGGCTGCTGAAGAACGCTGCGTTGGACGATTGCGTAGCCATCAGTCATCTCCCTCGTGAACGCCGTACTCTTCGTCGAGATTATTCATGTAGCGCGCGTAATACCAGATGATGGCGACATATATAATCAAGGAACCCTGGGCGCCCATGTAGAATCCGAACGGGAAACCGAGAACGGTGATGCCGTTCAGTTCGCGTGCGAAGTAACTGGCGACAAATGTCACGACGAACCAGATAGCCAGCAGAATGCCGGTCATCTTCAGGTTGCGCTGCCAATACTCCTGGTGTTTTTGAGTAAGCTGCATCTGAACCCTCCTCCTTTGGTGTAAACCTCAAAGCTCCGGGCAACCCCTGAGCCAACCGTGTGGCCTCATGTACATCGGACGTCTTCCGCGCCTTCAATATCCGCTTGCATCTGGCCACCATCGCCCGGGTGAGATGCGGAAAAAACTTACAGCTTCCTGACATCGCCCGGACTATTGGCAAGAATAGGGCTGCAATCCTGACACCAACCTTACAAGCGCGGGGCCAAACAAAAAAATTCCGAAAATTCAACCGCCGGGATAGCGCACCTGCTCGACAAAATCCCGCACTTCTTGACCCGGAGGATCGGTCAGCAGACTGACGACGACGATGGTCACAAAGCCGATCGCCACCCCCCAAACGCCCGCCGACGTGGACTGGATGCCCAGCCAAGGCTCCATGCCGATACCGTGTATGCCGAGCCAGGGGATGGTGTCGAACTGCACGCGCACCATGTAATACAGCGTCGCGAGCAGCCCCAGGCTCATGCCGGCGACGGCGCCCGCCTTGTTGGCGCGCTTCCAGAAGATGCCGAGCACCAATGCGGGAAAAAAGGCCGAAGCGGCGATCGAGAACGCCCAGGCGACCATGAACAGGATGGTCGCCGGCTTTTGCGCGGCGACCGTCGCGCCGACCACGGCGGTAACCAGCAGCAGGGTTTTGGAAACGACCAGACGCCACTGCGTCGTCGCCGCCGGCCGGTAGATCTTGTAGTAAACGTCGTGCGACAAGGAGCTGGCGATGGTCAGCAGCAGGCCGTCCGCGGTCGATAGCGCCGCCGCCAGCGCGCCCGCCGCCACCAGGCCGGAAACGACGTAGGGCAGCCCGGCGATCTCCGGCGTGGCAAGGACGATCACGTCGGGGTTGAGCGCCAGCTCCGCCAACTGGAGAATGCCGTCGCGGTTGATATCCTCGATCGACACCAGGCCGAGCTTGCCCCAGGCGCCGACCCAACCGGGCAGTTGCGCGATGCCGGTATCGATCAAGTGCGAATAGATCTCGTACTTGGCGAACACCGCATAGGCAGGCGCCGTAAAGTAAAGCAGCAGGATGAAAAGCAGCGACCAGAACACCGAGTCGCGCGCTTCGCGCACCGAGGGCGTCGTGTAGTAGCGCATCAGCACATGCGGCAAGGCCGCCGTGCCGACCATCAGGCAGAAGACCAGCGTCAGGAAATTGAGGCGCGCCGTGCTCTGCGCCGGCTCGTCGTCGCCGGGAAACGCGGCGGCATGATGCACCGGCCCGGCACCGCGTTCGGCCGCCGCGCGCATCGCCGCGTCCCAGCGTTCGCGGGCGACATCGGGGTTCGATGGCAAATCGCGGCGCTGGCGCTCGAGCGCGACGACCTCCCGCATCTGCACGTTCTCGCCTTTCATCGCATTGATCCGGATCGAGAGATTCTGTTTCTCTTCGTTCAGCGACGCGGGGAGGCGGAGGATCTTGTCGCGGTAGGCGTCGGCGCGCTCGCGGTACAGGCGGCGCGCCTCGACCTCGGCCGGATCGTGAAAGATGCGGGTCTCCAGCACGGCGACCTTTTGCAGCACCTCGCCGTAAACGATCTGCGGCACCGGCACGCCGGTGACCTTGAAAGACAGCATCGCCACCGGTGCGATATAGGCGACGATCAGGATCACGTACTGCGCGACCTGCGTCCACGTCACGGCGCGCATCCCGCCCAGGAAGGAGCAGACCAGAATGCCGGCCAGCCCGACAAACACGCCGACCTCGAACTGCAAGCCGACAAAGCGGCTGGTGATGACGCCGACGCCGTAAATCTGCGCCACGACATAAACAAACGAGGCCAGCACCGCCGCGAAGACGCCGACCAGGCGCGCCGCGTTGCCGCCGTAACGCGCGCCGAGAAAATCGGGGATCGTGTACTGGCCGAAGCGCCGCAGATAGGGCGCCAGCAACAGCGCGACCAGCACGTAGCCGCCAGTCCAGCCCATCACGTAGGCCAGCCCCTGATAGCCCGACAGATACAGCGTCCCGGCCAGCCCCATGAAGGACGCCGCGCTCATCCAGTCGGCGCCGGTCGCCATGCCGTTGAACACGGCCGGCACCCGCCGCCCCGCCACGTAATATTCGGAAACGTTGGACGTGCGCGCCATGATGCCTATCGTGGCGTAGAGAAACAGCGTCAGGAAGAGAAACGAGTAGCCGATCCAGCGCGGCGGCATCCCGTAATATTCGAGCACCGCCAAAGCCGCGATGAAGGCGAGGAAACCGCCCGTGTACAGGGTGTAATAACGCCGTAGCTGGCCGGTGTTGTTGTCCTTCATGGCGCGATCTTATTGCATTTCAGGATCGTTCGTCACACGAAGACTCGTGAAGAACCCGCGAAAAATCCGCTCTGAACGGTCTGCCCGACGCCATGCGCATCCCCTGCGTAGCACAGGAAATCACTCAGTGAACAGGCTGAAAGTCCGCACCCGACATTGGCACCATGCTTTCCGGCAGACGGCCAGTCAATTCAATCAGAATGCGGCGATTTACCGGAACGTGGCTTTCGTTTACTCTTACCACCCGGGCACTTAGTGTGGAAGTTCCGGCAACAGCTTTCAGAATATCGCCCACCAAATAGCGCGGCGCCCAACCCAAGAACATATAGTCCCGAGTTGTTAGCTGAATGGCTGGGCCAGTCACCGGGTTGTTGAGTTCCAACGACACTTGCAACAATTCATCCTGTCGTAACAGCAATCCACGGTGTTGCCCTGGTTCGGCAACATGGCGCAAACCGTGCAGGAAGAAGCGGCAACGAAATGAATTATCCGACCCTTTTTCAATCTTCGGGAACACTTCAAAACTGTCGGTCTGGCGCTCGCCACCGCTCACGCCTAGAATTTCGATGGGGTCGGGGTTCGCCGGGTCAATATCGAGCGTTCGCAGGTACTCCGCAAAATCGCGACGGTGCGGATCGAGTACGCGGTTCTTGAATAGAGGGAACAACTCGGAAGCCTCGTAGCGAGCACCGAAATCCGGGAAAGCAGGCAATGGCTGGAAACCCACTTGCTCCTTGGCGCGAAGCGCGCCCTGAGTGTACTGGAAGACATACAGACCGTGTTCCCGGTCAGCATTCAGGCGACCAATGGGGAACCAGGCGCGTGTCGGCGCCTGCCAAGCAAGAAAGAGTGATTTCATCGCTTCTGAAGTTTGCATAGCGCCTCATAGGTATAGGCAAGAAACGCCTTGGTAAAGACTTTCGCCGCAACGGTCATGTGTTCGTCAGGCACTCGGTCCACTACTGCATTCAGGTCTGGGATTGCAAACCGGTTCAGCGGTTTCAAGCCAGGCAAAAAATACTCCCCCAAACGGTTTGCGCCAAACTCCACCAGTCGCAGGGGGTTCGCCCCATGCGCATCTTCTGGCGCGAAAAACACCGCGCCCTGCCCTTTGCGGGCGTACGCGCCCACGCCAGCAGAACACAAAATATTGTGCCGCTTTTCGTCACGCAGTTCCCGCCCCAACGATGAGGCATGGTCAAAGCTTGGCGCGACGCTCAATTCCGCCCCGGCAAGAGAATCTCCCTCTAACTTGGGACGTAACAACAGACCCCAATTCTCATGGTGCCGGTCGGTATTGCCGACTAGTGCGTCCAGCACCAGATAACCGGCCAGTGCGGTTAATACGGAATGATGAATTTCTGGTTCAGGGAAAAGCTCGCAGATCGCTATGCGGATGTTTTCCAGCGTGTGGTCGGACTGGCGGAATTTCTTGGCCGGATCATAGCCCAGCACTTGACCCGCCAGAATTTCGTTGCCGTGGTAGAGCACCTCGCCACGGGCAGAATCCACAAACATGAGCGAAGCACAACCTTGCCGACCCTCATACTCCGCCATCTCTACCGTGGCAGCGGAAATGCCCATCAAGGCCGCAATTTCGGCAGAGATCTTCTCCGCCCATCCCTCCCCGGTATGGTCTCGCGCTTCCTTGAACAACCAGTGCTGCCCACCCTGCCGAAACCAGAACTTGGTTTTGCTGCCCAGCGCTTCGTCACTAGAGCGTGTTCACAGTAACCAGATATAAGTACATGCCAAATGCAAAAACGCATTGAACCGATGGGCGAGTTTGTCGTATCGGGTCGCGAGGCGACGAAACTGCTTGAGTCGATTGAAGAATCGCTCAACGAGGTTTCCGCGATGAAGGCGAGGAAACCGCCCGTGTACAGGGTGTAATAACGCCGTAGCTGGCCGGTGTTGTTGTCCTTCATGGCGCGATCTTATTGCATTTCAGGATCGTTCGCCGGGTCTTGTTCGCGCGCCATCGCGGGCGGAGCCGCGCTCCCACACCCGTTTTGGCTGCCGGCTAAACCGCCCGGTGCTTGTAGCGTCTGGCCTTTTCGGCTTTGATAAAGTCGGCCGCACAGTTCAGCTTGTATCGCGCGCCGCGCGCCATCGCCACCTGCAGCAACCCGGCCGTGGCGTAGGCGTCGGAAACGGCGTTATGGCGCCGGATGTTCTCGATTCCAAAGAGGCCGAGCCAGTCGTCCAGCGTTTTTTCGTTCAACTCTTCGCCGGGCGCCCGATCGCGAATAACTTCCGGCATTACCCAGGCGAGGTCTATCCATTCCAGCCCGGGCGCGAACCCGAGGGATTCGAGCATGGCCTTGCCGATCATGGCCTGGTCGAAGCGCGCGTGATAGGCGACGAGCGGCGCCTTGCCGGCATAGTGCAGAAACGCGATCAGCGCATCGGCAGGCGCTACGCCTTCTCGCTGCGCCAAACCGCCGATGCCGTGGACTAGGATGTTTTCCGGCGAACTCGACCGCTCCTGCCGCAGCACCACCGAAAAAGCGTCGTTGACGCCGATCAGGCCATTCGTCACGGCCACCGCGCCGATCGAGATCAGCCTGTCCTTTTCCAGCGAAAGACCGGTGGTTTCAACGTCGGCGACGACATAGCGGGTCGAGGAATGCGGGCGGCCGGTTTCTGCCGGCGGCAGCTCTTCCCAACCGGCGACCGCCCGCAACTGCTCCGGCGTCAGCGAAACGTCCCGCCGCGCCGCACCGCCGAAAAAGGATGACAGCCAGGAGCTCATGATCCGCGGTTCAAAGCTGATAGTCGAGCTTCAGGCGCTGTTGCAGCTTGCGCACCTGGCGGAAGGACTCTTTCAAAATCCGCCGCTCGAGCTCGTTCAAACGATCCGGCTTGACATAGTTGTCCCCGGGACGCCCCTGCTCCTGCTCGAAATGCTGGTGACGCAGGCGCAACAGTTGGATGAAGCTGAACCCTTCGATGACAGACGCCACTTCGTTGGCATTGACGTTCAGCTTGGCGCTCGCCAGCTTGAGCCGCTGCACGGTGTTGGTGTTGGGCACGCCTTGCGCCAGCGCGAAAATACGCGCCGCGTCGACAAACAGGCGGGCGCCAGACTTCTTCAGGTCGATGGCGCCCGGATGCTCCGGCTCGGCGTCGGTGATGAAATCGCGGATCTTGCCGAGTGGCGGCTGCACCGACAGCGCGTTTTGCGCCATCATGCGCATGAATAGCGGGTTGCCGCGCACCTGCTGGAACAGCGTCAGGCGCAGGCGATGCGCGAGGTGGAACTTGCCGGTGAGCGGCCGGAAATCGAAGAAGATCGTGGCGTTGAGCAAGGCCTCGGGTTCCGGCGTGCGCACCCAGTCGGCAAACTTGTTTTCCCATTCCTCGATGGTCAGACAAAGCTCCGGGTTGCTGGCCATGATATTGCCCTTGCACAGTGGAAAACCGACTTTGTCCAGGTCGGCGTTCACCTCGCGGGCGAAATCGAGCAGGCGCAACTGCGTCTGCTCGCGATCCATCATGTCGGTGCACACATAGACGATCCCGTTATCCTGGTCGGTGCTGAAGGTCTGCTCGTCGCGGCCTTCCGAACCGAAAGACAGCCACGCCCAATCGATGCCTTCGAGGTCGTGGCGTTCGAGGTTGAGTTCGACGATGCGCCGCGTCAGCGTGTCGTTGAGCGCCGAGACAAACTGCGTCAACTGCTCGGCGCCGACCCCTTGCGCCAGCATGTTGGTGGCCAGTTGCCGGACATCGCTCGCCGCCTGACACAAGGTTTCAAGGTCGGCGGCGCGGTCGATCGACTGGCGGATCTGGCGCAACCCGACCCGTTGCAGCGTAAACAGATCGCGCTCGGAAACGACGCCTTTGAGCCGCCCGCCCTCGTCCACCGCCAGGACGTGGCGAACGCCGTGCATCGCCATCGCCAGCGCCGCGTCGTAAGCGTTCGACGCCAGCGGCAGGGTGTGCGGATCGGCCGACATGATCGCCGAGATCGGCTCATCCAGCGAAACACCGGACAGAACGACGCGCTTGAGAACGTCCGACTGAGTGAAAATGCCAATCGGCTTTTGTTCGCCGTCGGTGACGATCATCGAACCGAGGTGGCTGTCGACCATCGTTGCGATGACGCCGCGTATCGTCGTGCCGGGCGGCACCGAAACCGGCGCCCGCTTAACGATGGAGGACAGGGGCGAATTCATCGTCTGCTGCTCGGCGGCGCGCTGCGCGAACTGCACCTGCAACTGCTGCCGCGACTGGTTGAGCAGGCTGGCGATGTACTGCGTGCAATGCAGGTTGAACACCGCGCTCCTCTGCATCAGCTCGAAGAAATCGCCGGCCGGCAGCTCGTAGCAAAACACATCGTCCAGCGCGACATAGAGATTCGTCGACGCGCGTCGCCCGGTGACCGAACCGATGGGGAAACACTCGCCCGGCCCGAGCGTCATCGTCGAGTAGTCGACCACGTTGACGTCGCCCGCCTGGCGCGCCAGCACCTTGCCGCGTTGCAGAATGTAGAAGGTCTCGACAACGCCCCGCTCGGGCGACACGATCTGCGCGTCCGCCGGATAATACGCGAGCCTGGCCCGTTCGAGCAGAAACCGCAGCGCCTCCGGCTCCATGCGGTCGAACGGCGCATGCCGGCGAAGAAAATCCATGCCGGCGGATATCAGCATGTCCGTTGCACTGTCGGTCATTCCCGCTTCTCCCGTAGCGCCAATGACGAGGCCGGCACCATGCCGGCGCCGGCCTGTATCGGCATGCGATCTTCGCCGCTTTTTCCAGTCGTCGCCCGGAGCCCTTAGTTACCGCCCTTGAGCTGCTCCAGGATCGCCGGGTTTTCCAGCGTCGACGTGTCCTGCGTCACCGCTTCGCCCTTGGCCAGCGAACGCAGCAGGCGGCGCATGATCTTGCCGGAACGGGTCTTCGGCAGGTTCTCGCCGAAACGGATGTCTTTCGGCTTGGCGATCGGCCCGATTTCCTTGCCGACGTGATCGGCCAGTTCCTTCACCATTTTCTTCGCCGCTTCGCCCTCGGGGCGCACGCCCTTGAGCACGACGAAGGCGCAGATCGCTTCGCCGGTCAGATCGTCGGGACGACCCACCACGGCGGCTTCGGCCACCATCGGATGCGAAACCAGCGCCGATTCGATTTCCATCGTCCCCATGCGGTGGCCGGAAACGTTCAGCACGTCGTCGATGCGGCCGGTGATCGTGAAGTAGCCGGTCTGCGCGTCGCGCACCGCGCCGTCGCCGGCGAGGTAAAGTTTGCCGTTGAAATCGTCCGGGTAGTAGGACTTCTTGAAACGCTCGGGATCGTTCCAGATATTGCGGATCATCGACGGCCAGGGCTTCTTGACGACGAGAATGCCGCCCTTGCCCCAATCCAGCTCGGTGCCCGTTTCATCGACGACGGCGACCTGGATGCCGGGGAAAGGAAGCGTACACGAACCGGGCACCAGCGGCGTGACGCCCGGCAGCGGGGTAATCATGTGGCCGCCGGTTTCGGTCTGCCAGAAAGTATCGACGATGGGGCAACGGCTGCCGCCGACGTTTTCGTAATACCACATCCAGGCGGCCGGATTGATCGGTTCGCAGACGGTGCCGAGCAGACGCAGCGACGACAGGTCGTACTGGGTTGGATGCGTGGCCGGATTGGTATCCGAGGCCTTGACCAGCGAGCGGATGGCGGTCGGCGCGGTGTAGAAAATCGTGACCTTGCGATCCTGGATCGTCTTCCAGAAACGGCCGGCGTCGGGATAGGTCGGCACGCCCTCGAACACCATCTCGGTGCCGCCGCAGGCCAGCGGGCCGTAGGCGATGTAGGTGTGGCCGGTAACCCAGCCGATGTCGGCAGTACACCAGAAGATGTCGTCCGGCTTGAGGTCAAACGTCCACTTCATCGTCAAAATGGCGTGCAGCAGGTAGCCGCCGGTCGAGTGCTGGACGCCCTTCGGCTTGCCGGTCGAACCCGAGGTGTAGAGCAGGAACAGCGGATGTTCGGCTTCGACCCACTCCGGTTCGCACACGTCGGGCTGGCCGGCGATCACGTCGTCCCACCAGAGGTCGCGGCCGGCGACCATGTTGCAGGCGCCGCCGGTGCGCTTGAAAACGATCACGTCCTTGATCGACTCGCAACCGCCGAGCGCGATGCCTTCGTCGACGGCCGGCTTGAGCGGGATCTTCTTGCCGCCGCGACATTGTTCGTCGGCGGTAATCACCGCCACCGCGCCGGCGTCGTTGATGCGGTCGCGCACCGACTGCGCGGAGAAGCCGCCGAACACCACCGAGTGGATCGCGCCGATGCGCGCGCAAGCCTGCATCGCGACGATGCCTTCGACGCCCATCGACATGTAGATGACGACGCGGTCGCCCTTCTTGATGCCGCGCGCGCGCAGGCCGTTGGCGAACTGGCCGAC
The DNA here is from genome assembly GCA_016208425.1 of Betaproteobacteria bacterium. GTDB lineage: Bacteria > Pseudomonadota > Gammaproteobacteria > Burkholderiales > Rhodocyclaceae > JACQYA01. The sequence goes on from JACQYA010000160.1 coordinate 25,727, forward strand.
CTTGGCGAGCAGCGCCTTGTAGGTGACTTTCTTGACTTCGCCGTCGTCGGCTTCAAAGATGATGGCGACCTTGTCGCCCAGGCCGGCTTCGATATTGCGGTCGAGGCAGTTGTACGAAACGTTCAGCTTGCCGTCGGCAAACCACTTGAAAAACGGGGCGTTCGATTCGTCCAG
>JACQYA010000161.1 GCA_016208425.1 Betaproteobacteria bacterium
GCTGGCCGACATCCAGCAATCGCTGCCGGCCGGCATGAAAATCGAAACGCGGCTGTTCCGCCAGGCCGACTTCATTGAAACCTCGATTGCCAACCTGATGGCGGCTTTGCGCGATGGTGCCCTTCTCGTGGTCGCCATCGTTTTCGCCTTCCTGCTTTCGGCGCGTTCGACGGCGATCACGCTGGTCGCCCTGCCCTTGTCGCTGGTCGCCACCATTCTGGCGATGCAGGCGCTGGGGGCGACGATCAACACGATGACGCTGGGCGGCATCGCCATCGCGCTCGGCGCGCTGGTCGACGACGCCATCATCGTGGTCGAAAACATCGTCCGCCGCTTGCGGGAAAATCACGCGAAATCCGTGCAGCAGCGCGAATCGACCGTGCACGTCGTATTTCTGGCAACCAGGGAAATCCAGGGCTCCATCGTCTTCGCCACGCTCATCATCATGCTCGTCTTCGTACCGCTGTTTTTCCTCTCGGGCGTCGAAGGCCGGCTGATGGTGCCGCTCGGGCTGGCTTACGTCATCTCGCTGTTCGCTTCGCTGCTGGTGTCGATCACGGTGACGCCGGTGCTGGCGTCAATTTTTCTCGGCAACTCGCAGGAGGTGCTGACGCACCGCGAACCGCGCTTCGTGCGATGGCTGCATCGCGCTTACCGGCGCATCCTCGACGCCACGCTAACGCGCTGGAAAGAAATTTCACTGCTCAGTGCAGCCCTGCTGGTGGCCGCGTTGATCAGCCTCGGTATGGCCGGGCAATCCTTCCTGCCGGACTTCAACGAAGGCACGCTGACGGTGGGCGTCGAGACGATTCCCGGCACCGCGCTGGCCGACTCGGCCCGGCTCGGGCAGACGGTGGAAGAGGTGCTGCTGGCGCATCCTGAAGTTGTCGCCACGGCCCGCCGCACCGGCCGCTCGCCGCTCGATCCGCATGCGCTCGACGTGCACCAGTCGGAAATCGAGGTCAGCCTGAAAATGGGCGAACGCAGCAAGGAGGATTTTCTCGCTGCGCTGCGCGCCGATTTTGCCCGGCTGGCCGGGGTGCAGGTCGTTGTCGGCCAGCCGATCTCGCACCGTATCGACCACATGCTCTCGGGCACGCGCGCCAACATCGCCGTAAAAATCTTCGGTGCCGACCTTGCCGAACTGCGCAAGCTGGCACAGGAGGTGCGAAGCGTCATGGAAGCCGTGCCGGGTGCGGCCGATGTGCAGCCGGAACAGCAAACCGACATCCCTTTCCTGACGATCAAATACCGGCGCGATGCGCTGGCGCGGCACGGCCTCTCGGCGGCTGAGTTGTCGGAAAGCATCGAGGTCGCCTTCAACGGCCGCACGGTCGGCAAAGTGCTGCAGGGGCAGACCGCTTTCGACCTGGTGGTGCGCTACGACCCGGCGGTGAAAGACAACCTCGACACCCTCCGCGCCACGCTGCTGACGACGCCAACCGGTGCCCGTTTGCCGCTCTCGGCGTTGGCCGACATCCAGAATGATCGCGGCCCCTACTTCATCAACCGCGAAAATGTGCAGCGCAAGATCGTCGTCATGGCCAACGTCGCCGGGCGCGACCTGAAGAGCGTGGTCGAGGAGATGCAGGCCAAAATAGCGCAGGCCGTGCAGTTGCCGGCCGGCTATCACATCGAGTTCGGCGGCCAGTTCGAGTCGGCGGCGGAAGCCTCGCGCGTCTTGCTGCTGCTTGGTACAGCCGTGGTCGCCGGCATTTTCCTGCTGCTTTTTGTCGCCTTCGGCTCGGTGCGCGACGCCTTGCTGGTCATGCTCAACCTGCCGCTCTCGATTATCGGCGGCGTCGTTGGCGTCTACCTTGCGGGCGGCGTGGTGACCATCGCCTCGACCATCGGCTTCATCACCCTGTTCGGCATCGCCACGCGCAACGGCGTGATGATGATTTCGCACATTCACCACCTGATCGAACACGCAGACTACGACCGGGCCGAAACCCTGCTCGACGCGGTGCGGCGTGGTGCCGAAGAGCGGCTGATCCCGATCCTGATGACCGCCCTCGCCGCCGGCCTGGCGCTGGTGCCGCTGGCGCTGTCGGCCGGCCAGCCGGGCGCGGAAATCCAGGCACCGATGGCGGTGGTGATTTTGTGTGGGCTGCTTTCCTCGACCGTGCTCAACATGGTCGTGGTGCCGGCGCTTTACCTGCGCTTCGGCGCGGCGCGGCAAACGCCGGAAGCCGGCCCGGCGAGCCGGGAAGCAGGGCAAATCTCCGCCTGAAGCGGAGAGGGGCGCAAACAGTGGCTCTCCGGGCAAGGTCTTTGTAAAACGACTATGGGCGCGGCTTCCACGCGGGTAGCGAGACAACGGAAACCGTGGCCTTTTGTTGCGTTGACAGAGCGGAGCCATTATTGGTACCGTTTAGCGCATGCCTTTCTTGAAAAAACTTCTCGACCAAATGCGGCGAGAACCGGCGAATGTCCGGTTTTCGGATTTGCTCGGTGTCTGTGAGGAATATTTCTGGAAACCACGGCAAACCGGCACCAGCCATACCGTCTTCAAAACACCTTGGCCCGGCGATCCTCGCGTGAATATCCAGAACAGCAAGGGCAAAGCCAAGGCGTATCAGGTTCGGCAGGTACTCTTGGCTATCGATAAGTTTAAGGAGCGCCAAAATGAGTATTGACCACTATACCTATCGCGTTACATGGTCGGCCGAGGATGCAGAACACGTGGGCTTGTGCGTGGAGTTTCCTTCTCTGTCCTGGTTGGCGCCGAGCCTGGAGGAAGCGTTGGCCGGTATTCGGCAGGCGGTTGCCGAAGCGGTTGCCGATATGCAATCCAGCGGTGAGACCATCCCGACGCCTCTGGCCGAAAAGCGCTACAGCGGCGAATTCAGGGTGCGTATTCCGCCTGAGGTGCACCGCACCCTGGCGATGCAGGCGGCAGAGCAAGGCGTTAGCCTGAACCGCTTGGCAAGCGCAAAACTGGCTGGATGAGTTTCAAGCTACGCAGGCACCTCTTCGGGAAGCCGCGCCACGCGCAACGGCGTGATGATGATTCGCACATTCACCCCCTGATAATCATCGCTACGGCCGCGAGCGGAAAAAGCGGATCGGCCGGAGGCTGGCGCCGGCCTTCTCGGGAAACGGGCCGTAGCTGGCGATGCGTTTCTTCGCCCGCCAGCCGAGCAGGATCGCCAGCAGCCCGGCATAAATCAGCGGATAAATCAGCGCCGTCGCCTTGACCAGCCAAAAATAGTGCGCCGCCGCGAGGATGCCGGTCAGGTAAACGCTGCGATGCAGCGCCTGCCAGCGTTTGCCGCCGAGCCGGCGGATCGCCCGGTTGCTGGATGTGGCGGCGAGCGGCAGGAGCAGCGAGAAAGCGGCGAAACCGACGGTGATGAACGGGCGCTTGACAATGTCGCGCGCGATGGCGTCGATGTCGAAAAACTGGTCGAGCCAGAGGTAGGTGGTGAAGTGCAGCGCCGCGTAAAAGAAACAGAACAGCCCGAGCATGCGCCGCAGGCGCAACAGCCAGTGCTGGCCGCTGAGGGCGCGTAGCGGCGTGACGGTCAGCGTGATGAGCAGGAAATTGAACGTCCAGGTACCCGTCTGGCGGGTGACGAACTCGATGGGGTTGGCGCCCAAACCATCGTTGAAACCGCCGTAAGCCAGAGACGCCAGCGGGATCAGCGCGACCGCAAAGAGCGCCGTTTTGACCGCCGCGAGCTGGTTTGGGGTGGGGCTAAAAGCGGGGTTAAACGCGCGGCCGGAAGCGGTTTTCATCAGAAAAATTTTCTCAGATCCATGCCGGCATAGAGTTGCGCGACCTGCCCGGCGTAGCCGTTGAACGGCAGCGTCTTGCGTTTGAAGAACTCGCCGAGCCGGCGCTCGGTGGCCTGGCTCCAGCGCGGGTGGTCGACGTCCGGGTTGACGTTCGAGTAGAACCCGTACTCGTCCGGCCCGGCCTTGGTCCACACGGTTTGCGGCTGGCGCGCGACGAAGCGGATTTTGACGATGGACTTCGCGCCCTTGAAGCCGTATTTCCACGGCACGACCAGGCGTAGCGGCGCGCCGTTCTGGTTCGGCAGAACCTCGCCGTACAGACCGGCCGCCAAGATGGTCAAGGGGTGCATCGCTTCGTCGAGCCGCAGCGCCTCGGTGTACGGCCAGTCGAGGAACGGCGTGCGGACATAAGGCATCTGCTCGGGGTCGGCGAGCGACCAGAACTCGACGAATTTCGCGTTGCCGGTAATCTCGGCGCGCTTGATGAGCTCGTTCAAGGGGAATCCGACCCAGGGCACGACCATGCTCCAGCCTTCGACACAGCGCATGCGATAAACGCGCTCTTCCGGCAGCGCCCACTTCAGGATGTCTTCGACCGAGAACGTCAGCGGCCGCTTGACCTCGCCCTCGACAAGCACCGTCCACGGCCGCGTGCGCAGGCGGTGGGCGTGTTTCAGCGGGCTGTCCTTGTCCGGGCCGAACTCGTAGAAATTGTTGTAGCCGGTAATCTTGTCGAAGGGCGTCGCCTTTTCGTTTAGCGGGTCGAGGGAAAAGCTGCTCTTGACGATGCCTTCGATCCGCTTGCCGCGCTCCTGTTCGGCTGCTGCCAGGCCGGCGCGCACGCCCAAGGCACCGGCAATGGCGCCCAGGCCGGCGGCTTTGATGAAATCCCGGCGCCTGGCGTAAAGCGCGGCACCGGTGATTTCGGACGGTGCGATGGGGGTGGAGCGATAGACCGGCATGATGTTTCTCCTTTGTATCTACTCAGGTACTCATCGAAAACCCCGTCATTCCCGCCTGCGCGGGAATGACGGGGCGGGGGGGCTGAGTAGTTACTCTCCTTTATTGGTTGGCCTTTGCCGGTTTGTCGCGCGAGAAGCGAAAACCTTACAGATCGAGCTGCTGGTAGGCCAACTCGGAGAGTTTGAGCAGTTGCTCGCGGGGAAGTTCGCCCGACAGCGCGTAGCCGAAACGACCGTCGAGCCAGTAGAAGACGCCGATTTGGCCCTCCTGCGCGTAGCGGAAAGCGGTTTCGCGGTTCTCGGCGGCGTCGGTACGCACGTACAGCGTCAGGCGCCTGCCCTGCGCGTCCTGGTACATAAGCTGCGCGACCGCCCCCCGGTCGCCCGGCAACAGGCGGCCGCCGACCAGATCGAAGCCTTCGGCCGCCAGGTGCGGCACCTTGAGCGGCGCGCCCAGGCGCTTGGACAGCCATTGGACGAGATGCGTCTCCTGGTCGGCACCGACCTCGACCGGATGTCGCACCTCCGGCGTATACACCGCATGCGCGATGGCCGCATGGTGCGCCAGCGTGGGCGCCGGCGCCGGCGCGCCGCGCAGCACCAAGCCGGTAGCGGTGCCGATCCCCAGCCACACGAGCGCCGCCGCCATGCGCCATACCGGCGATTTCGGCGATTTCGGCGGATTCGGCGGATTCTGCGAATTGCGCTGCGGCCGGGCGGCGCGCCGCAAGCGCTCGGGAACCGCCTCTTCCAGCGTGCCGTCGAACCGGGCGTGCAAGGCCTCGTTCTGGCGGCGCCAGGCGTTCACGCGCCCGGCGTCGCCGGCATGGCCCGCCAGCCAGCGCTCGATTTCGCCACGCCGGGACGCCTCCAGCCGACCATCGACGTAAGCGTGAAAATCGGCCTCCGTGGGGCGTTGCGCGGGGCTATTCATTTCACCACCTTGAGCGCGACCGGGGCGCCGCCGCCGTCGAGCAACTGGCGCAGGCGCTCGCGGGCGCGGGATAGCCTGGACATCACCGTACCGGCCGGAATGCCGAGTATCCTCGCCGTCTCCTCGTAAGAGCGTTCCTCCAGCGCGACGAGCAGCAGCACCTCGCGCTGCTCGGGCGGCAGCCGGTCCAACGCGGCGTCGAGATCGCGGATTTCCAGCGCGTCGCACTGTGCGGCGCGCACGGGCGGTTCGGCATACGAATTGGTGAAAGATTCGTCGAACGCGATTTCGCTCGGCCGGCAGGCTCTCGCCTTGATCTGGTTGACGAAAACGTTGTGCATGATACTCAGTAGCCAGGATTCAAAACGCCCGGTTCGGCGCCACAGGGAAATTTTCGCCACCCCGCGCTCCAGCGTGTCCTGCACCAGATCGTCGGCCAGAAAGCGATCCCCGGTCAGCGCTCTGGCGTAGCGGCGCAGCCGGGGAATGTGGGCGCTGAAGTCTTCCATGCGACAATCTACCAGCAGCCAGTAGTCGTAGGTTGGTTTCCGGGGCAAACAGCGGCGGCCAGAGCGCCTGTGCGGTAGTTCATGTTCGGTCTCCTCGGGTGGAGTACCGGGTAAACAAGCGCCACCTGGGGTTTATTCCACGGTAAATTTGTTCTAACCGTCCTCCGTCATTCCCGCGCAGGCGGGAATCTAGGTTCGTTCATCTAATCAAGCCGTTAAAAAAACCTATCGTGATAGACGAGCCGATAGGGGTAGGAAAGAGCTCTCGCTCTCCCCTCCCTCCGAACCGTGCGTGCGGTTTTCCCGCACACGGCTCTCCAGTTGGTGGTTTCTCATCGAGATTGGCTCGCCTGCCGTCGGGCTTCGACCATCGTGAAAAGCCCAGCGGCAGCGAAGAATGCA
>JACQYA010000162.1 GCA_016208425.1 Betaproteobacteria bacterium
AACCAATTGACGCTGCTCCATATCTCGGTCAGCGACGGCACGACAGGAAAATCGTCTTCTGGAGCATAGCAGCGCACTCGTAGACGCCAGTTGTTAGCAATCGACAACAGGTGGCTGACGGCGGCGAAACGCCTGCCCGGCCAGGCGGCGCTACCATAAGACGAGTAATCGACGCCGCAAAGGTCGATCAGCTCTTCAAAGCGAAGCTCCGGCTCGTCTCTCAGCGTCTGCATCGCGCCAAGGTAGTCCGCGACATCGACTTCTATCGTGACTTCGCCGAACGCGATCTTCTGACCCTTAATGCGCTCGCCGAGATGTTTTTGCATGTTATGGCTGAGTGTTTCCAGCTTGGCTGACATGTCGAGGTCTCTGTTGGTCAGTGGGTCGGTTTAGCGATCGATGCTGCTGCTACGGCGAATCTTGTTCTGTAGTTGAATCAAGCCGTAGATGAGCGCCTCCGCCGTCGGCGGACAGCCCGGAACATAGATATCGACCGGAACGATTCGGTCGCAGCCGCGAACGACCGCGTAGGAATAGTGGTAATAGCCGCCGCCGTTAGCGCAGGAACCCATCGAGATCACCCAGCGCGGCTCGGCCATCTGGTCGTACACCTTGCGCAAGGCAGGCGCCATCTTGTTGGTCAGCGTGCCGGCGACGATCGTCACGTCGGACTGGCGCGGGCTGGGCCGGAAAACGATGCCGAAGCGATCCAGGTCATAGCGCGAACAACCGGCGTGGATCATTTCGACCGCACAGCAAGCCAGGCCGAAGGTCATCGGCCACATCGAGCCGGTGCGCACGTAATTAATCAGCTTGTCGGCGGTGGTGGTGACGAAGCCTTCCTGCAGAATGCCTTCAATACCCATCGCTCACTCCCACTCCAACGCGCCCTTGACCCAGGCATAAACGTAGCCGACGACCAGGATGGCGATAAAAACGATCATCTCGACGAAACCGAACCATTTGACCGATTCGGTGTGCACGATTTCCTTGAAGATGGTCGCCCAGGGCACCAGGAAAGCGACTTCGAGATCGAACAGGATGAAGATGATGGCAATCAGGTAGTAGCGCACATCGAACTTCATCCGCGCGTCTTCGAAAGCCTCGAAACCGCACTCGTAGGGAGAGAGTTTTTCGCTGTCGGGGCGGTTGGGAGCCACAAGCCAACCGAGGAGAACGGGCATGACACCGAATGCGATGCCGACCAGAACGAAAACAAATACCGGGAAATAGTTTTCCAGCATGATCCGCCGCGCTAGCGCTGAATTTTAGTTTGGGGTATCCGTTGCCGGAAATCCCACTTGGTGCCGACGATGAGACTCGAACTCATACGACCGAAGTCACTACCCCCTCAAGATAGCGTGTCTACCAATTTCACCACGTCGGCGTTGCTGCAAACAGGCTGCGGGTTTTTGAGGATTACCGCTTCCCCGCGCCTGCGTTTGATACGATGGATACCACCGGCTACCTGGGAATATCCTTTGCCTTTGAATCCGCATCCACGGGCGCTTTAGCCGCCTCTGACGAAACCGGAACCGTTGTCGAAGCAGCCTCGGATTTTACCGCATCCTGCATCACGCTGCCAGTCGTTTTTGGCTTGTTCGAGGCAATATAGGCCAGCGATAGGCTGGTGACGAAAAACACCGCCGCCAGCACTGCGGTAGTCCGGCTCAGGAAATTCGCCGCCCCGGTGGCCCCGAAAAGACTGCCCGACGCGCCGCTGCCGAACGCCGCCCCCATGTCCGCTCCCTTGCCGTGCTGGAGCAGCACCAGACCGATCACACCGAGCGCCGCCAGGATATGAACCACCAACACCACGGAAAACAAATAATTCATGTTGCCTCTTTATCGGACTGCCGCCCGGCAGATCGCCAGAAAATCGTTCGCCACCAACGATGCGCCGCCGATCAGGCCGCCATCGATATCGGGCATCGCCAACAACTCGGCCGCATTTTGCGGTTTCATGCTGCCGCCGTAGAGAATCTGCAAACGCTCGGCCACCTGGGCATCGGCGCCGGCCACCTGCGCGCGTATCGCGGCGTGCACCTCCTGCGCCTGCTCCGGCGACGCCGTACGTCCCGTCCCGATCGCCCAGACCGGCTCGTAGGCAACCACCGCGTTGGCCAAGGCAGCCACGCCGACGCGCTGTAGCGCAGCATCCAACTGCGCAGCTACCACCGCCGCCGTTTGCCCCGCTTCGCGCTGATCGAGCGTCTCGCCGACACAGAGCACCGGCCGCAAACCGCCGGCCAGCGCGGCGGCGAACTTCTCGGCGACGGCGGCATCCGATTCGCCGAAGATCGCCCTCCGTTCCGAATGCCCGACCAGGACGTAACGGCACGCAAAATCGCGCAACATGGCGACACTGACCTCGCCGGTATAAGCTCCTTGCGGGTGTTCGTTGACCGTCTGCGCGCCCCAGCCGACCGGGGTTCCGGCCAGCGCCGCCTGCGCCTGAGCCAAATACGGGAAGGGTACGAAAACCGCCACCTCGACACCGCTCACACCGGCCAGCCCGACAAGTACGTCTTGCAGCAACCGCCTGTTCTGCGCCAGCCCGCCGTGCATCTTCCAATTACCCGCTACAAACTGTTGGCGCATCGCGACCTCCCCATGAAAACCGGCGGAGTATAGCGAAGAAGGCTTCTGGCGGTCAATTAAAATCCCGCTCTCAAGCCCCTGTACGGCAAGCAATCGCCCTACTTTCAACGATCTGGACGGAAGCGGCGCATCTTTTCCGCGCAACGCAACCCATCGCTCCGCGTATCAAGCCCGCCCACCCGCTATCGAATACCTCTTTAGTTTCTGCGGATTTTCGGTAATGATGGCGTCCCCAACACGGAAAAATGGAGACGAAATGAACCAAGTAATCTGGGTGCTGTGGCCCGCTTTCATCGCGGCGGGTATTGCCGAAACCGTGTTCTTTACCCTGATGGATCCGCGCCAACTGTACCTGTTCGGGCAGCCGGTCGAGCTGTCGGCGATGGCGACCTATTCGGTCGGTTTTTTGCTGTTCTGGCTGGTTTGTGTGGGATCGAGCCTGATGACCTACTTCATGATGCCACAAAGCATCAAGGATAGCCTGAAGAAAATCGCAACCCGGCGCGAAGACCTCTCAAGACCAGGTCGCCCGACGCTAAATCAGGGATAAGCCGCGCTCCAGGTCGTCCTGCAGGTCGACGACGGCTTCCAGGCCCACGGCAATTCTCAGCAAACCTTCGGTAATGCCGGCAGCGGATCGCTGCTCCGGCGTTATCCGGCCGTGCGTGGTCGATGCCGGGTGCGTCAGGGTCGTTTTGGTGTCGCCCAGATTGGCGGTGATCGAGAGCAGGCGGCAACTGTCCACCACTTTCCACGCTTCGGTGCGCCCACCCTTGACGGTAAAGGCGACGATGGCGCCGCCGCTGGACTGCTGGCGCCGGGCGAGGGCGTGTTGCGGGTGCGAGGGCAGGCCGGGGTAAACCACGCGCTCGACGGACGGATGCGCTTCCAGCCAGTGCGCCAACGCCAGGGCGCTGGCCGACTGGGCTTGCATGCGGATCTTCAGCGTCTCCATGCCCTTGAGCAACACCCACGCATTGAAGGCAGAGAGCGTCGGGCCGGCGGTGCGCAAGAACTTGAAGACCTCGTCGGTCAGGTTTCTGGATCCGGCGACGGCACCGCCCAGCACACGTCCTTGGCCGTCGAGAAACTTGGTTGCCGAATGCACGACAAGGTCGGCGCCCAGATCGAGCGGGCGCTGCAAGATCGGCGTACAGAAACAGTTGTCGACGGCGACAATCACGTTGCGCGCGTGCGCCACCGCGACCAGTGCCGCGATGTCGGCAATTTCGGTCAGCGGGTTCGACGGCGTTTCGAGGAAAAACAGCCGGGTCTCGGGGCGCATCGCCGCTTCCCACGCGGCAACGTCGGTTTGCGCGACGAAGCTGGTGTGCACGCCGAAGCGACCCATGATGTTGCCGAGCAGTTGTTGCGTCGCGCCGAACAGACCGGTCGAGGCGACGATGTGGTCGCCGGCCTTGCACAGCGCCATGACCAGCGAAAGAATCGCCGACATTCCCGAGGCCGTGGCGACGCAGGCTTCGGCGCCTTCCAGTGCCGCCAGCCTGCCCTGGAAGGCGGTGACCGTCGGATTGGTGAAACGGGAGTAGACGTTCCCGTCTTCGTCCCCCGAAAACCGGGCGGCCGCTTGCGCCGCGCTATCGAAAACGAAACTCGATGTCAGGTAGAGCGCTTCGGAATGCTCGTTGAACTGGCTGCGTGCGACACCTTCCCGCACGGCCAGCGTTTCCGGTTGGTAATGTTTGCCTATCGGCATATCCGTCGGCCCACCCATCACTTCAATCGGCCACGGTCAGGTTCAGATGCATCTGTTTCGAGCCCCGGATCTCGTCGCCGCCCGTCGCCGCCGTGCCTTCACGCGCGTGCTCGATCGCATCGAGATATTCTGTCGTCACATCCCCGGTCACGTAGACGCCGTCGAAGCACGAGGCGTCGAATCGCGCCAGCGCCGGCCTGAGGTCGCGCACGGACGCTTTGAGCGCTTCGAGATCCTGATAAATCAAGGCGTCGGCACCGATCTCGCGGGAAATTTCTTCGTCGCTGCGCCCCGTGGCGATCAGTTCCCCGCGGGTCGGCATGTCGATGCCGTAGACGTTGGGATAGCGCACCGGGGGCGCCGCCGAGGCAAAATAGACTTTGAGCGCACCGGCCGCACGCGCCATCTCGACGATTTCCCGGCTGGTCGTGCCGCGCACGATGGAATCGTCGACCAGCAACACTCTTTTGCCTTTGAACTCCTGCGCCACCGTGTTGAGCTTCTGGCGAACCGATTTGCGGCGCGTCGACTGCCCCGGCATGATGAAGGTACGGCCGATGTAACGGTTTTTGACGAAGCCTTCCCGGTACGGGATGCCCAAACGTTGCGCCAACTGCATCGCCGACGGCCGGCTCGAATCGGGAATCGGGATAACCACGTCGATTTCCTCGACCGGGATTTTCTGCACGACCTTGTCGGCCAGATGTTCGCCCATGCGCAAGCGCGTTTCGTAAACCGAAACGCCGTCGATCACCGAATCGGGGCGTGCCAGATAGACGTATTCGAAGATGCACGGCGCCAGCACCGGGTTTTGCGCGCACTGACGGTGGTGCAGGCGATGCTGGAAATCGACGAACACCGCCTCGCCGGGATCGACATCGCGCAACACCTGGAAACCGAGCGTATCGAGCGCCACCGATTCGGAAGCGAGCAGATATTCGGCTCCGGCGGGAGTTTCATTGGCGCCGATCACCAGGGGGCGGATCCCGTAGGGATCGCGGAAGGCCAGCATGCCGTAACCGGCGATCAACACCACTACGGCATACGCGCCGCGACAGCGTCTGTGCACGCCCGCCACGGCGGCAAAGATGGTGTCCAAATCGAGGCTAAAACCCTTGGCCGACGCCTGCAACTCGTGCGCCAGCACGTTCAGCAACACTTCCGAATCCGAGTTCGTGTTGATGTGCCGCAGATCCTGACGGAACATTTCTTCCGTCAGTTGCTCGGTATTGGTCAGATTGCCGTTGTGCGCCAAGACCAGGCCGAAAGGCGAGTTGACATAGAACGGCTGCGACTCGGCCGAATCCGACGACGAACCGGCGGTCGGATAACGGCAGTGGGCGATTCCCATGTTGCCCGGCAAGGCGCGCATGTTCCTCGTGCGGAACACGTCGCGCACCAGCCCCGACCCCTTGTGCATGTGAAAGGCGTCGCCTTCCGCCGTGGCGATCCCGGCGGCGTCCTGGCCACGATGCTGGAGCACCATCAGGCCGTCGTAGAGCAACTGGTTGACCGGCGTGGTCGCGACAACCCCGAGAATCCCGCACATAATCTATTCCTACCTGAAACTGATCCGTTTAGCCACTTCCGGCGGCAGCCACGGCTTGCTGGCCAGCACCGCTGTTTCGAGCGGAACCGCGAACTGCGCTTCGCTCCACCATTTTTCCTTCGGCGCCGCCGTCATGCCGCCCGCCGCGACCAGAACGAGGACGATCAACAGGCCGCGCGCGGCGCCGAAAATCAAGCCCAGCAAGCGGTCGGTCAGCGTCAGCCCCAATGCCTTGAGCAGCCGGCGCAGTAGCAGTCGCGCCAAAGACATCGCCAGCAGCACCACGACAAATACCGATACCCAGGCGGCAACGGTGCGTACCGCCGGATCGGCGAGGCCGGCAAACGCGATACGAGCCACTTCTTCGCCCCATAATTTTGCGGCAAAGAAAGCCAGAACCCATGCCAGCAGCGCGACAATCTCGCCGATCACGCCCCGCCACAAACCGATCACCAGCGACACGGCGCCAATGCCGACGACCGCGTAATCGAAAGCGGTCATTGTTGGGTGACCCGTCCAAAAACACGAAACATGCTCCGCTACCTCGGGGAGGCGGTACCGGCAGCGACAACTCCGTTGACACCGATACGCTTCATCCGTTCGAGCGCCTTATCGGCCACCTCGCGATTGGTGAAGGGGCCGGCGCGCAGGCGTATCTTTTTGCCCTCGGGCGAATCGAGCGGCTCCTTGTAAGTCTTAATGCCGAGCTCGCCTATTTTTCCTTCCAGCGTTTTTACGTTGGCGGCGTTGGCAAACGCCCCGATCAGAATCACATACTGCCCGCCGCCGGCGCTTGCCGCCGCCGACTTGCCGGCGAGGATCGCGGCGGCGCGCTGCGCCTCTTCGGCGGTCTGTTTGGGCGGCTTTTCGGGCGCTTTTTCGACCTTCTTTTCGGCCGGCTTCGCGGGCGCCGGTTCTGGTAGCCGTGGCGGCACCACTTCCGGGAGCCTGGGCAAGGGTTCCGCTAGCGGGGGCGCTTCGGCTTTTTCGGAAACAGCGGGAGCCGTGGTGGGCGCCGCTTTTGCGGCAGGAGCGCCCGCCGTGACGGGCGGCAGATCCTGTCCCGGAATGCGGATCTGGACATCCTGCATCTGCTGCTTGGGTTCCTCGTCCATCACCATCGGCAGCACGACGGCCGCCAGTCCGGCAAACGCCACCGCACCGATCAGGCGACGGCGCGCTTTCTTCTTCAGCTGCGTTTGCGCATCGGGGGATTCAGCCATCGGATTTCTGTGAAATTGGTGAATGAACTGGACGGCGCTGCCCCAAGACAGTCAAAACCGCCGCCACCGTGTGGAACGATCCAAAAACGACGATTCTATCATTTTCGCCGGCCAGCCCGGCAGCCTCCGAAAAGGCGGCGGCCGGCGACGGGAAGCGGTCGATGCGGCCGCCCAGCCCGCCATTTTCCGCGATGCCGGCCAGCACTGCGGCCGGCGCGCCGCGCGGCACGTCCAGACCGGCCATCAGCCAGACATCGACCTTGCCGGCGAGCGGCGCCAGCGCGCCGGCAATATCCTTGTCGCCGAGCATGCCGACGACGGCTATCGTTTTCCCGAAAAAACCCATCTCGCCGAGATTGGCCGCCAGCCCGGCCACCGCCTGCGGGTTGTGCGCCACGTCGAGGATGATCGCCGGCCGGCCGGGCAGCACCTGAAAACGCCCCGGCAAATCGACTTCGATCAGCCCGCGCCGGATGTCCTGCATGGCCACCGGCAAACGCGCCTTGAGCAACTCTAGCGCCGCCAGCACCGCCGACGCATTGCCCAGTTGCACGGCGCCGCGCAGACCCGGACTGGCCAGCCCGCCGCGACGGATCTCGCCCCCGCCCAAGCGTCCGGTTGCCCAGAACGTCCATTGTGTCCGGTCGTCGAACTGGCCGAAGTAGCCGAAATCCCTACCCAGCAGATACAGATCGGCGCCGATGGCGAGCGCGTGATCGGTCAATGATCGCGGCGGATCGGGATCGGCGCAAATCGCCGGCGTATGCGCGCGATAGATCCCCGCTTTCTCGAAGCCGATGGCCTCGCGCGTCGCCCCCAGCCAGTCCGTGTGGTCGAGCGCGATGCCGGTGACGACGGCGCAGTCGGCGTCGTAGGCGTTGACCGCATCGAGCCGGCCGCCGAGGCCGACTTCCAGGATCAGCACGTCGGCCTGACAGGCGGCGAAAACCTCCCACGCGGCCAGCGTCCCGAACTCGAAATAGGTCAGTGCGACCGGTTTTGCCACCTGTCCTGCCGCCTGGCGCGCCGCCTCGACGCGGGCGAACGCGGCGCAGAGCGCTGCATCATCGACCGGCGCGCCACTTACGCGCACCCTTTCGTTGTACGCCAGCAGATGCGGCGACGTGTAGCAGCCGACGCGATAGCCGGCGAAGGTGTAGATCGCCTCCAGGTAGGCGCAGGTCGACCCCTTGCCATTGGTGCCGCCGACGACGACGAGCGGGCAGTTTTGCCGCTGGTCGAGCGCCTTTTTGACCTGCAAGACCCGCTCCAGACCGAGTTCGATGCCGCCCTGCCCTTTCGGGTGCAGGCCTTCGAGATGCGCCAGCCAAGCGGCCAGCGTTGCCGGTTTTTCGGGTTTTACAAACTCGCCGCCGGTCACGCCGCAGCCGGCAGCTTTTGCAGCAGCGCCAGTACCTGCGCCAGCTTGTCCTTCATCTGGCGGCGATCGACGATCATGTCGATGGCGCCCTTTTCGAGCAGGAACTCGGAACGCTGGAAGCCTTCCGGCAGTTTCTCGCGCACCGTCTGCTCGATCACGCGCGGCCCGGCAAAGCCGATCAGTGCACCCGGCTCGGCCATCACCACGTCGCCGATAAAAGCGAAGGACGCGGAAACACCGCCCATCGTCGGATCGGTCAGAATCGACACAAAAGGCAGTCTGGCGGCCGAGAGCCGGGTCAAGGCGGCCGTCGTCTTGGCCATCTGCATCAGAGAAAACAGACCCTCCTGCATACGCGCGCCGCCCGATGCCGAAACACAGACGAAGGGCATGCCCTGTTCGACGGCGGCCTGCACGCCGCGCACGAACCGCTCGCCGAGCACCGAGCCCATCGAACCGCCCATGAAGCCGAACTCGAAGGCGGCAACCACGACCGGCAGCGTCTTCACCGCGCCCTGCATAACGACCAGCGAATCGGTCTCGCCGGTGTTCTCGGTCGCGTCGAGCAGGCGTTCGGGATAACGGCGGCTGTCCTTGAATTTCAGCGTATCGACCGGCAACACCTCGGCGCCGATTTCAAAGCGCCCTTCGCGGTCGAGCAACAGGTCTATCCTGGCGCGTGCGTTCAGGCGGTTGTGGTGGCCGCACTTGGGGCAGACGTTCAGGTTGTTGCCGAGGTCGGTCGCGTAGAGCACGGCTTCGCACGACGGGCACTTGCTCCACAGCCCTTCGGGCAGCGTGGACTTTCTGGCGACACCGTTTTCGTTGCGCTTGATCTTGGGCGGCAGGAGTTTGTTCAACCAGCTCATACGCCTCCCCCGCCGTCTTTTGCGGCGACCGCCTGGCCCACGGCTTCGTCCATCCCGCGCCGCAGCCCGGCGACCAGATCCAGCACGTTGGCGCAGGCCGTTTCCGGCGTTGATTGTTCGATGGTTTCAATGATCCGGCTGCCGACCACCACGGCATCGGCAATCGCCGCCACCGCGCCGGCCGTCGCCGCGTCGCGTATGCCGAAGCCGACGCCGACCGGAACGCCGGTGCGCGCGCGGATCTCCGGGATGCGCGCCGCCACCGCCGCCACGTCGAGCGCGGCGGAACCGGTGACGCCCTTCAGCGAAACGTAGTAGACGTAACCGCTAGCCAAGGCGCCGACCTGCGAAATACGCGCCTCGCCGGAAGTCGGCGCGAGCAGGAAAATGGGGTCCAGCGCGTGCTCGCGCATCGCCTGCGCGAACTCGACGCTTTCTTCCGGCGGATAGTCGACGACCAGCACGCCGTCTACGCCGGCGCCGAAAGCCGCTTCGGCGAAACGCGCCACCCCCATCGCCTCGATCGGGTTGGCGTAGCCCATCAGGACGACCGGCGTTTCGCTGTTGTCGGCGCGGAAATTGGCGACCATTTCGAGCACCTGCCGCAGGCTGACGCCTTTGGCCAACGCCCGTTCGGAAGCGCGCTGGATGGTCGGGCCGTCGGCCATCGGATCGGAGAACGGCACGCCCAGCTCGATGATGTCGGCGCCGGCGTCGACCAGCGTGTGCATCAGCGGCACGGTCAAGGCCGGGCCGGGGTCGCCGGCGGTAATGAACGGGATCAACGCTTTGCGCCCCTGCGCCTGCAAGCGCTCAAAAGTGGCTTGAATTTTGGACATCAGAAGGTAATCCCCGATTTTTCGGCGACGGTGTGCATATCCTTGTCACCGCGACCCGAGAGGTTGACGAGCAGGATTTTGTCCTTGGGCAGCGTCGGCGCGAGCTTGACGGCGTAGGCGATAGCATGGCTCGATTCGAGCGCCGGGATGATGCCTTCCAGCCGGCACAGGCCGTGGAACGCCTGCAAGGCTTCCGTATCGGTGATGCACGCATACTCCGCCCGGCCGGAATCCTTCAGCCACGCATGCTCCGGACCGACGCCCGGATAGTCGAGGCCGGCCGAGATCGAATGCGTTTCGATGATCTGGCCGTTCTCGTCCTGCAACAGATAGGTGCGGTTGCCGTGCAGCACGCCGGGGCGGCCGGCGGTCAACGACGCCGCATGATGCCCGGTGTCCAAGCCCTCGCCCGCCGCCTCGACGCCGATCAGGCGGACGCCTTCGACCGGAATGTAGGGATGAAAAATACCCATCGCGTTGGAACCGCCGCCGACGCAAGCGATCACCGCATCGGGCTGACGCCCGCACTGCTCCTGCATCTGGAAAATCGCTTCCTTGCCGATGATGGACTGGAAATCGCGCACCATCATCGGATAGGGGTGCGGGCCGGCCACCGTGCCGATGATGTAGAAGGTATTGGAAACGTTCGTCACCCAGTCGCGCATCGCCTCGTTGAGCGCGTCCTTGAGCGTCTTCGAGCCGCTTTCGACCGGCACCACGGTGGCGCCCAGCAGCTTCATGCGATAGACGTTGGCGGCCTGCCGCTTGATGTCCTCGGAGCCCATGTACACCACGCACTCCATGCCGTAGCGCGCCGCCACCGTCGCCGTCGCGACGCCGTGCTGGCCGGCGCCGGTCTCGGCGATCACCCGTGGCTTGCCCATGCGGCGCGCCAGCATGGCCTGGCCGATGCAGTTATTGACCTTGTGCGCGCCGGTGTGGTTGAGGTCTTCGCGCTTCAGGTAAATTTGCGCGCCGCCGAGCAGATCAGACCAGCGCTTGGCGTGATAGACCGGGCTAGGCCGCCCGACGTAATGCTTCAGGTCGTATTCAAATTCGGCAATAAACTGCGGGTCGCGCTGCGCCTGGGCGTAGGCTTCCTTCAGCTCGTCGAGCGCGGCGATCAGCGTTTCCGACACAAAAACGCCGCCATACGGGCCGAAGTGACCGCGGGCATCGGGTAAATCGTATTGCGGGGCAACCATGGTTTCTCCTTGACGCTACGCTCCCCTCCCCCCTCGCGGAGGAGCCTACAAGGGGATTTTTAACCGCCCCCCGCCGACCGCACAGCGGCCACGAAGGCGCGGATCTTGTCCCCATCCTTGATTCCCTTGGCCGCCTCGACGCCCGACGAGACATCGACCGCCGCCGGCCGCACGCGGCGCACGGCGTCGGCCACGTTATGCTCGTCCAGCCCGCCGGAAAGCACGACCGGCATCCCCATCTCCGCCGGAACCACAGACCAGTCGAACACCTTGCCGCCACCGCCATAACCTTCGACGAAAGCATCGAGCAAAACCGCCTGCGCCGAAGGGAACGCAGCCGCGTATTGTAGCAAATCCATCCCCGGCCTCACGCGCGCCGCTTTGATGTAGGGCCGGTCGAACTGCCGGCAATAGTCTTCGTCTTCGTCGCCGTGAAACTGGAGCAGATGAATCGGCGCCGCCGCCAGCGTTTCCCTGACCGCCGCCGGATCGGCATTGACGAACAACCCGACCACGCTCACGAAGGGCGGCGCAGCGCGCGCCAGCGCCCCGGCAGTCGGCAGATCGACATAACGCGGGCTGGGCGGATAAAAAACCAGTCCAATGGCGTCGGCGCCCGCCTGCACGGCAAGCCGCAAATCCTCGACGCGGGTAAAACCGCAAATCTTGATGCGCGGAATCATGGTTGCAACACTCCTACAAGCCCAGCACTTCAGGCAAAAATGTTTCTGCCGGCTCCGGCAAACCCCAGTGCGGCGCGTACTCGACGCCGGCCAGATAAAGCCCGGCCGCCGCAAAGGTCGGCGCCGCCTCACGGCGATCCCTGGCCTGCAACAACTCGCCCATCCACTGCGGCGGGTGTTTGCCTTGCCCGACGTAAACCAGGCTGCCGACCAAGTTGCGCACCATGTGGTGCAGAAAGGCATCCGCTTCCAGGTCGAACACCAGCGCCTCGCCGCTACGCCGCACGTCCAGGCGGCGCAGCGTCCTGACCGGCGATCTGGCCTGGCACCCGGCGGCGCGAAAAGCCGAAAAATCATGCTCGCCGAGCATCGACGACGACGCCTCCCGCATCGCGCCCGCGTCCAGCGGATGGTGATACCAGCCGACACGCCCCTGCCAGACACCGACACGCTGCGCGCGGTTGAGCAGCACGTAGCGGTAGCGTCGCCCACGCGCGGAAAAACGCGCATGAAAATCGTCGGGCACGGCTTGCGCCCAGCGCACCGCCACCGCCGGCGGCAGAAAGCTGTTCACGCCCCGCACCCAAGCCGTCAACGGACGCGCGACAGCGGTGTCGAAATGCACCACCTGCCCCATCGCATGCACCCCCGCATCGGTGCGCCCGGCGCACACGACGCGGGTCTCGACGCCGGCAATCCGTTGCAGAGATTCCTGCAAGGCATCCTGCACGGTACCGCCGCACGGCTGGATCTGCCAACCGTGAAACGCGCTGCCGTCGTATTCGACGCCCAGTGCGATCCTCATCCGGCGCACCTGGCGCAGAAAAATGCGATGGCCGACAAGCTGGCCGCCAGCAAGGCAAGATAGTCCGCACGGCGCAACGGAAATTCATCGACGACGATAAGCTCCTCCGCCTCGACCGCAGGCGCATCGAGCAACTGCCGCCAGTCGCGCGGACGCGGCAGGGTTTCGACGTAACGTAGCGCCAACATCAGGCGAACGACCCCGCGTTCGCCATTCAGGCCAACACGCCGGAACGGCGCCAACAGACCCCGGGAGGCGGTCAGCAGATCGGCTACCGGCATCGTTTCAAGCAGCGCGGCAACCGCCATCAGCACCAGCAGCAGGCGTCCAAGATGCGTCGCCGCGTCGGCCAAACCCTCGAACGAAGGCGCGCCCACACCGTCCCACACAGGTTGTCCGACCACGCCCCAGGAGAAAATGACAAACAGCGACGACAACAACCAGCGCGCGCGCCAGACCAGCCGCCCGCCACGGTGCAAAACAGCCCGGCCCAGCACGGGCAAGACCAGAAAGGCAAGCGCCAGCAGCCAGCCATCGAAAAACTGGACGGAGAGCAACATCAGCAGCCACAGGGCCAACCGTGTCGTCGGATGCAGTACCGCTAGCAGCACGGGAAATCGCCTGGTCATTCGAGTCTGGCCTCTTTGCTACAGCTTTTTGCGCGAGGCTCGTGCAACGAAGGGTTGAGCCTCACGGCGGGGAACCGTGAATTGCTCATGAACGGACTGGAGAAGCCGATAGCTTTACGCCAAGAGCATGGAGCGGCTTGAGCATCGTGTCGTAGCGTGGCTTGGCGCCAGGCGTAAGCGCCTTGTAAAGGCTCTCGCGACCAAGGCCGGCTTCTTTTGCGAATTGCGCTATGCCACGGGCGCGGGCTACATCGCGCACTGCGGTTAGAAATGCATCGGGATTGGGATCTTCCAGTGCGGCGCTTATGTATTCCGCGATGGCTTCTTCATCGTCAAGGTAACCGGCAGCGTCGAAGGGGGCAAATTTGACCACGGTGCTCACTCCTTATCCAGAGCACGCACCATCTCGATTGCGCGCCTTAATTCGCATTTAATTCGGCCCTGACCCCTTTCACACAATGTGCGCCACTCGTAGAAAAGGATTCCCGAACCCACATGGAAAATCAACGTCCGGCGCTACGCGGGATCAGTACCGGTCTCTCGTCCAACAAACGGTTCAGATCGTGGCTGCGCACGATCTAACCTTATTCGTTAGCACTCATTAGAACAATTTGTTGTTGATGTCACTGGCCAAGTTTTTTCCAGCACGATGATCACTGCTTGTTTTGGAAATCGAAAACATGTATCTGCCATCGCCCTGAAAGATTGCTTTGTAATGTTTCCCATCATCAGTTACATCAAAGCCAAGCTTCGCTAGAGCAGTGCGTGTCTTGGCATCCATGTCGGTGTACGATTTGAAAATTGACTTGACCTCTTCTTCAAATACGGCTGCGGTGCCGCTTGCTTTGTTGTATTGAAGCAAGTCCTGTATCACATGCAGCCGACGGCTGTCATCGCGCGAATTTCTCAAGGAATCTTGCAATGCATGGATGACAATATCTCTGATCTCGCCCTGATATAGATCTTGCTCTTCACCGGTCGCGACTAGACCATTCGATGACGATTGACTACCCGCGCCATACTTTCGTAACTCCGCAGTAAGTCGTCCGATTTCTTGCTCGGCTTCGTTGATGCGTTCCTCTTTCGCTTTTTGGTCGGAATCAAACGCATCGACAAATGCATCAAGCGCAGTTGATCCTGTTGCCTTAAGTTTGTCGTACCGGCAACGAGAAATAACCTCTTTCAAATGTAGCCAGTTGCAATTGGTTTTTTGCCTGCGATTTGATATTGCAACACGAATGTCATTTGCAATATCAGTTTGTATTATGTCTCCAGTATTGTGCCTTGCATCAAGGAAGTAAGATTTCCTTGCATCGCTTTCGGGCCAATATACCCCGACGTTTCCGCCATAGACGTTACGGGAAGCGCTAAGGCTTTTAAGATTCACGGAGAAAGCACGGCTAGGTTCAACTACTACATGTGCCATTCCTGAAACCTATTTCGCAAGTTGGGTTGGGTTAACGATATGCGACCCATCGTAATTCGCGCTGACATAGACGATAGGAAGCCGGTTCCCAGCCACTCCTGAAATCAGCTTCGCAGCAACATCGGCCTCGTTTTCGTTCAAGAAGAATGGCTTGTCGGCAACAGGAATTGAACCATCCATCCCACCGCCCAATTCGTTTAGAACTTGACGAACAACATAAGGCTTCTTGGGGGTCGGCAGCCGCGCAGCGGTAGTGAGCGCCTCACATGATAGCTGTACGCTTAGCAGGTGTTGATTTGGCGTCTTGACAGTTACGATTGAGGTTATCCATTCGAGGTTTTTTTCTTCAACACGAACATAGCGAACGCCGCCTATTTCAAAGCCATCAGTTTTTGCTGCGCCGATAGTCACTGATTCGTCATCGACCGTTGCATGAATCTCCGTATCGATAGGAAGCTCTCCAAACGCAGTCTCGGGTATTTTGGTGTGGGGGCTACCTGTTATCCACTCGCATGCCAGCGTGAGAACGTCCGCCACAGAGTTCTTGTCATCAATCGGAAACTCAGTTGAATAGTTAATCATTGGAAGACCCTCGCAAGGTGGTGAGCGCTAACGTCCAAGCTCAGGGGCTCTGCGCGGCTTTATCGCGCAGCGCCCCTTGGAGCGCAGCTTGGATTCAAACTCGAAGTGCAACATTCAGAGCAAAAAGAGCCAGGCTCGGATTTTCTGCGGATTTGCTGGCTTCAAGCGTGCGCATGACTTTCCGGTTCGACCGAAAGACGCAGGCCAAGCGTTTTAAGAACGGCAATCGTAACTACTCAGGTATGCCGGCATAGCACATCCATACCGGGTTCAAGAAAAGGCAGCGGAAGCCGATAAGAGAAGGCATGGAAGAACTGCCTGAGCTGAGTCGACTGAGCGTTGCCGAGAAAGATGAACTGATTCGCGA
>JACQYA010000163.1 GCA_016208425.1 Betaproteobacteria bacterium
CCCTGGCCGGCGAAAACCGCTCCCGGCGACAAATTGCAACTGGCGCACGAAGGCAGCGGCAAACCCTGGGCGGCGATCCAGTCGCTGGCTGCGGTTCCGGTCAGGGAGGCGCGCGCCAATGGTTTTCGTGTGACGCGGGAAGTGACGCCGGTACAGCAAAAACAGACCGGGAAGACGACGCGTGGCGACATCTGGCGCGTGCGCCTGACCGTCGATTCGGATCAGGAAATGTCCTGGGTGGTGCTCGACGACCCGATTCCCGGCGGCGCGCGCATCCTCGGCGAAGGCGACGGCCGGGATGCGCGGATCGCGACGATGGGCGAGGGCGAAAATGGCCGGAATTCGGCAAATGTGTGGCCGGCCACCATCGAACGCACCTTCGGCGCCTGGCGCGCCTACTACGCCACCGTGCCGCGCGGCCGTTTCAGCATCGACTACACGCTGCGCCTGAACAATGCCGGCGAGTTCGCCATGCCGGCAACGCGCGTCGAAGCGATGTACGCGCCGGAGGTGTTCGGCGAGGCGCCGAACGGGAAGGTGGTGGTCGAATGAGATGCCCGGTCGACAACAACGCGCTGAAATCGCCTGTGGGAGCGGCCTTGGCCGCGATTGGCTGCTGCTGCGCGGAAACGTCTAATCGCGCAATGTGTGAAAAATTCGGCCGCTCCCACCCGCCAACCTGCAAAATTTCGGTGGTGTAGACATGTTCAATCTCTTCCGCAAACTGCTGGGCGATGACGGGGCGGCCGAAGCGCCGAAAACCGGGGCTCTCTCCGTGCCTCCGAAAACGGCGGCACCTCCGGCGATTTCTGCCGAGCCTTCACCCTCCGCGCGCGCCCACTCCTTCGTCTGCCGCGAGCCGCTGCTCGGCCGCGACGAGCGCATCGCCGGTTACGAGTTCCTCCTGCCGCCGCGCGTTCAGGCGCGCGTGCTGGGCGCGGCGGATGCGGGCCCGTTGCACAAGGCCTACGACGACGCCCTGCTGCACAACCTCTCGTCGCTCGGCGCCAGCGCGCTGCTCGGGTCGCGGCTGGCCTTCGTCAGGCTCTCGCCGGCCTCGCTGGAAAATCCCGTGATCGCGCGATTGCCGGTGACTAACACCGTGCTCATGCTCTCGCCGTCGCGCAAGGCGCCCGATGCCGCGGTCCGGCCGCGCATCGACGCGCTCAGGCAAGCCGGTTTCGCGTGCGGCTGGCTGTTGCGGCGGGAGCAGCTGGACGAAACTCCCGATCTGCTGAAACTGGCCGCGAGCGCCGATTTTGTGCAGATCGATTGCGGTGGCTCCGGTAGCTCCGGCGGTTTCGACGCCATGCAGATCAAGGCGCTGGTCGAATCGCTGGTGGACGCGCGCCCCGACGGTCTGCCGGAAATACGCCTGCTGGCGGGTGGCATCGGCTCTTTCGACGAGTTCCATCTGTGCTTCCAGGGAGGTTTCGATTTCTTTCTCGGCCAGTTCGTGGTCAACCGCGAGAACTGGCATCCGCCGAAGAGCAACACCAACCGCTTGCACGTCATCGAGCTGCTCAACCTGCTGCGCGGCGGCGCCGAGTTCGACGTCATCGCGCAGAAACTCAAGCTCGACCCGGTGCTGACCTTCAAGCTGTTGCGTTATCTCAATTCGCCGGCGATGGGTCTGCTCAGCCCGGTGGCGACGTTGGACAAGGCGCTGATCGTGCTCGGCCGCGAGCGTTTCTTCCGCTGGCTGTCGCTGTTTCTGTTCGACATCAAGACGCCCGGCTACCGCGACCGCGTGCTTACCGAACAGGCGCTGGCGCGAGCCTGTTTCCTGGAAAACCTGGCCGGGCGGGGCGCCATGCCGGCGAGCAAAGACCAGTCGTTCATGCTCGGACTGTTTTCGCTGATCGATCTGCTGATGGGGCAGCCGATGGCCGACGTGTTGCGCCAGGCGAAGCTGCCCGAAGCGGTGGCGCGGGCGTTGCTCGGCGAGGCCGGCGCGCACCGCGCCGCGCTCGATCTCGCCATCGCCGCCGAGGGGCTGGCGCCGGAAGATCTGGAAGCGAAGGCCGGAGCCTGCGGCCTGGATGCCTTGCAGGTCTCGCGTAGCGCCATCGAAGCGCTGGAATGGGCGCACGAGGTGAGTTCGCTCGGCGAAGAGTGAGCGCTACGGCATGAAAAATGCTGTCGCCGTAGTTCGTTGGCGATCTTTCCGCTGTATGATAAAAAGGATCGGCGATCTACCAGCCGCGTTGGCCTGCCGGAAATCGATGGGGAGGAATCAGGGATGCTTGAGCGGGAAGCAGCGTCGTGTTTCGCGCGCCTGGCCGACACCGAGGCGGAAGTGTGCCAACTGCGGATAAGCGAAGCGCGTACGCGCGCGATCCTGCGCACGATGCAGGACGGCGTCGTGCATATCGACGCGCACGGAACCATCCTCGCCGTCAACGACGCGATCACGCAAATGTTCGGTTACGACGAAGACGATCTGATCGGCCGCAACGTCGGCCTGCTGATGCCCGGGCCGCAGCGCGCCGCCCACGACGGCCACATCGAGCGTTACAAGGCGACGCGGCGGGCGCGCTTCATCGGTACGTGGCGCGAAGAGGAGGGGCAGCGCAAGGACGGCAGCCGCTTCCCGATCGATCTGGGCACCAACGAAATGGTGGACGACGCGGGCAGCACGTTCATCGGCGTTATCCGCGACATCACCGCGCAAAAAGAGACCCGGCTCGAACTGGAAACGGCGCTGCGCGCCGCGCGTGCCGCCGCCGACGCCAAGGGCGAGTTTCTCGCCAACATGAGCCACGAGATCCGCACCCCGATCAATGCCATTCTGGGGTTTGCCGACCTTTGTTTGCGCCAGGACATGTCGGCGCGCGGCCGCGATTACGTCGACAAGATACGCAGCGCCGCCCGATCCCTGCTCGGGATCATCAACGATATTCTGGATTTCTCGAAGATTGCCGCCGGCAAGCTGGAGATGGAATCCGTCCCCTTCAGCCTGGGCGAAGTGCTGCACGCGGTGGCCGACCTGTTTGCGCTCAAGGCGCGCGAAAACGGTGTCGAACTGGCGATCGGCGCCTTGCCCGGCATCCCGGCCCGCCTGGTCGGCGATCCGCTGCGCCTCGGCCAGGTGCTGACCAATCTGATGGGCAACGCGATCAAGTTTACCGAACGCGGCGAAATCGGCCTGACCGTGGAAGCTCTGGCGGTGGAAGACGGTGTGGCGGTGCTGAGTTTCGCGGTGCGCGACACCGGCGTCGGCATGACGCCCGAGCAACTGGGTTCCCTGTTCGTCGCCTTCAATCAGGCGGACAGCTCGACGACGCGCAAATTCGGCGGCACCGGTCTCGGTCTGGCGATCAGCAAGCAAATGGTCGGGCGCATGGGCGGCGAGATCGGCGTCGAAAGCACACCGGGGGCGGGCTCCTGCTTCAGTTTTACCGCCCGCTTCGGCGTCGCCTCGGGCGAGGATGCGCAAGCCCCCGCGTGTTCGCCGATCGCCGGCAAGCGGGTGCTGGTGGTCGACGATAACGCCGTGATGCGCACGCTGCTGGCCAAAAGCGTGGAAGCCTTCGGTTGTCGCGCGCAGACAGCCGATAGCGGCGAGCTCGCTTTGGCCCGCCTGCGCGCCGGTGAAGCCTTCGACCTGATTCTGCTCGACTGGCATCTGCCGGGCCAGGATGGTCTGGCCGTTGCCGCCAGCATCCGCGAATCGGGCAATCCGGCCGCCATCATTCTCGTCACCGGCGACGACCCGGAGCTGGCGCACGGGCTGGCGGACGAAAGCGGCATCAAGGCCTTTCTCGCCAAACCGGTCAGCCGCTCGACGCTGCACGACACGCTGGCGAACATTTTGGGCGGGCAAGCCGCCTTGCCGCCGCTTGTCGTCGCGCAGACACCGGTTCCCGTTCTGACCGGTTCGCGCATCCTGCTGGTGGACGACAACGATTTCAACCGCCAGGTGGGGCGCGAGCTCGTCGCGCTGACCGGCGCCACGGTCGATACGGCGGACGATGGCGCGCAGGCGGTCGCGGCGGTCGCTGCCGGCGCCTACGATCTGGTGCTGATGGATTTGCAGATGCCGGTGATGGACGGTTACACCGCCGCCCGCATTTTGCGCGATCGCCGGCCCGATCTTCCGGTTCTGGCGTTGACCGCGCACGCCCTGGTCGAGGAACGCCAGCGCGTGCTGGCCGCCGGCATGAACGATATTCTCACCAAGCCCGTCGTGCCCGACGTGCTCTACGCCGTGCTCGCCCGCTGGCTGGCGGGTGGCGTCCGCCAAGGGGGCGTGGCGCCTCTTGCCGGGCAAACGGAACCGGACGGAGGTGGGCGCGCGCGCCCGCCAAACCGGACGAAACCGGTTGACGGACAACCGGCCGGTTTCGATCTGGGCGCGGCGCTGGCTCGCGCCAACGGCGACCGCAAACTGCTGGAGCGCTTTTTGCGCCTCTTCCGCGAGCGTAACGCCGGTGCCGTCGAACAGATCGGCGCCGCCTTGGCGCAACAGGATATCGCGGCCGCGCGGCGGCTCGCCCATGCCTTGAAGGGCGGGGCGGGGACGGTGGGCGCGGCCGGGCTGCAAGCGGCCGCCGCGCGGATGGAGGCAACGCTGGCCGAGGCGCTCCGGGGGGCGGACGATCCCTCGCGCCGCAGCGCCGGCTTCGCTGCGCTGCAAACTGCGTGGACGCAGACAACCGGCGGTCTGGCGGCGTTGCTCGACGGGGCCGGCGAGCCGTATGATACAGACCGTGTATGACTGACAACTGAGGAGACACCGAAATGGATGAGCTGTTTCACGCCGCACCGGACGCAGTAGCGGGCCGCATCCTGATTGTCGATGATGACCCGGTGGTGGCGGGGATGCTCGGCATCTCGCTGGTCGCCGCCGGCCACCGGGTCGTCGAGGCGTACTCGGGCGAGGAGGCGCTGGCGCAACTGGAGCGGCTTGCCGGCGCGAGCGGCCAGTTGCCCGATGTCGTGATTCTCGACATCGAGCTGGGAGCCGGCTTCGACGGTTACGAGGCCTGTCGCCGCCTGCGCGCGCTCGACGCCACGCGCGATCTGCCCGTCATTTTCCTTTCCGGCCACGACGCGCTGGACGACCGTCTGCGCGCCTACGATGCCGGCGGCAACGATTTCATGTCCAAGCCCTTCGTGCCCGACGAGGTGTTGCGCAAGGTCGCGCTGGCGATCGGCTTGAAGCGGCGGCACGAGGCGACAGCGGTGGAGAAGCGTTTTTCGACCGATACGGCGATGACCGCGCTCACCACGCTCGGCGAATCCGGTGTTACGCTCAAATTCAGCCGTGGCGCGCTCGGCTGCCGCACGCAGCGCGCGCTGGCCGAGCTGGTGATCGAGTCGATGCACGAGTTCGGCATCGGCTGCCACGTTCAGTTGCGCGCCCCCGGCGAGACGCTGACGCTGACACCGCACGGTCCGGCCTCGCCGCTGGAAGCGGAGATCATCGAAAAATCGCGCATGATGGACCGCGTTTTCAGTTTCAATAACCGGCTCATCGTCAACTACGAAAACGTCTCGTTGCTGGTCATGAACATGCCGCTGGCCGATGAGGATCTGTGCGGGCGTATCCGCGATCACTCCGCGATGATCGCCGAGGCCGCCGAGCTGGCGGTGGGCAACGTCAACCTGCGGACGCAGGCGGTCGCGCGCGCCGAGGAATTGCGCAAACTGGCCGACGCCAGCCGCCAGGCGGTCGAGACGCTGCGCAGCGGCTATCGCGAGCAGCAGATGGCGACCCGCCTGGAGCTTGAAAATATGACCGGCGCAATCGAGGGCATGTACGTCCATCTCGGTCTGAGCGACCACCAGGAGTTCTCGATCAGCGACACCGTGCACGGCGCCGTCGAGCGGATACTGGAGCTGTTCGACCGGGGCAGCGAGTTTGACGGGCACTTTGCCGAGATCGTCGAAGGTCTGACCAAGGCCAGCGTGTGCACGGTCAGCCTGGAAGACAAAGCGCCCGCAACGGAGGGGTGGCGGCTCTGAACGGGCGAAAAAGCCCGCTATTCGAGACATTCCGTCGCCCCGGCGGGCACCCGTCCGGGGAAAAATGTCAAAAATACGTACACCGCGTTCCTGTCCCGGATAGCGCTTCGTCCGGTTGACGGGCGGCTCCGGGCGTTGACAGCGCCAATGTTGCAATGCAAAATCGAACCCTTCGGAAAACGGTTTTTGCGACGGTCGAGCGACGGTCGATGTTCCCATCCCCGCAAGGAAAGCACTATGTCTCAGCCGCCCGATCCCTTTTTTCCCGCAATGCAGAATTTTGTTCGGGCCGGCCAGGCGCTGGCGCAAAATTTTCTCGGTTTCCTGAACACGCAGCAGCAGGCGGCCGGCGCAACCGGCGACGCTTCGGCGCTTCCCGATGCGCGGCAGCTTGCCACCCTGCAACAGAGCTTTCTCGACCGGCAGTCGCAGCTGTGGAATTCGATGCTGTCGCGCGGCGATGGTGCGCCTGCCGCTCCCGTCGTCGACCCCGAGCCGGGCGACCGGCGTTTCTCGTCGCCCGAGTGGCGGAGCAGCCCGATTTTCGATTACGTGCGCCAGGCCTATCTCATCAACTCGCATTTCATCCGCGAACTGGTCGAAGCGCTGCCCGCCGAGGATGCCAAAACCAGAGACCGGGCGCGCTTTCTCGCACGCCAGTACATCGACGCGATGTCGCCGGCCAACTTCGCGGCGACCAACCCGGAGTTCGTCAAGCAGGCGGTCGAGACACGGGGACGCAGCATCACCGAAGGCATCGAGAATCTGATCGAGGATTTCGGGAAGGGGCGCATTTCGATGACCGACGAGTCGGTTTTCGAGATCGGCGGCAATCTGGCGACGACGCCCGGCGCGGTGATCTTCGAAAATGAGGTCATGCAGCTCATCCAGTACGCGCCGACGACCGCAAAGGTCGCCGTCCGCCCCTTGCTGATCGTGCCGCCGTGCATCAACAAGTTCTACATTCTCGACCTGCAACCGGAAAACTCCTTCGTCCGCTATGCGATCGGGCAGGGCAACACGGTGTTTCTCGTCTCCTGGCGCAACCCGAAGGCCGAGCAGGGGCATCTGACCTGGGACGATTACCTGGAACAAGGTCCGCTTGCCGCCATCGACAAGGTGCGCGAGATCTGCAAGGCCGATAAGGTGAATACCGTCGGCTGGTGCGTCGGCGGCACCATCCTGTCCGGCGCGCTCGGCGTGCTGGCGGCGCGCGGCGAGGATGAGTTGGCCAAGGTAGCCAGCCTGACGTTGCTCACCACGCTGCTCGATTTTTCGGACACCGGAGAAATCGGCCTGTTCATCGACGAGAAGTCGCTGGCCGCACGCGAGGCGGCGATGGGCGAGGGCGGCCTGATGAAAGGCGGTGAGCTGGCCGGCGTGTTTTCGTCGCTGCGCGCCAACGATCTGGTCTGGAATTACGTCTCCAACAACTATCTGAAAGGCCAGAAGCCGCCCGCTTTCGATCTGCTCTACTGGAACAGCGACAGCACCAACCTGCCCGGCCCCTTCGCCTGCTGGTACATGCGCAACCTCTATCTGGACAACAGCCTGGGCGTTCCCGGCAAGCTGGAAATGTGCGGCGCCCGCGTCGATCTCGGCAAGGTGGCGGTGCCGAACTACGTGCTGGCGACGCGCGAGGATCATATCGTGCCGTGGCAGACCTCGTATCTCGGGACGCGGCTGCTCGGCGGCCCGTCGCGTTTCGTGCTCGGCGCCAGCGGCCACATCGCCGGCGTCATCAATCCGGCGAGCAAAAACAAGCGCAGTTTCTGGAGCAACGACGACCTGCAGAACGATGCCGGCGGCTGGCTTGCCGGCGCGCAGGAACACAAGGGTAGCTGGTGGTCCGACTGGAGCGCCTGGCTGAAACACTACGCGAATGGCGAGCGTGCGGCGCGGGTGAAGCTTGGAAACGCCAAACACAAGACCATCGAACCGGCTCCGGGTCGCTATGTCAAAGAGACGGCGTAGCTTGTGCCGCGAGGCGCAGCGCCCCTCTTCAAATCATGGCGGTGACTTGCTGCCAGCCGTTTCATAACTCCCCAACGAAAGGAAACAAAAATGACGCAACGTGTTGCTCTGGTTACAGGCGCGATGGGCGGTCTCGGCACCGCAATTTGTCAGGAGCTGGCCAAGGCCGGCCATAAGGTGGTCGCTTCGTATCATCCCGAATTCGACAAGCCGGACGAGTGGAAGAAGGAAATGGCCGCCGCCGGTTTCAACGATATCGTCTGCGTTGCCGGCGATGTTTCGCGCTGGGATTCGTGCGTCGCCATGGTGGCCGAAGCCGAAGCCGCCGCCGGCCCTGTCGATATTCTGGTCAACAACGCCGGCATCACGCGCGACAGGATGTTCGCGCGCATGGATCTGGGGCAGTGGGAAGCCGTGATTTCGACCAACCTGACCAGCATCTTCAACATGACCAAGCAGGTGTCGGCGAAGATGGCCGAGCGCGGCTGGGGCCGCATCATCAACATCTCGTCTGTGAACGGCCTCAAGGGCCAGGCCGGACAGACCAATTACTCCGCCGCCAAGGCCGGCGTGATCGGCTTCTCGAAGGCTCTGGCGGCCGAAGTCGCGGTCAAGGGCGTGACGGTCAACGTGATCGCTCCGGGCTATGTGGCGACGCAGATGGTGATGGCGATCAAGCCGGAAGTGTTGAAGGGCATCATCGACTCGGTGCCGATGAAGCGTCTGGCCAAGCCGGAA
Organism: Betaproteobacteria bacterium; assembly: GCA_016208425.1. Classification (GTDB taxonomy): domain Bacteria; phylum Pseudomonadota; class Gammaproteobacteria; order Burkholderiales; family Rhodocyclaceae; genus JACQYA01. The sequence goes on from JACQYA010000163.1 coordinate 8,683, forward strand.
GAAATCGGCGGCGCCTGCGCCTACCTGGCGTCGGAACTCGCCGGCTTCATGACCGGCGCGACGCTGAACATCAACGGCGGCCTGTACTTCCACTGATCCGTCCGATCCAAAAAAACAGGCTCCCCGGGGAGCCTGTTTACAGTGGTGTATAATTGTGCTTTGCAGCATCCAAGGGCGCCGGAGAGCGCTTTCCAAATCATTGCAACATGGGGGAGGACGCTCTGTATGCCCGAGCAATCGCGACTTATCAAGAAATATCCGAACCGCCGTCTGTACGACACCAAGACGAGCGCCTATATCACCTTGAGCGATGTCAAGAATCTCGTGCTGATGCTCAGCCCGTTCAAGGTGGTCGATGCCAAGACGGGCGAAGATCTGACGCGCAGCATCCTGCTGCAGATCATCCTGGAAGAAGAGACGGCCGGTGTGCCGTTGTTCACCACCGACCTATTGTCCCAGATGATCCGGTTTTACGGCCACGCGATGCAGGGCTTGCTCGGCAAGTACCTGGAAACCAACATCAAGGCCTTTACCGATTTCCAGAAAAAATTGCAGGAGCAGTCGCATTCCCTCTATGGCGACAACCCCCAGATGCAGAGCGACATGTGGTCTCAGTTCATCAATTTCCAGGGGCCGGCGATGCAGACGATGATGTCCGCCTACATGGAGCAGAGCAGCAAGATGTTTCACCAGATGCAGGAACAGTTGCAGACCCAGACGAGAACGATGTTCAGCGGCATCCAGATCCCCGGTTTTCCGGTGGATTTTGCCAAGATGGGGAAAGATGCGGAGAAGTAAGAGATTGGGCTGACAGAGCCAGTTTCTTGACTGTGCCGGCAGGGCGATACCTTGGGAACAGGCTACCGTCACTGGCGTCGAGCCAAGATCGGGCGCCGCTTCCGGCTGTTTTTTCGCTATGGCGCGAAGGTGGAAGTGATTGTATTTGCCTGGATCGATGACCTGGGCACCTTGCGGTCGGCGGGAAGCGAATCCGACCCCTACGCAGTATTCCGGAAGATGCTGGATCGCGGCACTTCACCCAACGACTGGGCGGCTTTGACGGCGACCAGCCGTGTCGATATCACTGTCAAAGCAAACGATGACTAAACCAAAAACTATAGGAATGGTCTCCCTCGGCTGCCCGTAGGCGTCTGAATATATCGGAATGCCTGATAAACTGTTTCCACTAAGTGCTGCAATTTGCGCTTGGTTCCGACACCCCACCATCGGAATGCCTGATAAACTAG
>JACQYA010000165.1 GCA_016208425.1 Betaproteobacteria bacterium
ATTCTTCGACCGTCCTGGCCTTCGTCAAACACGCTTTAGCCTGCTCCAGCAACTCGCCGCCGCTTGCCTTTCGTCCCATCTCCCTCCACCTCCAGCAGAAGTGAGATAATTGTTACATTATTGATGTGGAAATTGAATAAGGAGGCGGAAATGACCAACCCTCATATCGGAAGCTGCTTCGATGATTTTCTCGCCGAACAGGCGATGCTTGAAGAAGCCACGGCAGTTGCCGTAAAACGCATCATTGCGTGGCAGATCGAGCAGGAAATGGCCGCTCAGAAACTCACGAAAACGGCGATGGCGAAGAGGATGCATACCAGCCGTGCTGCGCTGAACCGCTTGCTTGATGAGACGGATACCGGTTTGACCTTGACTACGCTGGCTAGCGCAGCCACAGCCTTGGGGAGGCAGGTCAGATTCGAGCTGTGCGCGGGCTGACCCGAACCTTTTCCTACTTGACTGGCCGCAACGACTGTCCTGCGCTCAGCCGGGCGCCCGCGTTTCGGCGGCGACCCAGGCCAAGTAATCGGGGAGCCCGTCGCCGATCGGGAGCGCGATCAGTTCCGGGATCTCGTAAGGATGGCGGGCGCGAACCGCCGCTTCGAGCGTGGCGTAGCAACTGCGGGTCGTCTTGATGAGCAGAGGCACCTCGTCCGCCGTTTCGATCTGGCTCTGCCAGCGATACACCGAGCGGCACGGCGCCAGTATGTTCACGCAAGCCGCCAACCGTTCTTCGACGAGCGTAGCGGCCAGCGCTTCGGCGGCGGCGCGGTCGGGCAGACTGGTGAACACGAGCAGGACGGTCATCGGGAAACGCTGCGGGGTGCGGTCGACGGCGCGCGGTTGCCGGCCGAAGTTGCTAACAACTCGTCGATCACCCGCCCCAGCATTTCCCGCTGTGGCGCGTTGACCAGTTGCCCGGCATCGTCGAAGGCGCCCAGCGCGTTGGGCAGCGACATCTGGCCGGGGACGACCAGCACGCCGAGATTGCTCAACAGCAACCGGATCGCCGGCAGGCCGCGTATGCCGCCCAGCGCGCCGGGCGATGCGGCGAGCAGCGCGGCGACCTTGCCGTTAAAGGGCGACGGTACGCCTTCCTGCGGCCGCGAGGCCCAGTCGATGGCGTTCTTCAACAGGGGGCTGAAGAAGCCATTGTATTCGGGCGAGGCGACGAGCAGCGCATCGTGTTCGCGCAAGGCCTCTTTCAGCGCGAGACAGCCGGCGGGCAGACCGGCGCTGTCTTCGAGGTCGCCGTCGTAGATCGGCAGCGCCAGCGCGCGCAGGTCGAGTTGTGTGATTCCAGCGACTTCGGCGCCCGACGCTCTGACACCGCGCACGGCTGCGGCGAGAAGCTTGCCGTTCACGGAGTCTTTGCGGCTGCTGCCGGAAAAAGCGAGTAATTTGAGAGACATCGTGAGCTTTCCTCGGTTATTTCAGTAAACGCCGCCGCGTCAGCACCGTGGCAAGGACAAAGGCGAGAACGGCGATCACCGCCAGCGCGGCGACGTGGCCGGCCGCATTTTCCGGCGTCTCGCCCAGCAACAGCGGGCGGGCAAGCTGCACCGCATGCGAGAGCGGCAACCCGCCCGCCACCGCGCGCAGCGCGACCGGCAACTGTTCGGCCGGGAAAAAAACGCCCGAAACCAGCAACATCGGCGTGATGAACAGCGTGAAATAGTACATGAAGAAGTCGTAGGACGGGGCGAGCGCGCAGACGATCAGGCCGAGTGCGGCAAAGGCCAGCCCGGTCAGGAAAACGACCGGAACCACCCACAGTGCGAGCGGCGAAGCAGTCAGCCCGAGGGCGAAGACAACGAGAAGAATCGCCATCCCGGAAAGCAGGGCTTTGCTCGCCGCCCAGACCAGTTCTCCGGTCAGCACATGGTCGAGCGAGAGCGGCGTGTTGAGGATGGCGTCCCAGGTTTTTTGGACGTGCATGCGCGAAAACGCCGAGTAAAGCGCCTCGAAGGTCGCCGCGTTCATCGTGCTGGCGACGACCATTCCGGCCGCCAGAAAAGCCGGGTAGCTGGCGCCGCCGACCTCGGGCAGCAACCCGCCGAGACCGTAGCCGAGGCCGAACATGTAGATCAGCGGGTCGGCCAGATTGCCGAGGATCGAGGGTGCCGCCATCTTGCGCCAGACGAGAAAATTGCGCCGCCAGATCGGCAGCCAGCGCAGTCCGGGGCGGGGAAGTGCGAAAAATGCGGGGAAGAGCGCTTTGTTCAAGATCTAATCCCTCAGCTCGCGCCCGGTCAGTTTGAGAAAAACATCTTCCAGGTTGGCGGCGCGGTGCAGGTAGCGCAGGGCTGGCGCCCCGGCCAGCGCTGCCAGCAGCGGCGCCGGATCGCGGCAGTAAAAGAAGGCCGTGTCGCCGGCCACTTCGAGCCGTTCGCCGAGCGCGCGCCTGGATTTTGCCCAGTCCACCGCCCGGTCGCCGAAAATTTCGACCACCTGCGGCTCGATCTGCGCCGCGATCAGCTCGCGCGGCGCACCTTCGGCGACCATGCGGCCGTGGTCGAGCACGGCCAGGCGGTCGCACAGGCGCTCGGCTTCGTCCATAAAATGGGTGGTCAGGATCAAGGTCTTGCCGCGTGCGGTGAGACGCTTCAGGCGCTCCCAGATCAGGTGGCGGGCCTGCGGGTCGAGGCCGGTCGTCGGCTCGTCGAGAAAAACGATATCGGGGTCGTTCACCAGCGCGCGCGCCAGCGTCAAACGGCGCTTCATGCCGCCCGAAAGCGACGGGATACGCGCCTTTTCCTTGCCGGCCAGGCCGGCGAAGTCGAGCAGTTCGGGGATGCGGGCGCGTATCGCGGCGTCCGCGATGCCGAAGTAGCGGCCATAGACCAACAGGTTCTCGCCGGCCGTGAAATCGGGGTCGAGGTTGTCGAACTGCGGGACGACGCCGACGCGCTCGCGCGCCCTTCCAGCGTCGGCCGGAACGGTGTGCCCGCCGAGGCGAATGTCGCCGGCGCCGGGCGCCGTCAGCCCGAGGCAGCAACGCAGCGTCGTCGTTTTGCCCGCCCCGTTCGGGCCGAGCAGGCCGAAGCAGGTGCCGGCCGGCACGGCGAACGAGATGCCGGCGACCACCTCCTGGCCGCCGTAGGATTTGCGCAGCCCGGCAACGCGCAGCGTATCGGTGCCGGCCGTGTTCAACCTGTTCAATGCCGCCACGCCCGGGTAACGATGTCGCGGATCACGTGCAGGCGGCGATGGAAGAAGTGGTCGGCGCCCGGAACGACGACCACGGGCAGTTCGAGCGGCTCGGCCCAAGCCAGCACGTTGGCGAGGGGCACGGTTTCGTCTTCCGATCCGTGAATGACGATGGTGTCGCCGGCCACCGCTTCCATCCCATACTGGCGCGCGCCTCCGACCTGGCCCGCCGCCGTGCCGACCAGCACCAGCCGCTGTGCCGGACAGTTGGCCGCGGCCAGCGCCCCGGCGACGCGCGTCTGCACATAAGCGCCGAACGAAAAGCCGGCGAGCGCCACCGGCAGATCGCCGTAGCGCAGTTTCGCGTCGGCCAGCACGGCGAGCATGTCTTCCGTTTCGCCGCGCCCTTCGTCGTGCGTGCCCGCGCTGCCGCCGACGCCGCGAAAATTCGGCCGCAAGGCGACGTAGCCCAGGCGCGCAAAGGTGCGCGCCAGCGTCTGCACGACCTTGTTGGTATTGGTGCCGCCAAACAGCGGGTGCGGGTGGCAGACGAGCGCGATGCCGCGCGGTGCGCCGGGGTTCTCGACAATGACTTCGAGGGTTCCGGCCGGGCCGGACACCCCGAGCTTCTCTTCCGTCGGCTTCAACTTGCCCAGACCCCGCTCAAATTCTCAGACGTTCTACGACCCGGCCGTTCACCAGATGTTCCTGAATGATTTCCTCGATGTCGTTCTTGTCCACGTAGGTGTACCACACACCTTCGGGATAGACGACGAGCACCGGGCCGTTGTCGCAACGGTCGAGGCAACCGGCCTTGTTGATGCGAACCTTGCCCTTTCCCTTCAGCTTGAGCTGGCCGATGCGGTCTTTGGCGTAGGTTTGCATCTCGCCGGCGCCCAGCGCGTTGCAGCAGGTTTCGCCCTCGCCGCGCTGGTTGCAGCAGAAGAAAACATGATGCAGGAAATAACTCATGCGTAAACCCTCCATTCGGTGGCTACCGATTTTAACCGCTAAACCGGTCAGACCGCGCCAAACCAACCGAGCACCGCCCCGGCGCCGAGCAGCCAGAGCATGTGGACTCCGGATCGCCAGGCCAGCAGCGCGCTGGCCGCGGCCAGCAACCACAAAGACCAGCCGTGCTCCGGGCTGGCGTGAGCGCCGGCCAGTATCCAGCCGGTGGCGACGATCAGCGCGACAACCACCGGCGCCATGCCTTGCTTGAAGGCGCGTACCGGACGCAGCCCGCGGTTGGCGTGCACCCAGTTTGCCGCCAGGCAGGCCAAGGTAGTGCTCGGCACCAAAATACCGAGCATGGCGAGCAACGCGCCGGACAGGGCGGCGGGCAGCCCGCCCGCGTTGAGACCGACATGCCAGCCGAGCAGCGCGACGAACAGCACGTTGGGGCCGGGCGCCGCCTGGGCGAGGGCGATCGAACCGGCAAATTGCTGTTCGTCCAGCCAATGCTGCCCTTCGACCAGATAGCGGTGCATTTCCGGCGCCGTGGAGAGGGCGCCACCGAACGATATCAGCGAGAGCGACAAAAAATGGGACAGCAGGTCGAACCAGTCGCCCCAGTTCAGCATCAGGTGCGGGGCGCCGCTCACTGGATTTTCCGGTAAGCCAGCCAGCAGGCGGGCAGACCCAGCGCCGGCAACACGAGGAACAGAGGCCAGCGGAACAGCGCGACCGCCACGAAACAAGCAACGCCGAAGGCGCTGCAGAGCGCGGCCCCGAGCGGGTTGGTTTTTAGCGCGGCAAGCAGTTTCAGCCCGCTCGCCACGATCAGGCCGGCGGCGGCGGCGCCGACGCCGCGCAACGCCCCCGCCGCTGCGGGGTGGCCGGCGAATTGCGCATAAACCAGCGCCAGCAACAGGACTAGCGCCAACGGCACGGCCAGCATCCCGGCCAGCGCCGCCATCGCGCCCGGCAGGCCGAAGTGGCGGCCGCCTATCGCCAGCGCGAGGTTGACCACGTTCGGCCCCGGCAGGATCTGCGCCACCGCCCATTCTTCGACGAATTCTTCGCGGGTCAACCAACGCCTTTTTTCCACCAGCTCGCGCTGCACCACGGCCAGAACGCCGCCAAAACCCTGCAAGGCGAGCAGCGTGAAGGCGGCGAACAGATCGGCGGGCGATCCGGGTTGCGGGCGACGGTCGGCGGGCGGTGGCGGCATCGTGCGTTCGGATCTTTGCGCGGAAAGGGGTCAATCCTCGCCCAGTTGTCTGCTTTCGGCAACCGCTATCCGGGCGACCGGGCGAGATGGGCGCGCAACAAATCGGCGAAGAAGATACGAAACCCGCCCGTTTTGAGGCACAATCGCATTTTTTCAACCTAACAGAGGAACACCCATATGAACAAGAGCGAACTGATCGAAGCCTTGGCCGCCAAATGCGATTTGTCCAAAGCCGCTGCCGCGCGCGCCGTCGATGGCCTGACCGAGATCGTGACCGAAACGCTGGTGGCGGGCGATACGGTCAGCCTGATCGGCTTTGGCAATTTCAGCGTCGGTACGCGCGCCGCGCGCATCGGCCGCAACCCGAAGACCGGCGCCGAACTGAAGATCGCCGCCAGCAAGACCCCGAAGTTCTCGGCCGGCGCCAAGCTCAAGGCGGCGGTCAACGCCAAGTAGTTCCTTCGCGCTTTGGGGGCGGCCTTCGCCGCGATAGCCGCCGCGTCGCGGCCAGGATCGCTCACCTACCGACCCGGGTTTTCCTCGGCCCGCATCGCATCGAAAACGTGGCGGTCGACCGCCGCCGCGTAAAAGTATCCCTGGATCTCGTGGCAGCCCAACGCCAGCAAGACGTTCTTCTGCCCTTCGGTTTCCACGCCTTCGGCGATCACTTTCAGGCGCATGGCCAGCCCTGGCTGGATGATGGCGCGAACGATCGCCAGATCGCTCTCGCCGTCGGGCAGGCCGTCTACGGAGGAACGGTTGATCTTCAGCTTCTGTACCGGGAAACGTTTCAGGTACGCCAGGCTCGAATAGCCCGTCCCGAAGTCGTCGAGGGAAAGCCGCACGCCCAGCCCCGGCCAGCGCGTTCAGCCGGATCAGCGTTTCGTTGAGGTCGCGGATCAGGATCGACTCGGTGAGTTCGAGTTCCGGCCGGTCGGCCCGCAGGCCGGCCTCGCCCAGCGCGCCGGAGAAACCTCTCCGAGTTCCTGGTTGCTCCAGCGCAACAGGGCTTCGGCTCCGATAATCCGGCTCGTGGCGAGATCGATTTGCGGTTGATAGAAACGGAAGCCGGAACGCTCCCTTTCCTTGACCTGATACATCGCCGTGCCGGCGTTTTTGATGAGTTCGTTTTTCGAGCTTCCGTCGCTCGGATAGAGCGCGATGCCGATGTTGGCGGTGACGGTCAACGACAGGTCGTCCAGCACGACAGGCTCGCACAAACGGTGCCGCACACGTCGGACAAAAGTTTCGGCGTCCACGGCGTCGGTATCGTGGAGGAGCAGGACGAATTCGTCGCCGCCGGTGCGCGCCGCGGTGTCCGAATGGCGCAGACAGGACTTGATGCGTTGCGCCACTTCGACCAGCACCCGATCGCCGAAGAGGTGGCCGAGCGAATCGTTGATCTGTTTGAAGCGATCGAGGTCGACAAAAATGATGGCAAATGTTTTCTGTTCCCGGGAACACAGACCGAGCGAAAAATCGATGCGCTCAGAGGCTATGAAAATATCGTCGACGCCAGAAAAACCGTCATTCCCGCGCAGTCGGGAATCCATCTTGTATGGCTATCTCCATAAAAAACAGTGTGATAAACAAACTGGATTCCCGCCTGCGCGGGAATGGCGGAGCCAATATCGAGCGTTCTCGAATTTTTCACAGGCTCTCAGACGGTTCGCGTACCCGGCACTATCGACGACGTGGCGCGTCATCCAAAGATGGGTTGCCGCGTCGTCGCGACGCACCATCAGTTCGAGCGGAATATCCCACAACTCGGCGAAGCTCTGGTTGTAGCCACGAACCTCCCCACCGGTATCGGTGGCCGGGATGCTGTCGGCGGTGGGCTCCAGTCGCCCGCGATTCCGCGAGCAGGTGCTCCAGTTCCTGCTCGACACGCCGTTCGACGGGAATCGTGCCGCCGTCCTTGAGCCGCAACAGGGCATCGGAAAAAATTTCGTGAGCCAGCCCGGCTGGCGACATCTTCCCAGAAGAAATGATCTTCCGGTGTCGCTGCCAGTTCGATCGCCGGTTTGCCGATCAGCTCGCCCGGTCTGATACCGAGCATCTGCGCGGCCGCCCGGTTGGCGGCGACAATGCGCAACCCGATGGGATCGACCAACCAAACGGCTTCGATCACACCTTCGAGCAGCGCTTGCCAGCCACCGTCGTTCACGGCCTGTGCTCCCCGCCCGACAGGCTGCCCGCCCGCTCGAAGAAGTAACAGATATGCTGGCGCGGCGACAGGTAATCCATCACCTGCCGGGGGAGCTGCACGGGCTTGATGCTGCGCCTGACGCCGAGATCCGCGCGCTGTTCGAGGTCGACGACCAGCGCTTCCTCTTTGAGCACCTGCGGGTCGTGCACGATGATGCGCGGCTTTAGCGGCCGGGACGAATTGACCGAGACCACCATCGCGTATCTGTCGTCGGTGAGCTGCACCACCGAACCGGGCGGATACACGCCCATCAAGCGGATGAAGACGCCCATCGTCTTCTCGTCGAACCGGGTTTTCATCTGCGTAAAGATGGTCGATAGCGCTTCGTGGGGCGTGAGCGCCGTAGCCGGGTTCCCGGGGTTGCACAGGTTGTCGTACAGGTTGGTCAGGGCGACGATGCGCGCCAGCGGCGACATCTGCTCGTTGGTCAGGCGCATCGGGTAACCGCTCCCGTTGGCGGCTTCGTGATGCTGGGCCACGCACAGGAGCGCGGCGTCGGACAGCGCCATCTTCTTGCCCAGCGCAACCGAGTGGGCGACGTGTTCCTGGTGCAGCTTTTTCTCGGCGCCGGAGAACTGCTCGCCGTCCCAACGCAACCGGTTGGGGAGCTCCTGTTTGCCGATGTCGTGCAGGAGCGCGCCGAACCCGAGTTCCCGCAGACCGGCTGCTCCGACCCCGCAGGCCTTTCCGAGCAGCAATGACAGCACCAGCACATTGACCGAGTGCAGGGAGGCGCGGTCTCCGATCTGCTCCGACAACAGCCTGATGCTGCTTTCTTCGAGATCCAGCAACTGCCCTTTCACGTCGTCGATCAGCGCCTGCGACTGGGCGTACGCTTTCGCCGGTTGCGCCGCCGCCTGCTCCAGCACCTGCCTGTACGTCCTGGAAGCTTGCGAATACTGCCGCTCGCAAGCTCTCAGGCTGGCGTTCTGCTCGCCCAGCAAGGCTCTGCGCTTCTGTCGCTCCCGTTCCTTCGGCGAGGGCGGCGAAAGGGGGGGCTGCGGCGTTTCGCCGGTTTCGTCGGCCGCCGGCCCGGGATCGCTTTTTTCCGGCGAATAGCGGATGCGCGCGACGCCCAGCGCGCGGATGGCGGCAATCTGGTCTGCCGACTGAAGTTTGAAACTGTTGAGGGGAAAGGGGTGCGCCATCCAGCCGAGCTCGATGTGCACGTAGTGGCCGATCCGCAAGTCGTCGACGTCGATGAATTGTGCCTGGAGATCCGACATATACCTGATACCCGATTTCAAGTGGGGGTTGCTCGAACCGTTTTTTTCGCTGCGCCCGGCGCTTTCAAATGGTCAGGATCGGCGCTTGCCAGGCGCCCGGATAGTCCGCGTCCCGCGGCCAGTTTTTCAGGAAAGCGGCCACCTCGTCTCCCGGGAGCGGCTCGCTGTACAAAAACCCCTGCAAGACATCGCAGCCGAGCTGTTCGAGATACCGGTGCTGCCCGGAGGTCTCGACGCCTTCGGCGACCATATCCAGGTTGAGGTTGTGTCCGAGAATGATGGTTGCCGAGCAGATCGCGGCGTCGCTGCGGTCGGTTTCGATATCCTTGACGAAGGAGCGGTCGAGCTTGAGGCGGTGAATCGGCAGATCTTTGAGGTAGGAAAGCGACGAATATCCCGTACCGAAATCGTCGATGGCGAGCACGATGCCCATGTCGCGCAATTGGTCGAGAATGGCGATCGTTGCCGCCGGGTTTTGCATCGCCGTGCTTTCGGTGATTTCGAGTTCCAGATCGCTGGCTTGCAGGTCGTAGCAGGCCAGCGCGCCGCGAACCACCGTCGGCAAGCCCTCGTGCCTGAGCTGTTGCGCGGACAGGTTGACGGCCATGCGCACATGCTCGACCCCCTGGTCGCGGAACGCGCGCAGTTGCCGGCACGCCTCCCAGAACACCCAGTCGCCCAGCGGTTGGATAAGCCCCGTCTCTTCGGCGATGGGAATGAACTTGTTGGGCGAGATGGGGCCGAGCTCGGGGTGCGTCCACCGGGCGAGCGCTTCGAGTCCGACGACACGCTGGGATTGGAGGTGGATCTGCGGCTGAAAATGCAGCCGCAGCTGGCTGCCGGGAAGATGGGCGGTATCCAGCGCACAGCGGAGGCCGACTTCGAGCTTCAAGCGCTCGGTCGCCGCGACATTCATCCCTTCGTTGTAAAACTGGTGGCGGCCGTGCCCTTGTGACTTTGCGTGATGCAAGGCCGCGCCAGCGTTGCGGATCAGCGTCTCCGCATTGTCGCCGTCGAGGGGGAACAGGCTGACGCCGATGCTCGGCGTGGCGTACAGATTGTGCTCGCCGATCCGATAGTGGTCACCCAGGTTGTATTGCAGCTTGCTGGCGACACCGGCGACCGACAAGGCGTTTTCGATGTCGGGCAGGATGATGACAAAGTCGTCGCTACCGAGGCGCGCCACAATGTCGCTGCCACGGACGACACGCCGGAGGCGTTCGGCGACGGCGACCAGCATCTGATCCCCGACCCGATGCCCGAAGGTGATGTTGATGTCCTTGAAGCGATCCATGTCGACCAACATCACGGCGACTTGCAGCCCGTCGCGCCGCGCGGTGCTCAATTCCCTTTGCAGGATTCCCGCCAGCGCGCCACGGTTCGGCAAATGCGTCAGCGGATCGTGGTCGGCAAGCGACGCCATGCGTTCGATGGCCTCGATACGCTCGGCAATGCTGGAAAAACAGGCGATATAGTGTTCCGGCTCGCCGCCGGCGCCGCGCACGGCCGAAACGTTCAGCCGTTTCGGGAAAAATGTCCCATCCTTCCGGCGATCCCAGAGCTCGCCCTGCCAGTTACCGGTTTCGGAAAGGGAGAGCCACATCGCCCGATAAACCTCGTCCGGCGTCTTGGCCGCCGCCAGAAAGCCGGGTTCCCGGCCCAGGCACTCCTCGCGACCATATCCGGTCAAACGGCAGAATGAGGGGTTGACGGCGACGATGCGACGATCGCGGTCACAAATGTAAATCGCTTCGGTGCTGGCCTCAAAAACCTGCATCAACAGATCGGGGGGCAGCGGAAACAGCGGCGACCGGGCAAGGGGGGCTTCTTGCGGCTCGTCGCCGGTATGCTGGGTCGCGTCGTTCATCTCATGGAATCTCGCAGGCAAGGAATACAGGAAACAGCGGGATTTCTGCGTCCAGTATAAGGGATTCGATATTCCTTCTGGCGCTGTTGCCGCCTTCGGCGGGCGACCGTCGCAAGCCGGCTGCCCGCGCAGCCGCCCGCGACGGGGATCTATGGGAGCACGATCGCGGCGTGGCGTATACTTGCGCTCTGAAAAATTATTGCCGCCCCGTGCCGGCGCTCTCTCCTTGACCTCTGCTCCCACTCCAGCGTTCGATGTCGCCGCTCTCGGCCAGGTGTTTACCCCGGCGCAGGTGGTCGGGTGCATGCGCGCTCTGGCGCGCAACCGGGGCCGGGTACTTGAGCCGTCGTGTGGTGACGGCGCGTTCCTGCGGCACTTTCCCGGCGCCGTCGGCATCGAGATCGACGCCCGCCACGCGCCGCCGGGTGCGCGGGTGATGAATTTTTTTGCGTTGCCCGAGGGCGAAGTTTTCGCCACTATCATCGGCAACCCCCCCTACGTGCGCTATCAGGACATCCCGGAGCAGACCAGGGCGCTGACGCGGCGTAGCGCGCTCGACGGGCGTGCCAACCTGTATCTCTTTTTTATCGAAAAGTGCTTGCAGCACCTGGAACCCGGCGGGGAGTTGATTTTCATCACGCCGCGCGACTTTCTCAAGGCGACGTCGGCCGTACCGCTCAACCACCGCCTGTATGGCGCCGGCACGATCACCGACTTCATCGATCTGGGCGACACGAAGCTGTTCGGCGGCGCAACGCCTAACTGTGCGATCTGGCGCTTTGTGCGCGGCGACTTTTCCCGCCGCACGCGCTTCGCCCGCGTCGGCACGGCCGACGGTATCGCCGGTTTGAACAAGCTGGCGTGGGAGGAAAGGCATTTTGTCGAAAGCGGCGGCCATTTGTTGTTTACGCGGGGCGACTACGCTCTGCACCTGTCGGACATCGCTTTCGTCAAGGTGGGCGCGGTGTCCGGCGCCGACGAGTTGTACGCCAGCGACGCGCACGGCAACCGCAGTTTCGTCTGCTCCGCTACCGTGGCCAACGGGGCGACGCGCCGCATGCTCTGGTGCGGGCCGGGAGAGAAGGCGCCGGCGGCCTTGTTGCCGCACAAGTCGCGGTTGATCGCCCGGCGCATCAGGCCGTTTGACGAGTCGAACTGGTGGCATTGGGGGCGCGGTTACTACCAGTCGGATCGGCCGAGAGTCTACGTGAACAACAAGACACGGCGTCCGCGACCTTTTTTTGTGCACCCGTGCACGCACTACGATGGCGCGGTAATGGCGATTTTCTCCCGCGATCCGGCGGCAGACGTGCGCTCGCTGGCGGATGCCCTGAACGAGGTCGACTGGGCGGATCTCGGTTTTGTCTGCGACGGGCGTTTTCTTTTTACCCAGCGCAGCCTGGAACACGCCCCGCTGCCGGAGCGTTTCCGGGCATTCATGCCGACCGGAACTTAGCGGGTCCGCGCTTCACGGAGATCTCTGATGGTTCCCCACCTGACCACGGCCCTCAACGGCCCCTTGCTCGAACTCGAACGCCGCTTCCTGGATGCCACGCCGGACATCGAGCGCTGGCTGCGCGGCCAATGGCAGGAACACACGCCGCCCTTTTACGGATCGGTCGACCTGCGCAATTCCGGTTTCAAGCTGGCGCCGGTGGATATGAATCTTTTTCCCGGCGGCTTCAACAACCTGAACGCAGCCTTCCTTCCGCTCTGCGTTCAGGCGGCGATGTCGGCGATCGAGAAGATCTGCCCGGATGCCAGAAACCTGCTGCTGATCCCCGAAAACCACACGCGCAACACCTTTTACCTGCAAAACGTCGGGCAGCTCGCAACTATCTTGCGGCAGACCGGTCTCAACGTTCGCCTCGGCTCGCTGTTGCCGGAAATCGATAGGCCGACGCCGGTCGCGCTGCCCAACGGCACCACGCTGCTATTGGAGCCGCTGGTGCGCCACCCGTACCGGCTGGGGGTGGACGGCTTCGATCCCTGCGTGATCCTGCTCAACAACGACCTGAGCGCGGGCATTCCCGAGATCCTCGAAAATCTCAACGAACAGTTCGTACTGCCGCCGCTGCACGCCGGCTGGGCGGTGCGCCGGAAATCCAAGCACTTTGCCGCCTACGACGAAGTCGCCGACGAGTTCGCCGGGCTGGTCGGTATCGACCCGTGGCGGATCAACCCGTATTTTTCGGTGTGCGACAGCGTCAATTTTCACGAACGGCAGGGCGAGGAGTGCCTGGCCGCCAAGGTCGACGCGGTGCTCGGCATGATCCGAAAGAAATACCGCGAACACGGCATCGGCGAGACGCCCTATGTCGTGGTCAAGGCCGACGCCGGCACCTACGGCATGGGCGTGATGACGGTCAAGGACGCTTCCGAAGTGACCGGCCTGAACCGCAGGCAGCGCAACAAGATGTCGGTCGTCAAGGAAGGCATGGCGGTATCGCAGGTCATCATCCAGGAAGGGGTGCACACGCGCGAGCAGGTCGGCAAGGACGAAAAGTCGGGCGTTGCCGAGCCGGTGGTGTACATGATCGACCGCTACGTCGTCGGAGGTTTTTACCGCGTCCACACCGGCCGCGCCAAGGACGAGAACCTCAACGCGCCGGGCATGCACTTCGAGCCGCTGGCCTTCGAGACCAGCTGTTCGCTGCCCGACCAGGGCCAGAACCCCGACGCGCCGCCCAACCGCTTTTACGCCTATGGTGTCGTGGCCCGGCTCGCCCAGCTCGCCGCCGCGCTCGAACTCGAACGCACGGCGCCGGGCGAAGCGTAAGGGCACGCGATGCGCATCGCCTTTGTCCTCGATCCGCTCGACTCGCTGCACGCCTGCAAGGATTCGAGCGTCGCCATGATGCGTGCCGCGCAGGCCGCCGGACATGCGGTGTGGGGCGTGGAGCAGCCGGCGATCCATTGGTCGACCGCGCATGGCGTCTGCGCCGTGGCCGCGCATCTGGAAATGCTGGCCGACGACCGGCAATGGTTCGCCGAACGCCTGCGCCACGTCGTCGCGTTGCGCGATTTCGACGTCGTGGTGATGCGCAAAGATCCGCCCTTCGACATCGAATACGTGGCCACGACCTGGCTGCTGGAGCGCGCCGAGTCCGAAGGCGCCCGCGTGTTCAACCGCCCCCGGGCGCTGCGCGATCATTCCGAGAAGTTCGCGGTGACCGAGTTCCCGCAATTTTCGGTGCCGGCGCTGGTATCGCGCGAAGCGGCGCACCTTCACGCCTTTGTCGGCGCCCAGCGCGATGCGATCCTGAAACCGCTGGACGGCATGGGCGGCAGCGGGGTCTTCCGCGTCCGCGAGGATGACCCGAACCGCAACGTGATCGTCGAAACGCTGACCGAGAACGGCAGGCGGACGATCATGGCGCAACGTTTCATTCCCGAAATTTCGGCCGGCGACAAGCGGATTCTGATCGTCGGGGGAGAAGTGGCGCCGTATTGTCTGGCGCGCATTCCGAAACCCGGCGAGACGCGCGGCAACCTGGCGGCCGGGGGAACCGGCGTGGCGCGCGAGCTGACCGCCCGCGACCGGGAAATCGCCGGGGCGCTTGCCCCCGTTCTCGCCGGGCGCGGCTTGCTGCTGGCCGGTATCGACGTGATCGGCGACTGGCTGACCGAGATCAACGTCACCAGCCCCACCTGCATGGTCGAAATTCGCCGGCAGACCGGGTTCGATGTCGCCGCGATGTTCGTCGCCGCACTGGAGCGCGCGTGCTCGTTGCCCGGTTAGCCCTCGTGGCGGCGCTATCGGTCGTGCTCGCCGCGTGCGGCAAGCCGCCGGTGCACCACCGGGAGTCCTTCGTCTTCGGCACGCGCGTCGAAGTGCTGATCGCCGGCCTCGACGAAAGCCGGGCGCGTCCGGCGGCAACCGCCGTTTTGCAGGAGTTCGACCGCCTGCACCGCATCTACCATGCCTGGCAGCCGTCCGAGCTGAGCGCGCTCAACGCAGCGGTTGCCGCCGGGAAAGAGCACGCGGTGACGCCCGAAATGGCGGGTCTGATCGCCGGCGCGCAAAATCTTTCGGCGACGGGCGAACATTTGTTCGATCCCGGTATCGGCGGTCTGATAAAACTCTGGGGATTTCAGTCCGACGAGTTCAAGGCGGCGTTGCCCGACCCCGCCGCTCTCGCCGCCTGGCGCGCGCGCGCGCCGGGCGGCACGGGAATCGCCGATCTCCACATCGGGACCACCGGCGGCCATGTGGTCGGAAGCCGCAACCCGGCGGTCGCGCTCGACTTCGGCGGCTATCTCAAAGGCGTCGCGCTCGACCGGGCGGCGGAAATACTTCGCGCGCGCGGCGCATCCGACGCGCTGATCAACATCGGCGGCAACGTCATGGCTCTGGGCAGCAAAAACGGCGTCCGCTGGCGGGTCGGCATCCAGCATCCGCGCCAGCCCGGCCCGCTGGCCACCCTCGAACTGGAGGACGGTGAGGCGATCGGCACATCCGGCGACTACCAGCGTTATTTCGAGCTGGACGGGCGGCGCTACTGCCACTTGCTCGATCCGCGCAGCGGCGCACCGGTGACGCATACACAGTCCCTGACCGTACTCATCACGCCACGCGAGAACGCCGGGACGCTCTCCGATGCCGTTTCAAAGCCGCTCTTTATCGCGGGCGCCGAATGGCCTCGCCTGGCGAAAAAGTACGCGGTCGACCAGGTGCTGCGCGTCGATGCGGGAGGCCGCATACAGGTCGGCGCCGCGCTGCACGGCCGCCTGGAGTACGTCGGCGGAAGACCGGCCGACCTGGAAGTCATGCCCGGCCGGTAAGCGCCGATGCTCGCCAATTCGGCGGAATACCTTAGAATGAGGTCTGTATTCGATGGATTGCACCCCGCGCCCGATGATCGGCATACTCCTGATAACCCACGGCACGTTCGGCGAAAGCCTGGTTCAGAACGTGTGTCATGTCCTCAACAAGCGCCCGCCGCTGATCGCGCAGCTCGGCGTTGCCGCGCAGGACGACCCGCTCGATATTCTGCCGCTCGCCAGACTGTTGCTGGGCGAGGTCGACGGCGGTGAAGGCGTGCTGGTGATGACCGACATTTTCGGTGCGACGCCCGCCAATCTGGCGCTCAAGCTGCTCGAACCGGGGCGCATCGAAGGCGTTTCCGGCGCCAGCCTACCGATGCTGTTACGCGCCTTGACCTACCGCGAGAAAGGCATGGAAACCATGATGCAAAAAGCCATCAGCGGCGCCCGCGACGGGGTGACGAGCATGTCGAATGCCTGACAATCAAAACGGAGGGGAGAGCTGATGGCGCGCGCCGAAACCGAAATCACCAACAAATTGGGGCTGCATGCTCGCGCTTCGGCGAAGCTGACGCAGCTCGCCGGCAGCTTCAAAAGCGAAGTCTGGATGGAGAAGGGATCTCGGCGCATCAACGCCAAGAGCATCATGGGCGTCATGATGCTGGCTGCCGGAAAAGGCTCGACGGTCGCCATAGAAGCCAGTGGCGAAGACGAGAATACGGCGATGGCAGCCATTCTCGCCTTGATCGCCGACAAATTTGGCGAGGGCGAGTGAACGCGCGATGAGCTTCATCCTGCACGGGCTCCCCGTTTCGGCCGGGATCGCCATCGGCCAGGCGCACCTCATGTCGCACGCGACGCTGGAGGTCTCGCACCTGGTGATTTCGCCGCGCATGGTGGAAAAAGAAGTCGCACGTTTTGACGAGGCGCTGCTTCGTGTGCGCAGCGAGTTCGAGGCGATGAAGGGAGGCAAGGAGAATGCGCCGGCCGAGATCGGTGCTTTCATCGATCTACATGCCATGATTCTCTCCGATCCCGAACTGTCCGAGGTTCCCAAGCAGTTGATCCGCGAGCGGCGCTGCAACGCGGAGTGGGCGCTGGTGCAGCAGATGGAGATTCTGGTCGAACAGTTCGAGCAGATCGAAGACCCGTACCTGCGCGAGCGCAGCTACGACGTGCGCCAGGTGGTCGAGCGCGTGGTCAGGGAGCTGGTCGGCCAGCCCGGCCGCGCCGCGCTCAAGGCGGCCAAGGGGGTCAGGGAAGAAAACCTGATCGTCGTCGCACACGATCTGGCGCCGGCCGATGTCATCGCTTTCAAGGAACACCGTTTCGCGTCTTTCGTGACCGATGTCGGCGGCGCGACATCGCACACGGCCATTCTCGCGCGCGGCCTCGGCATCCCGGCCGTGGTCGGTTTGCACAACGCGCGCCAGCTTATCCGGGACAAGGAAACCATCATTGTCGATGGCGCGCGCGGCGTGCTGATCGTCAACCCGGACCGCAGGGTTCTCGAGGAATACCAGCTCCGGAGGAGCCAGATCGAGCTGGAGCGCAGCAAGCTCCAGCGTCTCAGGACGGCTCCGTCGACGACGCTGGACGGCGTCGACATCGATCTGCACGCCAATATCGAACTGCCGGGAGACGTTGCTGCGGCGCTCGGGGGCGGCGCCGAAGGGGTCGGCCTCTTCCGCACCGAGTTCCTGTTTCTCGGCCGTGGCGACATGCCGACCGAAGACGAGCTGTTCGAGGCTTACCGGAAGGTCGTCAAAGGCATGGACGGGCGGCCGGTGACGATACGCACCTTCGATCTGGGAGCCGACAAGAACCTCCATCCCGAAGATGTCTCGGGTGACCGCGTACACACCAATCCGGCGCTCGGCCTGCGCGCCATCCGGCTGTCCCTGGCCGAACCCCGGATGTTTCAGACGCAGTTACGCGCCATGCTGCGCGCGTCGAAATACGGAAAAATCAAGCTGCTGATCCCCATGCTCTCGCACGCGCACGAGATCGACCAAACCCTGGCTGCCATCGAGCAGGCCAAGTCCAGCCTGCGCGGCCAGAAAATCGCCTTCGACGAAGAGATCCCGGTCGGCGGCATGATAGAGATCCCCGCCGCCGCGCTGGCCATCGGACTCTTCCTGCGCCGCCTGAATTTTCTTTCGATCGGCACCAACGACCTGATCCAGTACACGCTGGCCATCGACCGTAGCGACGAAGAAGTGGCGCATCTCTACGACCCCTTACACCCGGCCGTACTGATGCTGCTCGCGCACACGATCACCAGCGCGGAAAAGTGCAACATCCCGGTCTCGGTGTGCGGCGAACTGGCGGGCGACCCGACCCTCACCCGCCTCTTGCTAGGCATGGGGCTGCGCCAGTTTTCGATGCACCCGCGACAGATTCTCGAAGTCAAGCAGAGGATCATGCAGAGCGATTTTTCCGAGCTGGCCCCCATCGTCAGGCGGATGCTCCGCCTGGAGGAGCCGGCGAGGATACGCGAGCAACTGGAGAGGCTGAACGCTTGAAATTGAGAAGCCGATCCAAGGAATTCGTCATTCCTGGCCCGACCCGTAACGACAGGCTGTTCTGTTATATCAGTTAGGCACTAGCCAGAAACCAACGATGTCAAATATTCATTCCATCGGGATCGTAGCGCCGCAGAGAGTGCGCTTCAACGAAGCGCTGACACTGAAGAGCGGCGCACGGCTGCCGGGCTTCGATCTCGTTTTCGAGACCTACGGCACCTTGAATGCCTCCTGCTCGAACGCCGTTTTGGTCTGCCACGCGCTGTCTGGCAGCCACCATGTCGCGGGGGTTCATGCCGGCCAGCCGAACCATGTCGGCTGGTGGGATAACCTGGTCGGGCCGGGGAAGCCGCTCGATACCGACAAGTTCTTCGTCGTCGGCGTGAACAACCTTGGGGGCTGTTATGGCTCCACCGGCCCGCTGTCTTTCAACCCCGAGACCGGCAAGCGCTACGGTGCCGATTTTCCGCTGGTGACGGTCGAAGATTGGGTGGCGGCGCAGGCTCGACTGGCCGATCATCTCGGCGTCGACACCTGGGCGGCGGTGCTCGGCGGCAGCCTGGGCGGCATGCAGGCGCTGGCGTGGTCGCTGCTGTTCCCGGATCGTATCCGCCACGCGCTGGTGATCGCTTCGGCACCGAAGCTCTCGGCGCAAAACATCGCGTTCAACGAAGTGGCGCGCCAGGCGATTATCTCCGACCCGGATTTTCACGGCGGCCACTACGCCGAGCGCGGCGTCGTACCGGCCAACGGGCTGCGTCTGGCGCGTATGGTCGGCCATATCACCTATCTGTCGGACGGGCAGATGGACGAAAAATTCGGGCGCCGCCTGCGGCACGGCGAGCACAAGTTCAGTTACGAGGTGGATTTCGAGGTCGAGTCCTATTTGCGTTATCAGGGAAACAAGTTTGCCGGTTTCTTCGATGCCAATACCTATCTGATGATGACCAAGGCGCTCGATTATTTCGATCCGGCCTACGATTACGGCGGCAATCTCGCTAGTGCGTTGGCGCGCGCCCAGGCAAAATTCCTGGTCGCCAGTTTCTCGACCGACTGGCGTTTCTCGCCGGCGCGTTCGCGCGAGATCGTCTTCGCGTTGCTGCACAACCGCCGCCATGTCGCTTATGCGGAAATCGACTGCGACGCCGGGCACGACTCCTTCCTGCTCGACGACGCGCATTACCATTCGGTGATGCGCGCTTATCTGGAGAACATTTCGGTATGAACTTATGAACCCGCGCGAGTTTCTGGCACGCGAGCGCTTCGATTTCGCCGTGATCGCCAACTGGATTCCGCCCGGCGAGCGCGTGCTCGATCTCGGCTGCGGCGACGGCAACCTGTTGCGCTACCTGCGCGAGACCAAGGCGGTGCTCGGCTACGGCGTCGAGATCGACCACGAGCGGGTGCTCGGCTGCATCCGCAACGATGTCGACGTCATCCAGATCGACATCGAGGGCGGCCTTTCCGGCTTCGAGGATCGCTCGTTCAACCACGTCATCATCTCGCAGGCGCTACAGGCGATGCATGCCACCGAGCGTATTCTCGGCGAGATGCTGCGCGTCGCCGAGGAGGCTGTCGTCAGTTTTCCCAACTTCGCCTATCGCGCCAACCGCGCGGCGATCGCGGAAGGGCACATGCCGGTGTCGGAGAACCTGCCTTACGCCTGGTACGAAACACCGAACGTGCGCTTCTTTACCATCGCCGATTTTGAAGCCTTGTGCGGCAAGCTCGGTATCGAGATCCGCGAGCGTCTGGCCTTCGACGAAGACGGGCGGGCCGTTACCGACGATCCCAACCTGAACGGCAGCCTGGCTTTCTACCGCCTGGGCCGCGCCCCTTGCTGATGCGCGGAGCGTTGCCAAACTCGTTGCGTGTCTTGCTGACGCGCCAGATGTTGATCTGCGTTTTCACCGGGTTCAGTTCCGGCTTGCCGCTCTATCTTTTGCTCAACCTGCTGCCCGCCTGGCTGCGCAGCGAAGGCGTCAACCTCAAGACGATAGGTTTTTTCGCGCTGATCCAGTTTCCCTACACCTGGAAGTTCCTCTGGGCGCCGTTTCTCGACCGCTACGCGCTGCCCGTGCTCGGGCGCCGGCGTGGCTGGATGCTGCTCACGCAGATCGGCCTGCTGCTGGCGATCGGTCTGCTCGGCGGTTTGTCGCCGCGCGACGACATCGGGCCGGTGCTTTGGCTGGCGGCGCTGCTCGCGCTGTTTTCGGCGACGCAGGACATCGCGCTCGACGCCTATCGCCGCGAGCTGCTGGCCGAAGCCGAACTGGGGCTGGGCAACGCCGTCCATGTCAACGCCTACCGGATCGCCGGGCTGGTGCCCGGCTCGCTGTCGTTGATTCTCGCCGACCTGCTGCCCTGGTCGCAGGTGTTCTGGATCACCGCCGCCTTCATGTTGCCGGGCATGGCGATGGCGTTGCTTATCAATGAACCGGTTGCGGCGCCGGCCGCGCCCAGGACGCTGCGCGAAGCCGTCGTCGAGCCGTTTAACGAGTTCGTCGGCCGCGCCGGCGTGCGGGACGCGATGCTGGTGCTGGCCTTCATCTTTCTCTACAAGCTGGGCGATTCGCTGTGCACCGCGCTGGCCACCCCCTTCTACCTGGATATGGGGTACAGCAAAACCGACATCGGCCTGATCGCCAAACACGCCGGCTTGTGGCCTGCCGTCATCGGCGGCCTGCTGGGCGGCTTATGGATGGTGCGGCTGGGCATCAACCGCGCGCTGTGGCTGTTCGGCGTCGTGCAACTCGTTTCCATCCTCGGTTTTGCCTGGCTGGCCTGGCAGGGCCAGCAAGCGGAGATAGGCGCCGAACAGAGGCTGACCCTTGCCGCGGTGATCGGCCTGGAAGCGTTGGGCGTCGGCCTCGGCACGGCGGCATTTGTCGCCTTTATCGCGCGCAGCACGCATCCCGCCTATACGGCAACGCAGTTCGCCCTGTTCACAAGCCTCGCCGCCGTGCCGCGCACCGTTATCAACGCCTCTGCCGGCTGGCTGGTCGAGGGCTTGGGCTGGGTGAATTTCTTTTTGATGTGCACCGCCCTGGCGGTTCCCGGCATGCTTTTGCTCTCGCGGGTCGCCCCGTGGAACGTGCACCATCCTGCCCGCTATCCCGCCGGACAATCGATTGACCAATAATTTGCCCGGGGATGATACGGCGGAAGCGCTGCTCGCGGCAGCCCGCAGGCTGTCGACGCAGGTCGGGCGCCTGAAATTCTCGTCGCCGGTATCGCACGTCTACAACCCGCTCGCCTACGCCTGGGCGCCGCACGAACAGTATGTGCGGCGTTATGGCGCGACGCGCAAGCGCGTGGTCTTCCTCGGTATGAACCCGGGCCCGTTCGGCATGGTGCAATGCGGCGTGCCCTTCGGGGAAATTGCCGCCGTGCGCGGCTGGATGAGGATAGTCGCGGCGGTGGAAAAGCCTCGAACGGAAAACCCCAAGCGTCCGGTCGAAGGATTCTCCTGCGTTCGTTCCGAAGTCAGCGGTCGGCGGTTATGGGGCTTGTTCGAGCAGCGTTTCTCTGCGGCCGACGCTTTTTTTGCCGGGCACTTCGTCGCCAATTACTGCCCGCTGGCTTTTTTCGACCAAGGGCGCAACCTCACGCCAGACAAGCTGCCTGCCCTTGAAACCGCGCCGCTGTACCAGGCCTGCGACGAGCATCTGAAGTCGCTGGTAGACGCCTTGCAGCCGGAGTGGTTGATCGGTATCGGCGGGTTCGCCGAGGCGCGTGCCACTGTCGCTCTGGCCGGCATGGCGGTCAAAATAGGCAGGATTTTGCACCCCAGCCCGGCCAGCCCGGCAGCGAATCGCGGTTGGGCCGAAGCGGCTGCGAAACAACTTGTGACGCTCGGAATATGGGACTGATCCGGGGGTCAGGTTTCCGACACTGGTTGCGGCGGCGGTTGCGTCTGCCGCGCCTTGCGGCGGCGATCCAGCCACCAGGCGTAAACCGGCAGCAGCAGCGCCGAACCGGGAAGCAGCAGGAAAAGCAGGTAAGGCGAAATGCGCGAAAGAATGCGCAACTGGCGCAAAAGCTCCGCTTTTTCTTCATTCGACCAGCTACCGCCGTTCCGATGCTTCATCAGCAACGGCATCAGTCCGCGCATACGGACGAGGTCGGCGACGAATTCGCGCGCCTGACTTTTTTGCGCTGCAAAAATACGTTTCAGCGCGGAATGTTCCGAACGTTCCGCCGGCTCCTTCACGAACGCCAAGACCCCTGAGCCAAGGAGGCAACCTTGCCACGAAGAGCGGTCCAGGTGCGCCAGGCCACGAAACCGCGCCGCCCCCAACGCCAGACGCGGCGCGGCTTCAGCACGGCGAGCGCGGCGACGAAGGTGGCGACGAACGAGCCGACAATGCCGGGGTGGCTCCTGACGTAGTCCGACCCTTTGCGAACTGCGGCCAGCGCGCGGTCGGCACCGTACAGCGCGCGCTGCACGGGCTGCGCGCGGCGCCCCAGATCGGCGCGCTGGAAGGCGATCCGTTCGATCAGCCGGCCGCGCCGGACGGCAAGGTCAGTGAGTTGCCGGCTCATTGCGCGCCGCCGCTTTCAGTTGCCGGAGATCTTCTTCAAGCTCGGAAAGGCTGCTGGCGAAAAGCGGCTCCGAACGTTGCGCGGCCTGCTTCATGGCGCGGAAGAAAAAAGCGCCGAGAACAATGAACAAGGCGGCGAAGCCACCGATGACGAACCCCCGGTATTCCCAGAATACGACGGCGAAGAAGGCAACCGCCAACAGAACGCCGACGCCAACGCAAAACACCATCGCTAGAGCCGTCAGCAACAGCCGTAGCGCGCGCAGCTTTTCTTCCTCGATCTCGTTGCCGAGCAGTTCGAGCCGCGTGCGTCCGGTCGAGACCAGGGCTGCCGCGACGCCCTTCAGTGTGGCGAACAGCCCGCCGCCGCTACGGCCGGCCTCGAAATTGCCGCTCTCGCCATGTGGGGTGTTGCCCATCGGGAGGCTTGCCGCTTAACGGCGGCCGATGATGACGCCGAGCAGCAGTCCGATGCCGGCGGCGATCCCGACCGCTTTCCACGGGTTGTCGTTGACGAAGTCGTCGGTGGCGCGCGCCGCAGCTTTGGTCTTGTCGCGCAACGCCGCCTCGGCGTCGGCGATACGAATTTTCGCGTCGCGCAGACGTTCCTGTATCCGCTCGCGCAACTCGCCTACCTTCTCGCCAGCCAGGCTGGCGGTAGCGCGCAGAATCTCTTCGGCATCGGCGACGACGACTTTCATGTCGGAGACGAGCTTTTCCTTGTTGGCGATGGACACTTCAATGGATTCGGACATGGCAGACCTCACGTTGAGTATTGTTGGGCGAAATGCGTAGGGTATCCGCTTCGCCGTGGTAAATCAATGCGGGGATTGTATGTACCGAGGGAACCTCAGGCGCGCAGCTTCGTGATAACTATCGTCAATTTATGGAATTAAACCAGTAGTCGGTCACGGTGAAGCTGCGGGATAACTCCGTCATTCCGGCAAAAGCCGGAATCCAGTGGTGCACACCTGGATTCCGGGTCAAGCCCGGAATGACGAAATTTCACCCTCTACGCATTTCAACGTGACTGCCTACTATTGATCCGGCCAGATGATGTTTGAACTCGCACACCCGACGGGCAGTGGGGTTGCAAGCCGATTGACTTCAAACTTCACTTGGCCGACTCAATAGACTAGCCGCAATCATGGCGTCGCTTTGTAGTTGACGCCGCCGGCGCTGTGGTCGGTAGCGCAGTTGGCGCTGCCGACGGGCAGGCACATGGCAGCGCCTTCGGAGATCCAGCCACGCGAAATCATGTTGGCAAGAATGTCCGCGCACGTCGTGTAGCGATGGTTCGGAGCACCGCTAAGTCCGTTGTTGTAGACGCGGTAAAGCGGCGTCAATCCACTGGCGCAGACGCCAGCGACAGGTTCTTTGACATAGAAGGCAATCGCCTCGAACTGCCAGTTCCGGTTGCTTTTCACGGCGTCGCATTCCGTGGCGCTCGGCGTGTAGAAATGCGAGCTTTTCGGCGCAAAACCGGTGCTGAAGAATCGGCAAACGGGAGAAAGCCCCGCCCCGCTCAGAGAATAAACGCTGTAGGCTTGACCGGTTCTCGCCCAGCCCTTGATGCTGCCATTGTCGATACCCGCCGCTTCATCAGCGTTGCTGGTGACAAAATAATGGCCAAAACCGGCGTGGTAGTACTCGATAGCAGCGGCAAAAGACGCCGAAACGGCAAAAGTTTGTGTCACCTGCGGCGCAGCGCTGATGCTACCGTTGCCGGCCTGGTTGGCGGCAATCGTGCAATCACCGGCGACAAGGCCGCTGACCGTGCTGCCGGAAACGCTACAAACGCTCGGCGTAAGACTGCTGAAAGTGACCGCCAGTCCCGATGATGCCGTCGCACTGATCGGGCCTGTGCCACCGACCGCGATGCTCGGCGCGGCGCCGAAGGCGATGATTTGGCTGGTCGAAGAAATGTTGAAACTGGCTGTCACGCTCTGCGCGGCGGACATCGTCAGCGTACAGGTCGGGCTGGTGGCGCTGCACGCGCCGCTCCAGCCCGCGAAGGTGCTGCCGGCGGAAGGCTGGGCAGTGAGCGTTAGCGATGTGCCGTTGAGCAGGCTGGCCGAGCAGGTGCCTGACTCCGTTCCTCCTGCTCTTACGCAGTTGATGCCACCAGTGCTGCCGCTAACGGCGCCGGAACCGGTGCCGCTGAGGAAGATCGCAAAATAGCTGCCGGTTCCGGGCGGCGTACCGACTTTGGAAAAAGTCGCATTGGCCTTTTGCGGGACGCTGGTTCCCACGGTGCACGCAGCAGACGTTCCCGAACACGGCCCGCCCCATCCGGCAAACACGCTGCCCGAACTCGGTGTGGCGGAAAGAACGACCGACGGCTGATCCCGGAAATAGGCGCTGCAACTCGTCCCGCAGCTGATTCCGCCCGGCTGGCTGGTGACGATACCCGCGCCGTCTCCGGCTTTGTCGACGCTGATCGCGTTGAGATCGAAGGTAGCAATTACGCTCTTCCCGGTCTCCATGGTGACCACGCAGGTCGTTGCGAGGCCGCTGCAAGCCCCGCGCCATCCCGCGAAGCTGCTTCCGGCGCCGGCGGTGACGCTGAGGGTGACCGTCGCGCCGGTAGTGAAATCCACGCTGCACGTGCCGCCGCAGTCGACCTGTTTTGCGTTTGCCGGCACGCTGGTGCTCGAAATCGACCCCGTACCCATACCCTGTTTGGTCACTGTCATGGTTCTGACATCCGCCGCTGCCTGGGTAAAGGTCGCGGTAATCGCAAAGCTGGAACCATACTTCCTGATGTCTTCTGCGGTTACCGTCAGCACACAATCCATCGAAGTGCTCGGATTATTAGTACAGCCCGACCATCCGGTAAAGCTGTTGCCAGCCGCTGGCACCGCTTTCAAAACAATCGGTGCACCAACCGTGAAGCTGCCGTCGCAGGTTCCGCTGCCACCACAATCGATCCCCGCCGGAACGCTGGTTACGACGCCGCTTCCCTTTCCCAGCCGGGCCACGGTAATCAGAAACTGCGAAACGCTAATACCGGAAAATTTGGCCGTTACGGTGTGCGCCGCATCCATCGTAACCACACAGGTTGTCGCGGTACTACACCCGGCGGCTCCAGTCCAGCCATCGAAGGTGCTGTCTGTTGCGGCAGTTGCCGTCAGCGTCACCGTAGTGCCGCTATCGAAACTGAAGTTCGCGCTGGTACAGCCCGCAACCGGGCAATTAATCCCGTCGGGATCGCTGGTGACCGCTCCGCTACCCCCGCCAAGTTTGTAGACGTAAAGCGTTTTCTTGGCGATGGTGGTTGTCACAAAAGTCGCCGTAACCGTTTTTGCGGCATCCATCGTCACGACACAGGTCAGAGCCGCACCGCTGCAACCGCCGCCGCTCCAGCCGCTGAAAGTGCTGCCGGAAGCAGGCGCGGCGGTTAGCGTGACGGGGGTGTTCAGCGGAAATGTTTCGTTGCACGAAGCACCGCAATAGACACCCGCCGGATCGCTGCTGACGATGCCGGAACCCGAACCCGTTTTGATAATGTTGAGATTCTTGGCGGCGTTGGGATCCGTGTCGAATTTCGCCGTCACCGATTTCGCGGCATCCATCGTCACGACACAGGTTGCCCCGGCGCTGCTCGTACAGCCCGTCCAGCTCGTGATCAGACTACCCGATGCCGGTGTGGCGGTCAGCGTCACCGTTGTCGGGTTGGCAAAGCTTCCGTAGCATGACGGCCCACAATACATGGAGCCGGGGTCGGAAGTGATCGTGCCCGAACCAGTGCCGGCCGGATCTTTGCTCACGGTAAGGCCTACCGATGCGGCGTCGTAAGTGAACGTCGCGATGAATGTGCTCGACTTGTCCATCACGACGGCGCATACGCTGGTCTTCGCGTTGCACTCGTGAGCTGTGGCGGTTCCCCCCACATAATATTGCCACCCCGAGAAAACGCTTCCCGCAGCCGGCGAAGCGCTGAGAATGACCATGGTGGGATTGTTGACATCTTCGACGAAGGTGTCGAAACACTTGGCGCCACAGCTAATCCCGCCCGGCGTGCTGGAAACGATGCCGGCACCCGTACCCGCCTTTCCGACGATCAATGAGTAGGTCGCCGCCTGCACCTGCCCGGCAGCCATCAAGGCCAAGAATAGCGCGGTCAATCGAACTGCCGACGAGAAGCACTTCCTCACCCAGGAAACACTCAAGCGCGATTTCATAGCCAGTCCTTTGCTTCCAAATGCATTGTCGATATTGAGCGCCATTTTGCTCCCGTGCCTAGGCTTTCGTCCACTCTATTGTGGGCAAGCGCGCACATTGGCCTGGAACGCTCAGAACGAGGCGGAGCTGTCGTAAAGCGTTTCCGGGGCAATATCCAGGTTGTCTGGCCAGCACACGGTGTCCAAGGCAACGAATGCCTTTTTGAATAGAGCAATGTCCTGCAAACGCCGGAACGCCCCTTTTTCCAGGTATGGGCGAGCGTCGAACAAGCGGTGTTCGCCGGTGGAAAACCAAAGCT
Source organism: Betaproteobacteria bacterium (assembly GCA_016208425.1). Taxonomy (GTDB): domain Bacteria; phylum Pseudomonadota; class Gammaproteobacteria; order Burkholderiales; family Rhodocyclaceae; genus JACQYA01. Next base: position 26,945 of record JACQYA010000165.1, read on the forward strand.
CCAGAGCGAAGTCATCACGCGGCACAACGCGAATCACGGATTCCATTACCACTCCTAGCGCAAAGGATCGATAGCGAAGGGGGTTTGGCCGTTTACCGCCAAATCCCAGTCGGCCAGTAACGATTCGCGGTGAATTTCAATCCAGGCCTGAACCAGTTTTGTCTTGCCTAGCAGCCTGTCGGGCTTAGGGCCTGTTCACAGTAGCCGATTTGTGTTTACATTCTGTAATTTGGATGCGAGACATGGATCGACGAATGTTAAGCGATGCCCAATGGGCACGGATTTCAGAACTACTGCCCGGCAAGCCGACCGATAAAGGTGGGC
>JACQYA010000025.1 GCA_016208425.1 Betaproteobacteria bacterium
TAATCGGCAGGCTGGGTGCGCTTTCGAGCCGTCGCCGGTTCCGCTCTGGATTGTGTAGCCTTCCAGATTGAGAACTTCGCGCAATACCGCTTCTTGCGCCAGCGCCTCGCAGCACAGAGCCAGTCCGCGCACGTCGCAGCCGGAAAACGTACCCAATGCGACAGCGGCAGGCGCGATGCGTTGCCATTCGAGCCTTGCCCCGTCGCTCAGGTAGTCAGGCGCTGGCGGTGCATCCGTCAAAATCCCGTAATCTTCAATCAATTTCTTCGTCATTTCGTATCCTAAAAAAGTTGCTGCGCTCATGTCCGCCTTCGATTTCGCGGCCATGAAAAATGTGGCAAATGTCGGTACTGTGGCTTCGATAGCGCCAGAGATTTGCCCCCCCTACCCCGTCGGCACTAGCTCCCGCGCCACGTCGGCACAATCGCGAGCAACGAAGGCCACGCCACCGAACCGGCGCACCAGAGATAGGAACTCGGCTTGCTCGGGTCGGAGTCGTCCGTTCGGCGATTTGACTTCAACAGCCAGCAGCCTGCCGTCCTTCAACTGCCCGAGAACATCAGAACAGCCCGCCCAGCCAAACCGTATAAACGATTTACCCATTTTCGCGGCTCCGGTGTTCTGGCGGTGCGCCCAGGCAACATCAGGATGCCCGTGCAATGCCTTCAGGACTTCGGACAATGCGGCGGCTTCCGGTCGGTCGTTGGTGCGCGGTGTCGGCGTTGGCTCAAATCCGAACAGGTCAGGGGCGCTCACGGCTGCCCACCTTTCGCCAAAAAGGAACAGGTTTTTTCTCCCGAATTTCAAAAACGGGGGCAGATGGGGCAGATGAAGGGCTGTTTTCATAAGTTTTCCCTGAACACACATCTAGGGAAAAGTCTTGAAAATAGGGGTCTATCTGCCCCATCTGCCCCCCCACTGGTTGAAAGGCGTTGATTAGCATCGTTTAGTAGCCGCCTTTCATCCGCGAATAGTCATCGTGGCGCGAATCGGTCAAGGTCAGCCCACACAAAAACCGCTTACCGTGAGATTTGCGCGCAACGTACCCGCGTTCGCTCAATCGCCTGCCCAGCGATACCGCACTCGCCGGTTTCAAACCGTTATCCAAGCTCCATATTTTGTAATTGGCGTACAGGTCGCCAGTCGCGGCTTCCCCGTGCGAACTTTGCGCGGTGCATTCTTCCAACCAGCGCCCGGTCAAGTCTTGATCCACCTGGTAGGCGTTCGTCGCCTGACGAATAGCAGCGGGCACGTCGGCCAGCCCTTTCGTCTGCCATGCCACGCAACCCTGAACCATCCACGCCAGAATATGCGGCGTCTCGGCCTTCAGCTTGGCGAGCAATTGCGGGTCGCGCTCCTCGGGTGAAAACGTCCGATTGAACGGCACCAGACGCACGCGACGCCATATTCCGTGGTCGTTGCCTCTGACAATCGGCTTGTGGTTCCCGGCCATCAGTAGTTTGAAGTTCGGCGTAAATTGGATCGGTGCAGCATAGACTTCGCGGACGGCCATCGAATCACCGGACACAAGGCTTTTAACCAGCGACTCGGCCAGCGCGGTGTTGTCCTCAGTCTCTGACGAAATAACCAGACGCGCACCAATCAGGGCGGCCAGATCCGGCGTTGCGGCTCCGGCTTGGCGCTTCGATTCGCTCAGTGTCTCAGAAGCAATAGCGCGGGCGTAGTCACCAAGGATATGCTTCAGAAGTTCGATGAATACGCTTTTGCCATTGGCACCGTGCCCGAAACAGAACAGGAATATCTGCTCACGAGTCGAGCCGGTCAGCAGGTAGCCGGTGAAGCGTTGCAGCCAGTCGATAAGTTCGCGGTCGCCGTCGAATACCTGGTCCAAGAACTGCACCCAACGCACGGCCTTGGATGCGTCGCCAACGGATGCAGCGGCCAAGCTCTTGGTCACATAGTCCGTCGTCCGGGCGGGCCGTACCGCGCCATTACGTAGGTCAATAACCTGCCTTGCCTGGTCGAATCCGACAATAAAATGATCCGCGTCCAGACAGGCCAACGGCAGGCGCACAGGCGAGAAGTCCGACAGCAGGGAAACGGCGGCGGCGATGGTGCGCTGATCCTGAGATTTGCGCGCCCACTTTGCAAAATGCTCGGCGTCGTTCAGGTGCTCGCCCCCTTCGGCATAAATCGAACCGGCCAAACCAGCGGCGAGCGAACGAACGCCAGAACCGCCATCCCACTGCCAGCACTTGCCCGTCCAAGCCAGCCACTTCTCGGCGTCATAGATGAACTTCAGACGCTCGCCATTCGCATCGAACAGGCGTTGCGCGTTGCCGTATTCGGTCAGCGGTCTCGTGTTTTGTGTGCCGTCCCGTGCGTCGCACTTGGGAAGTGCCGGCCGTAGAAAGGGTGCCACTTCACGGGATTCTGTGTCCGGCTGGGCGTTCAGTTGATCCCGGACAGAATCCAATCCCTCAGCTTGATGCAAGTCGTTGAAGTCGCCTTTGACGCGGCCATCGGCAAACACCGGCAGGGTCACGACGCCACCACAGGCGGCAGCGGCGGCGGTCGCATACTCCAAACCCTTGCCGTGCGCGTCCAAGTCGCCAGCAATGCGCAGCAAAGAATCAGGAAACTGGCGGCGAATGTCAGCCGCCACCACGGCCATGTTGCCACCTGAAAAGCATACGACTATGGCCTGAGCCGTTGCCTCATGGAGACTACAGCCCGTCGCCCAGCCTTCGCACAGAATTAGCGGGTCACCATTTACGGGCTTGCCCAGATACAGCCGTCCGCCTTTCATTTTCGCCAAGTGCAAGAATCTTTTACCGCCGTCCGGGCCGATAAATTGCAAACTTTGGATCTCGCCGTCAGAGCCATAGACGGCCAGCGTGATAGAGCCGTCCCGGTCTTGGCGGGCCGCGTAGGGCGTTATGCCTTCGCGGAAAACGTACCCATGATCCGGGTCAAGTTCTACCGTTGCAGCCCAGATACGAACAGCGTCAGCAGCGGCTTTGGCGCGCTGTCTGGCGAGATGTTCAGCCGCTTGCTTACGCTGGGCTTCGTACTGCTCCTTGGCGGCTTGGCGCTCGGCTGGTGTCGGTTTTGGGGCTCTGGCATCGCGCTGTTGCCAGACAAAAAACGTCCCTTCACGATTGCATCCGAACTTCGCGCCCTTGTCGTCTGGAAACACGAAGCAGAATCCTGCGGTATCGCCGGGCCGGTCGTTGGTCGAGAAGCGGTTCCACTTACCCGGCGTCAACGTCTTGTCGGGATATTGCATTCCGGCAGCCTCGAACGCCCCTTGCAGCGTCTGGTTGAAAATCACGGAATCGGCGCTCACTGCTGGGCACCAATCAGCCACATCGCCGCACTTGCCAGCGAGGAAACTATCCAAAGTAGATTCAAAAGTTCGCCGGTGATAAATCCTTTCTGTTTCGTCCGATTCCACGCATTGACGGCGCGCCGGCCTTGCTCGGTCATGACGGTTGTTGAGTCGAAACACGAGGTCGGGGCCGTTTGAGCATCCAGCCGCTTTATCCAGTGCCTCGCGTGGATTTGGGCGGTTCATCAGCGCGGCAATTGCGCGTAGCTCGCGCGGATTGTCAGTGCCTTGAAACTTGATCGGCGTAGTAGAATCGGGAATCGTTTCAGCCGTACCGAAAAGATCCGAACTTGCTTGGTTGCGGTCGGATTTTTTCATTTAAGCCACATCGCCATTCAGCAGGGCGGCGATTTCGCTAACTTTCCAAGCCAAGCGCCCACAGATGCGAATCGGGCGGATTGGGCCATTCTCAAGACAAGCCCAAGCGCGCAATGTTTGCGGGCGGCGGTTCAGGTAGAACGCGGCCTGCTCTGTAACGATGGTGCTACGGGTTTCGCGGTCAAGCGGCGGGAATGGGGAATTTACCCAGTGCGCGGCGGCGGGTGCCGGTTGCGCGATTTGTTGAACAGCGGTCATGTGAAACCTTTCTGTGCTGGAAAGGTTTCACTGTGCCCATGCTCGTTGATTGCTCTGCTATGCGGTGCGCTTACGCTCCCTTGCGTGCGCTTAGGTGCGCTTGCGGGCTTACTGGCGGTACTTTATCAGGCGTTTTCCAAGCTGCGCTTTCGTCATGGTTGCAGGCAGGTTATTGTCGTCGGTGTAGCAAAGCGCCCCGTCTTTGACGAAGCCGGTAAAAGGCAATTCTCCACCGATTGCCAATTCTTTCAATTGCACGAATACAGGCGCGGTGTCCGTGTTTCCTGCCAGTTTGATTGCCTTCTGTATTGGGGCGTCAAGTGAGTTGGTGCGTAATTTGTGCCGGGTGATACCTGGTTTCGCAGGCGTTGCCACCGTCGCGGGCGGCTCGGCACTCTCTGGCGTACCAGAAGAGGCGTCTAGCGCGTTCTCGAAATTTTCAATCAACACGGCTTGCTCGGCTGGCGGTAAGAAAACTGCATACTCTTTCACGGCTCTTCGAGTCTGCTTTGCCAACTGCTCGGCGAACGATTTCTCAAGCGGCGGGGCGGGTTCAGCGCCTTCAGGGGATTCCTCTACCTGCATGTAGATGGCGCGATGGTTCGATACATCAGCAAGCAACGCGGCGGCGGCTAATTCTCTTGGCGTCAGGTCGCGGCACTGGAACAGCGAAAGCCCGAGTTGCCGCTCTCGCTCAAGCCTTCCTAGTTCCCCGTTTGCCCGCGCATACACCCGCATGACTTCCTCATAACCGGGCAGGTTGAGATGGTCGCGCAGGTCGTGGGCGCAGTACGTGCGCAGCTGCTGATAGGTACGGTAGTCCATGTGGCGCTCCTTCCAAACGCCTTCAGAATCAGGAGCCACGCCAGCCGGGTGAAGGTACCCGGTTTTCTCCCCGTCGGGATAGGCGCGGCTTAACCGGTCACACGGTGGTGTTGCTACTGCATGAAGATAGTCAGCCGCTTGCCACACGCGGCGGCGTATTTGCGCAGAGTGGCGAGTGAAGGGGCGTGCTTGCGGTTGCCGAGACTGGATTCGATGCGTGCCAAGACAGGCTGGCTGACGCCCATCTTTGCGGCAACTTCGGCCTGTGTCATGCCGGCATCTTTCCGGGTCTGTAGCAAGACGGCCAGGGCGGCGAATTCATCATCAAGCGCGTCGTAGGCATCACGAAATACGGCGCTACTCGTGCGTTTTTGGGCCGCGTGCGCTTTGGGGTCGAAAGCGACCGGGTTGAACTTATCCATTCTGTACCTCCTTCAATCGCTGGCGGGCGGTGCGTAATTCCTTGGCCGGTGTCTGCTCGGTTTTCTTGATAAAGCCATGCAGAATGACAACGCGGCGACCAACGAGCGTGCAAAAGAAAGCCCGCCCAATTCCTTCGCGTCCCTTGGCGCGAATCTCAAACAGACCTTCGCCAAAGGCGCGGGTGTAGGGCATTCCAAGATTGGGGCCATGCTCTGCCATCTGCTCGGCTATCCGGGTGAAGCTGGCTTGTATGCCATCCGGCCAAGCAAAAATCTCGCTCTGTACTGTTTCGCTGTAAAACTCAAGGGTGTAACTCATGAACGAATATAGCTCACATGCTATTAGATGGCAAGTCTCAGTCGGCGGAGGTTTTCACCACTCGCAGCACGGGCGCATCCTCTTGAAACGAAACGCCAGCCTGCTCCAGAATCCAAGCCTCAATCTTCACATGCCATTGGCGCAACAGGTCGAGCGGGCGGCGGCGGTAGTGCTTTTCAGCTATTGCGCTCGGTTTGTGTCCCATGATTTGCGCGGATACGCCAGCCGGGCATTCCACCCATTCAGCCAGCGTGCCGAAGGAACGGCGCAAGCCATGCAAAGACAGCGCAGGCAGCCCGGCAGCGGCCAAAGCCTTGTTGTGGTTTATGCGCGGCTCCTGCAGCCTGCCCGATGCAGCGGCAGGGCTTGAGAATATCCACTCATTGCGGCGCGGCAGGGCGGACAGCAGCGAAGCGACATAGGGCGTCAAGGGAATCATTCGCTGTCCCTCTACCTTGTCTCGAATGTTCAGGCTTTTCCATTGGAAGTCGCAATCCTCCCAACGTATCCCGGCCAGCTCTTCACTGCGGGCACCCGTCAAAAGCAGGGCTTGCAGGTAGGAGGAATGAACAGGGTTAGCCAGCTTGCGGACGTGCTCAAGCCATAGCGGCAACTGTTCGCGCGGTAGGCGATCGTCCGTCACGCCTTTTTTCGGCAGTTCGTCGCGGGCCAGTAGAGCGGCGCACGCATCGGCACGAATGAAGGCGCGATACTCGGAGCGGTCGGCGCACCAGTTCAAGAAGGCGCGCAACAAGCTGAATGCAAGCCGGGCATAGGTCGGGCGGTTGGCTGATTCG
>JACQYA010000178.1 GCA_016208425.1 Betaproteobacteria bacterium
GGCGCTCTATACACCCCCCGCGTATAGGAGATAATGCTTGGTTACCTATTTGAAGCACGGGCATATCAAGGATGTATAACGTTTAGTATACACCTCGACAGGTGTATACTCCGCCACCAAAAGGTGTATACAACCGCCGCTGAATTTGCAACTCTCTGCATTTGTTGCTTCACGGAAACTTGTCATGACCGACCCTTCCCCTCAAAGCCCTCAAGCCCCCAAACTCCTCGACCAAGTTCGCGATCGCTTGCGCCTGAAGCATTACAGTATCCGCACCGAAACGCAGTATGTCCAGTGGGTTCGCCGGTTTATTTTGTTTCACGGCAAGCGCCACCCCGGCAACATGGGCGCGACGGAGGTCGAGGCATTTCTGACGCATCTGGCGGTCGAGGGCAGGGTGGCGGCGGCGACGCAGAATCAGGCTTTGTCGGCTTTGCTGTTTTTGTACCGCGAGGTGCTGAAAGTTGACCTGCCCTGGCTGGACAAGGTAGTGCGGGCGAAAACGCCGCGGCGCTTGCCGGTGGTGTTGACGCGGCAGGAGGTGACGGCGGTGCTGGACGGGATGAGCGCCGTGCACGGGCTGATGGCGCGTCTGCTCTATGGGACAGGAATGCGGCTGATGGAGTGCGTTCGTTTGCGCGTGAAGGATGTGGATGTCGGGCGGGCGGAGATTGTGGTGCGCGACGGCAAGGGGGCGAAGGATCGCATCACGATGTTGCCGCAGACCTTGATCGCGCCCTTGCAGGCGCATCTGCAAACGCGCCGCGCCTTATATGAAGCGGATAACTTGCAGGGCAAGGCGGGGGTTTATCTGCCGGATGCGCTGGACAGGAAGTATCCGAATGCGGCCAGCGAGTGGGCGTGGCAGTATATTTTTCCGTCCGGCAGCTATTCCGTCGACCCGCGCAGCGGCGTCGAACGGCGGCACCATATCGACGAGAAGCTGTTGCAGCGGGCGGTGAAGAGGGCGGTGCAGGCGAGCGGCGTTGCCAAGCTGGCAACACCGCACACCTTCCGCCATTCGTTTGCGACGCACTTGCTGCAATCGGGTTACGACATCCGCACCGTGCAGGAGTTACTCGGGCACGCCGATGTGGCGACGACGATGATCTACACGCATGTGCTGAACAAGGGCGGGCGCGGGGTGGTTTCGCCGCTGGACGCGATTTGAGGGTGCTGCGCTACTTCCCGGAACGCGCCGCCGCGTCGCGCAGAAAGGGGGCATATTCCCCCCAGCGGCTGGCGTTGCCGACGTGGGTGAAGATCACCAGACCGTGCTTGTCGAGCACATAAGTGGTGGGAAACTTGCCGGCGATCTGGCGATCCGGCAAGCGGCTGCCATCGGCCAGCGCGAAGGTGTTGTCGTTTTCTCCGCTACCGCCGATATTCCCGCCGTCGAACAGCGGCAAGGGGAGTTTCTGCTGGCTCGCCCATTTGCGGGCAAGGTCGAATGGCTCGCGCACGGGTAGGAACACCGCACGGATGTCGCGCTCGCCGTTCGTTTGCTGCAGCAGTTGCAGCAAGTCTGGCAATTCTTTCCGGCACGGGCCGCACCATGAACCCCAGAAGTGCAGCAGTAGCACCTTGCCGCGAAAGTCCGAGACCTTGCTTTTTTGCCCGGACGCGTTGCGAAACACCAGATCGGGAAGGCGTTCGCCGCGCCGCGTGCCGACCGGCGCGCGCTTGGCCGTATCCGCCGTCGCGTAAGGCCCCCACAACTTCGGCCAGGCCTTGGCGTCGAACACCACCCGGTTGTCGACCGCATAGGCAACGCAGGTCTGGTCGGTATGTTCGCGGCAATCTTCCAGTGCCGCCCGTTCCGCCGCCTGCGCGCTCGGCAAGTCGACGCGCCAGGCCCAGGCGTCGCCAGGGGCGATGACAAAGGCGCGGTGCGGCGGGCTGGCCAGGAACTCCCGGTAACTCTCGACGCCGCGTTGTCCCAGATGCGGGATGGCACTGGTCTCGCGCAGGTCGGCGGCTGAAGCGAGGCCGACCAGCGACGCCAGAGCCCATATCCGCAGCGGGGTGATGCGCGCCTTCATTCCGAGAACCAATGGTTTGATGGCGCCGACTTTTACTGAAGCTCTTCGAGCCGCAAACGCGTCAGCTTGCCGGTGACGGCCGGCAAGGCTTCGATTTTCGCAATCGCCGCGTCGACGTTCTTTTCGCGCGTCCGGTGCGTGAGCATGATGATGTCCGTTTGCTCTTCGCCTTCGCCGGGCTCGCGCTGGATCATGGCGTCGATCGAGATCTGCTGGTCGGCGAGGATGCGCGTGATGTCGGCCAGCACGCCGGGCTTGTCGTCGACGCGCAGGCGCAGGTAGTAGCTGGTGACGACTTCCGACAGCGGCAGGATCGGCAGGTCGACCATCGCATCCGGCTGGAAGGCGAGATGCGGCACGCGGTGGTCCGGGTCGGCGGTGTGCATGCGGGTGACGTCGACCAGGTCGGCGATCACCGCGCTGGCCGTCGGCTCCGCTCCGGCGCCCTTGCCGTAATAGAGCGTGGCGCCGACGGCGTCGCCCTTGACCAGCACGGCGTTCATCGCGCCTTCGACGTTGGCGATCAGGCGCTTGGTCGGGATCAGTGTCGGATGCACGCGCAACTCGATGCCTTCCGGGGTGCGTTTGGTGATACCGAGCAGTTTGATGCGGTAGCCGAGCTGTTCGGCATACTTGATGTCTTCGGCGGCCAGCTTGCTGATGCCCTCAATATGCGCCTTGTCGAAACTCATCGAATTGCCGAAGGCGATGGCCGACATGATGGTCAGCTTGTGCGCCGCGTCCACCCCCTCGACATCGAACGTCGGGTCGGCCTCGGCATAGCCCAGGCGTTGCGCTTCCTTGAGCACGGTTTCAAACGACAAGCCCTTGTCGCGCATCTCGGAGAGGATGAAATTGGTCGTGCCGTTGATGATGCCGGCGATCCATTCGATACGGTTGGCGGTCAGGCCCTCGCGCAGCGCCTTGATGATCGGGATGCCGCCGGCGACGGCCGCCTCGAAGGCGACCATGACGCCCTTCTTCTGCGCGGCGGCGAAAATCTCGTTGCCGTGCGTGGCGAGCAGCGCCTTGTTGGCGGTGACGACGTGCTTGCCGTTCTCGATGGCCTCGAGCACCAGTTCCTTGGCGATGCCATAGCCGCCGATCAGCTCGACGACGATGTCTACTTCGGGGTCGTTCACCACTGCAAAGGCGTCGTCAGTGATCCGGCAAGCGCCCCCCGTCACCTGTTTGGCGAGTTCGAGGTTCTTGTCGGCGACGATGCCGATCTGGATCGGGCGGCCGGCGCGGCGGGTGATTTCCGAAGCGTTGCGTTTGAGTACGGAAAAAGTGCCGCCACCGACGGTGCCGATGCCGAGTAGTCCTACGTTGATCGGTTTCATGTTTGCTCTTTTGTCAGGTTGGATGGAGTGGAGTGTTATTGTTGGCACAACGCAGTGACCGTTTTGTTGTGCCTCGCGGCACAACCTACGCGCTACGCGCCGGCGTGCCGCTTGCGGTAGCCTTCCAAAAAGCGCGCAATGCGGCCGATAGCCTCGCGCAAGTCGTCTTCGTGCGGCAGAAAAACCAGGCGGAAGTGATCCGGCTGCTGCCAGTTGAAACCCGTGCCCTGCACCAGCAGCACGCGCTCCTCTTCGAGCAACTCGGAGATGAATTCCTGGTCGTCGGCGATCGGATACATCTTCGGGTCGAGGCGCGGGAACATGTACAGCGTGGCCTTGGGCTTGACGCAGGTAACGCCGGGGATCGCCGTAATCAGTTCGTAGGCGAGGTCGCGCTGGCGGCGCATGCGGCCGCCGGGGCCGACCAGGTCGTCGATGCTTTGATAACCGCCCAGCGCGGTCTGGATCGCATACTGCCCCGGCACGTTGGCGCACAGGCGCATCGAGGCGAGCATGTCCAGCCCTTCGATGTAGTCGCGGGCGTCGCGCAGATCGCCGGAAACGATCATCCAGCCGGCGCGATAGCCGCAGCAACGATAGTTCTTCGACAGACCGTTGAAGGTGACGATCAGCACGTCTTCGGCCAGTGAAGCGATGGCTGTGTGCGTGACGCCGTCGTAAAGTACCTTGTCGTAGACCTCGTCGGCGTAGACGATGAGGCCGTGCTCGCGGGCGATGGCGACGATTTCCAGCAGCAGGCTGTCCGGGTACAGCGCGCCGGTCGGGTTGTTCGGGTTGATGATGACGATGGCGCGGGTATTCGGCGTGATCTTGGCGCGAATGTCGTCCAGGTCGGGCAACCAGCCCTTGGCCTCGTCGCAAAGATAATGGCGCGGCGTTCCGCCCGACAGGCTGACGGCGGCGGTCCATAGCGGGTAATCGGGGGCGGGCACCAGCACCTCGTCGCCGGCGTTGAGCAGCGCGTTCATCGCCATTACAATCAGCTCGGAGACACCGTTGCCGATATAGATGTCCTCCAGCGTGACGCCCTTGATGTGCTTCTGCTGGCTGTAATGCATGACCGCCTTGCGCGCGGAGAAAATCCCCTTTGAATCCGAGTAACCGGCCGAGTTCGGCAGGTTGCGGATCATGTCGAGCTGGATCTCTTCCGGCGCGTCGAAGCCGAAGGAGGCAAGGTTACCGATGTTCAGCTTGATGATCTTGTGACCCTCGTCCTCCATCTGCTTGACCCTTTGTAATACTGGGCCTCGGATGTCGTAGCAGACGTTGGCGAGTTTGGTCGATTTCAATATGGGTCGCATTGGACTCAGCCCCTTCATTCGCACCGACCAGAGCAAGCACGGTCAAGTCGAAGTCAGCAAAAAAGCTATAATCCTACTTTATCGCATTGTGCACCGCAATTTTCATGAAGCTGAAGCTCGCCAACACCGACGGCTGGAACACGATTACCGCCTATGGTGAGGGCTATGTAAACGTCAACGGCATTCGTCGTCAGGGCAACGTCGTCGTGCTGCCGGATCGCCTGATCGACGGCTGGACACAGGCCGGCCCCGGCGCCCTGACGGTCGCCGATTTCGAGCTGCTCGCCGGGCTGGATACCGAGATTTTCCTGCTCGGCACCGGCAGCCGGCAGCGTTTTCCCGGCGCGCACCTGCTGCGCCCGCTGATCGACGCGCGCAAGGGCCTGGAGACGATGGATCTGCCGGCGGCCTGCCGCACCTACAACGTACTCGCCGGCGAGGGCCGCAAGGTCGCCGCCTGCCTGCTGTTCGACTGACCGGGAACGGCTCGCACGATGATCCAACCGCCAATTCTTGCACGCCGGGGGCTGTGGATGCTGCTGCTGGCCTTTTCCGTCGTCTGGTTCGGCACGCTGGACTACCGGAGGCTCATCAAGCCGGACGAGGGGCGTTACGCGGAAATTGCGCGCGAAATGGCGGTCACCGGAGACTTTGTGACGCCGCGCCTGAACGGTATCAAATACTTCGAGAAGCCGCCGCTGCAATACTGGGTGACCGCCACCGCCTTCAAGGTTTTTGGCGAAGACGAATGGACGGCGCGCATCTGGCCGGGCATCACCGGGTTTCTCAGCGTCCTGCTCGCCTATGTCACCGGCCGCCGCCTGTTCGGCGAGCGCGCCGCGCAACTTGCCGCCTTGGCGCTGGGCGGCAGCCTGTTTACGGTTCTGATCGGGCATCTGAACACGCTCGACATGGGGCTTTCCTTCTTCTTGCAGCTCGCCGTGTCGGGCATGCTGATCGCCAACCACCGCGATACGCTCGACCGTTACCGGCGCAACTGGATGCTGCTCGTCTGGGTCGCGCTGGCCGGCGCCGTGCTCTCGAAAGGCCTGGTCGCGCCGGTATTGTGCGGCGCGACGCTGGTGGCTTACTCGCTGGCGGCGCGCGATTTTTCGCCGTGGCGGCGGTTGGAGCTGGCGCGCGGGGTGCCGCTTTTTCTCGCCATCGCGGCGCCGTGGTTCGTGCTCGTCTCGCTGGCCAACCCGGAATTCCCGCATTTTTTCTTTATCCACGAGCATTTCGAGCGTTTTTTGAGCGACGGCCACCGACGCACCCAGCCTGCCTGGTATTTTCTCGCCGTGACGCTGGTCGGGACGCTGCCGTGGACTTTGATGGCCTTGCAGGGTTGGTTGAGCGGCTGGTTTCGCGAACACGGTGGCGGCTTTCGGCCGCAGCGGCTGCTGTTCGTCTGGTGCGCCGTCATTCTGGGCTTTTTCAGCGCATCGAGCTCCAAGCTGCCGTCGTATATTTTGCCGATGGCGCCGGCGCTGGCTTTGCTGGCCGGGGTGTTTCTCGCCACGGCGCGACGCCGGACGCTGCTCGTGCATTTCGGGCTGCTGGTGCCGTTCGCCGCGCTGGCCGTCTATCTGGCGCCGAGGATTTCGGACTACGCGGATACGGAAACCGGTATCGAGATGATGCAAAATTTTGCGCGGTGGGCGGCGGCGGCGGGCGTTTTGCTGGGTGGCGTGTTGCTCGGCTGGGCGCAGATCTGGCGCCGCCACGAGGGGGGCGGTTTGCTGGCCCTGGCGGTTGCCGGCTATCTGGCGATCACCCTCCTGATACTGGGCCACGACCAGTTGAGCCGCTCGAACTCTTCGTATGCCATCGCGCAGCAGGTCAAGCCCGCGCTGGCGCCGGGCGTGCCTTTTTACAGCGTCGGCATGTACGAACAGACGCTGCCTTTTTATTTGCAGCGCACCCTTACCCTGGTCGGTTACCGCGATGAACTCGGTTTCGGCCTCGACCGGGAGCCGGAACTTGGCGTGCCGACAGCGGACGAGTTTGAGCAGCTCTGGCTGGCGGACAAGGACGCCTTTGCCGTGATGAAGCCGGAAACCTATCAAAGCCTTCAAGAAAGCGGTCTTCCGATGAAACTCGTCGCCCGCGACAGCCGCCGCGTCATCGTGCGCAAGCCATGAGCCTGGTCGCCTTTTCGCTGATTCTTGCCGGCGTGCTGCTCAACGCCGCCGCGCAGTTGCTGCTCAAGGCCGGCACCAACGCCGTCGGGCATTTCGGCTTCCAGCTCGAAAACGTCGTGCCAGTGGGCCTCAAGCTCGTGTTCGAGCCGCACATCTTTGGCGGTTTGTGCTGTTATGTGGTCAGCGTCGCGATCTGGATCATGGCGCTGTCGCGCGTGCCGGTGTCGATCGCCTACCCGATGCTGTCGATCGGTTATATCGTCAATGCCTTCGCCGCCGCTTACTTGTTCGGCGAATCGGTTACCGTGCACAAGCTGGTTGGCATCGGCTTCATCGTGGTCGGTGTCTATCTGGTGGCCAGGTCGTGAGCGCCGCGCCGTTGCCGGAGTTCCTGCCGTTCACCCGCCCGGCCATCGACGAGGAGACCTTCGCTGCGGTCGGCTACGTGCTGCGTTCTGGCTGGATCACCAGTGGCCCCAAGGTACAGGCTTTCGAGGCGGCGCTCTCGGCGCTGTTCGGCGGACGCACGGTGCGCGCCTTCAACTCCGGCACCATCACGCTGGAGA
>JACQYA010000076.1 GCA_016208425.1 Betaproteobacteria bacterium
CCCGGCAGCGTTTCAAGGGCGACGGCAAGGTTACCGAAAAAGACATCACGCTGTTTACCCGGCAACTGGCGACGATGATGAAAGCCGGCGTCCCCTTGCTGCAATCGTTCGAAATCGTCGGCAAGGGCCACAGCAATCCGGCCATTTCAAAACTGCTTTTGGAGATCAAATCCGATGTCGAGACGGGAACCTCGCTGAACCAGGCTTTCCGCAAACACCCCCTGCATTTCGACGCGCTCTTCTGCAACCTGATCGAGGCCGGCGAACAGGCCGGTATCCTGGATTCCCTGCTCGAACGCCTTTCGGTCTACAAGGAAAAAATTCTCGCGGTCAAGAGCAAGATCAAGTCGGCGCTCTTTTATCCGATATCGATCATCATCGTCGCTTTCGTGATCACGGCGGTCATCATGATCTTCGTGATTCCCGCCTTCAAGGAAGTTTTCAAGTCTTTCGGCGCGGATCTGCCGGCGCCCACGCTGGCGCTGATCGCCGTTTCCGACGTGTTTGTCACCTACTGGTACCTCATTTTTGGCGCGATCGGTGGAGGTTCCTACACCTTTTTCTATTTCTGGAAACGCTCGGAAAAGGTTCAGATGATGATGGATCGCCTGCTGCTGAGACTACCGATCTTCGGCGACATCATACGGAAGGCGGTCATCGCGCGCTGGACAAGAACCTTGTCGACGATGTTCGCGGCCGGCGTGCCCCTGGTCGAATCGCTGGAGTCGGTCGGTGGCGCAGCCGGCAACCACGTCTACAAAGTTGCGACCAACCAGATCCAGAACGAAGTCAGTACCGGCGCCAGCCTCACGGCGGCGATGCAACACACCGAACTGTTCCCGAACATGGTGATTCAGATGGTGGCTATCGGAGAAGAATCCGGGTCGCTCGATGCGATGCTCGGCAAGGTTGCCGATTTTTTCGAGGCCGAGGTCGACGATTCGGTCGCGGCGATATCCAGCCTGATGGAGCCTATCATCATGGTGGTATTGGGAACGGTGATCGGCGGTATGGTTATCGCCCTTTATTTACCGATTTTCAAGTTAGGGGCAGTGGTGTGACGATGGCCGGACATTTTGCCGACCCCCTTGTGTTCGCCGTCTTTTGCGGGCTGCTCGGCCTCATTGTCGGCAGCTTCCTGAACGTCGTCGTCCACCGCTTGCCGGCCATGATGGAGCGCGAATGGAAAAGCCAGTGCGCCGAGTTGCGCGGCGAAGAAGCGCCGGCCGACGAAACGCTGTCGCTGGCTAGCCCGCGCTCGCGTTGCCCCCGCTGCGGGCACCCGATAAGCGCGCTGGAAAACATCCCCGTTCTGAGCTGGCTGCTGCTGCGCGGACGTTGTTCGGCGTGCAAGACATCCATTTCGCCGCGTTACCCGTTCGTCGAAGCGCTGACCGGCGTGCTTTCTGTTTTTGCTGCGGCGCATTTCGGTTTCGGTTGGCAGGCGGCGGGCGCCATCGTCGTCATCTGGTGCCTGATCGCGCTGACGTTCATCGATTTCGACACCCAGTTGCTGCCGGACTCGATAACTTTGCCGCTGGTCTGGGCGGGGCTGCTGTTCAACCTGTCGGGCGTTTTCACCGACCTTCAATCTGCGGTGGTCGGCGCGATGGCCGGTTATCTGACGCTGTGGCTCGTGTATTGGGCGTTCAAACTGGCGACCGGCAAGGAGGGCATGGGCTACGGCGATTTCAAGTTACTGGCTGCGCTGGGCGCATGGCTGGGCTGGCAGATGTTGCCGCTTATCATCTTGCTCTCCTCGCTGGTCGGCGCGCTCGTCGGTATCGTGCTCATCGTCCTCGCCAGGCGCGGGCGCAACGTACCGATTCCTTTCGGCCCTTATCTGGCGGCGGCAGGCGTCATCGCACTGTTCTGGGGGAAAACACTGACGCAAGCCTACCTCGGCGCCATTTAAGCGCTTGAAACCCCGCATTTTGCCCCGATGTACCAGCTTGGAAAGCGCGTTTGGCTCGCCTCCAAGGCATTAGGCATGCGCGTTCGGGTATAATTTTCTTTTTTGTGAGAACGCCAATGCCGATTTACGCCTATCGCTGCGATTCCTGCGGGTTTGAGAAGGATCATCTGCAAAAACTTAACGACGCCGTTTTGAGCGCTTGCCCGGAATGCAGCGCCGAGTCTTACGTCAAACAATTGACCGCCGCCGGCATACAACTCAAGGGAAGCGGCTGGTACGCGACCGACTTCAAGGGCAACGGCGGCAAACCGGAGGCCAAGCCCGCTAAACCCGCCACTCCGCCCCCCTGCGCTGCCAGCGGCTGTGCGGCCGCCTGCATGGACGGTTGAGTTGAAGTCGATCAAGCGCTATTTTCTGACCGGTCTGCTCATCTGGGTGCCGCTGGCGATTACCGTCTGGGTGCTGTCGCTCATCATCGGCACGATGGATCAGTCCTTGCAACTGCTGCCGGCGGCTGTCCATCCGCAAACACTGTTCGGTTTCAACGTGCCGGGCGCCGGCGCGATTCTCACGCTGGCCATCATTTTCGTCACCGGCCTGGTGGCGGCGAATTTCGTCGGCCAGAAGCTGGTGCTCTGGTGGGAGCGGCTGCTGGCGCGCATTCCCGTCGTCAATTCGGTGTATCACAGCGTCAAACAGGTCTCCGACACGCTGTTTTCGTCGAGCGGCCAGGCGTTCCGCAAGGCGCTTCTCGTCCAGTATCCGCGCGAAGGTTCGTGGACTATCGCCTTTCTGACCGGAAAACCGGGCGGCGACGTGAGCACTCACCTGAGCGGCGAATACGTTAGCGTTTATGTGCCGACCACGCCGAACCCGACCTCGGGCTTTTTCCTGATGCTCCCGAAGGGCGACGTTACCGAACTCGACATGAGCGTCGACGAGGCGCTCAAATACATCATCTCGATGGGTGTCGTCGCTCCGCCGCACAGACCGCGCGCCTCGGGCAAAATCAACATCACCTGAACCGTACCCGGATATAGATAGAGACAGATACAGCATGCGAACTCACTACTGCGGACAAGTCAATTCCACCCACATCGGCCAGGAGGTCACGCTCTGCGGTTGGGCGCATCGTCGGCGCGACCACGGCGGCGTCATCTTCGTCGACCTGCGCGACAGAGAAGGTCTGGCGCAGATCGTCTGCGACCCGGATCGCCCGGAAATGTTCGCGATTGCCGAATCGGTGCGCAACGAATTCTGCCTCAAGATTACCGGTAAAGTTCGCGCCCGTCCGGAAGGGACGGTCAACCCTAACATCCCGAGCGGCGAAATCGAGATGCTCTGTCACGAAATCGAAGTGCTGAACGCCTCCGTAACCCCGCCCTTCCAGCTCGACGAAGACAACCTGTCGGAAAATGTCCGCCTGCTGCACCGCGTGATCGATCTGCGCCGCCCGCAAATGCAACGCAACATGCAATTGCGTTACAAGACGGCGCGCGCCTTCCGCCGTTTCCTCGACGACGCGGGATTCATCGACATCGAAACGCCGATGCTGACCAAGAGCACGCCGGAAGGCGCCAGAGACTACCTGGTGCCGTCGCGCGTGCACCCCGGACAGTTTTTTGCCTTGCCGCAATCCCCGCAACTCTTCAAGCAACTGTTGATGGTCGCCGGTTACGACCGCTATTACCAGATCACCAAGTGCTTCCGCGACGAAGACCTGCGCGCCGACCGTCAGCCCGAATTCACCCAGGTCGATATGGAAACCTCGTTCATGAACGAGGTCGAGATCACGGCGCTGATGGAGGGCTTGATCCGCACCGTCTTTAAGGAAGCGATAGACGCCGACCTGCCGAACCCCTTCCCGCGCATAACCTACGGCGAAGCGATGCAGCGTTACGGTTCCGACAAGCCGGATCTGCGCGTCACGCTGGAACTGACCGAAGTCACCGACGCGGTGAAGGATGTCTCGTTCAAGGTCTTCGCCGGCGTCGCCAACAGCGAGAACGGTCGTGTCGCCGCGCTGCGCATTCCCGGCGGGAGCGTTGGCAAAACCGCTTTAACGCGCGGCGAAATCGACGCCTACACCCAGTTCGTCGGCATCTACGGCGCCAAGGGGCTGGCTTACATCAAGGTGAACGACGTTACGCAACTGAACGAAAGCGGACTGCAATCGCCTATCGTCAAGAACCTGCACGAACAGGCGCTGAAAACCATCGTCGCGCGTACCGGCGCGCAGTCCGGCGACCTGATTTTCTTCGGCGCCGACAAGGCCAAAGTGGTCAACGATGCGCTGGGCGCCTTGCGCGTCAAGATCGGCCACGAGAAGGGCTACGTTAACGGCAAGGCGTGGGAGCCGCTGTGGGTCGTCGATTTTCCGATGTTCGAGTACGACGAAGAAAACAAGCGCTGGACAGCCTGTCATCATCCCTTCACCAGCCCGAAGGACGAACACCTCGATTGGCTCGCCACCGATCCTGGCAAGTGTCTGGCCAAAGCCTACGACCTCGCGTTGAACGGCTGGGAACTGGGCGGCGGATCGGTGCGTATCCATCGCGCCGACGTGCAGGAAAGTGTCTTCAAAGCGTTGGGGATCGGTCACGAAGAAGCGCAGCTCAAGTTCGGCTTCTTGCTCGACGCGCTCAAGTACGGCGCACCGCCGCACGGCGGTCTGGCGTTTGGCCTGGATCGCATCGTCACCATGATGACCGGCGCCGAGTCGATCCGCGACGTGATCGCCTTCCCGAAAACCCAGCGCGCCCAGTGCCTGCTCACCGACGCGCCGAGCGGCGTGGACGAAAAACAGTTGCGCGAATTGCACATCCGGCTGCGCCAGAAAATCGAGGTACAAATAGATTCACAGGTCGAAATCGGCAAGGTCTAGGCGATGGCTCGGTCAACACCATTTCTCAGACTGGTGCTGCTGCTCGCGCTGTTCGGAGTGTTCGGGGTCTTAGGGTTTTCCCCGGCAACGCAGGCGCGAGAATCATATCCCGGCGACACGGTCGCACTCGACCAACTCCCCCCGGAGGCGGCGCACACCCTGCGGCTGATCCGGCGCGGCGGCCCCTTCCCTTATCCGAGGAAAGACGGCAGCGCTTTCGGCAACTTTGAAAAGCGCCTGCCGCCCAAGGCGCGCGGCTACTACCGCGAATACACGGTGCCGACGCCGGGCAGCCGCGATCGCGGTGCCCGGCGCATCATCGCCGGCGAAGGTCGCGGCGGCGATGTCGCCACCTCCGGCGAGTACTACTACACCGACGATCATTACCGCACCTTCCGCCGGATACACGAATAGTCATGAGCCAGAAATCGTTGACAACCCATCTTGGCCACTTGCGGGAAGCCGGCATCTATCGCCTGTCCTCTGCCGACCACCCGGCGTTGGAAAAATCCGCCACCGCCCTCGGCTTTGCCTGTTTCAATGTCCGCCTTGAAAACGCTGCCGACATGGGCGCGATCTTGGCCGCGCTGGGGCGGGATCTCGGATTCCCCGGCTGGTACGGCGCCAATCTCGACGCCTTGAGCGACTGCCTGACCGATTTTTCCTGGCGCGGGGCCAAGGGTTACGTCGTCATCATCGCGGGCGCAGATAGCCCGCACGCCGATCCGGGCAGCTTTGCGGCGCTGGACGAGGTGTTTTCCACCGCCATCGACGACTGGCGCGAACAGGGTATTCCCTTTTGGGTCTTCTACGAATCCGGCAGCGCGCGACATACGGCCGGACTGGCAGCTTTTCCGCCGCTCACATGACCCTCTGGAAGCGCCCGGTTTCGGTGCTGGTGGTGATCCACACACCGGAACTGCGGGTGTTGCTGCTCGAACGCGCGTCGCACCCCGGCTACTGGCAGTCGGTTACCGGCAGCCAGGAAGAAGGCGAGACGCTGGTTGAAACGGCGATACGCGAAGTCGCGGAAGAAACGGGCATCATCGCCGGTGCCGGCGACTTGGTGGATTGGCGGCGTACCAACACCTTCGAGATTTTTGCCGAATGGCGTCACCGCTACGCGCCGGGCGTAACGCACAACACCGAGAACGTTTTTTCGCTGGAAGTGTCTGACTCCTCCGTAGCGCAGCCGGTGCGCATCGCGCCCGACGAACATTTGAATTATGTCTGGTTGCCGTATCGCGAAGCGGCCGAGCAATGCTTCTCGTGGAGCAACCGCGACGCCGTTCTCATGTTGCCCGACATGCGCACTGGTTGATTCTGGCGTTCAGGCACGCGGGACAGTAGCAACTGGCGCCGGCCGACGGCTCGAAAACGCCGCTCGGTTGCTCCATGCACCAGCACCGCGCGTCACCATTCACCGCGCCGCAGGTAAAGGATTGGCCGCAACCGGGGCAAATGCTGCGCCTGTCGTCGCTATCGGTTTGTTCGTGCGCCATGCGCTGTCGTCCTCACGTTGAATACTGAATGCCGGGTGCGCGGGCATTATAGAATTTTGAATTTTCACTCGTTGCTTGCTCAAACCACAAACTATTTCAAGGAGAGATAAATGTCCGGTCATGGATTCCACGTACACGGCCCTCACGATCACGAAGTCGAGCACGTCGCACAACACGGCGGCGACACCTTTACGTCGCGGCTGGCGGTGTTGACCGCCATCCTGTCCACCGTCGGCGCCATTTTCGGTTACATGGGCGGGCATTCGCAAAATGCCGCGCTGCTCTACAAAAACGAGGCTACTACCAGGCGAAGAGCAACAAACAAAACCTGGCCGAACTTTCCATCACCCTGACCTCGGGCGAAGCGCAGGAGCGTTACAAGAAGGAAGTCGAACGCTACAAGGCGGAAAAGCAGGACATCAAGGCCGAGGCCGACAAGCTCGAAGCCGCCGCCAAGGAAGCCGACCACAAGAGCGAAGCCGAAATGCACGTCCACGAGCGTTGGGCGCTGGCAACGACCTTGCTCCAGATCGCCATCGCGCTCGCGGCCATTACGCTGCTGACGCGCAAGCGCTGGCTGCTGGTCGGCGTCTACGGTTCCACCGGCTTGGGGCTGGTCGCCGGCCTGATGGGGTATCTGCACCTTTGACCATGGGCTTTCGTCCCCTGTCGGCCGGCAAAACATGGGCGCTTGTTGCGACGCTCGCCTGTCTTGCCGGCTGCGCAACGCCGCCGTTTGCCGATCGACTTGCAAACAACGCCTGGATTCAGCTCGGGCCGGGCGGCAGCGCCAACTTGCGCGCCATCGTTCGCGGTGGCGGCGCATGCCCGACGGCAACCGTCGACCGTGAAGAACGGGCGTTGGCGCCGCGCGCAGACGCCACGCCAGCGCATCGTCCCGGCGACAACCCGGCGTTCAATCCCGGCTTCGAGGTCGTTTCCTGCGAGCTTGCCCTGCCGCCGTCGGCCGGTGAAGTGGCTATCGATGGGCGCCGGCTGAGTCCGCCCAAGGTCGAGCCCCGGCGCATCGTCGTGCTTGGCGACACCGGTTGCCGGATCAAAGTGCCGGCCGCAGGGAAGGCCGACCCGATCCAGGATTGCGCCAACCCGGAGGCTTGGCCGTGGCCGAAGATCGCCGCTGCGGCCGCCCGCACGCAGCCGGATCTGGTAGTCCACGTCGGCGATTACCACTACCGGGAATACTGCGACGACCCCGAACGCTGCCGGCCGCTACGGGAAAAGGGCACGGTCGTCGGTTACGGCTGGGCGGGCTGGAACGCCGATTTCTTCATGCCGGCGGCGCCGCTGCTGGCCGCCGCGCCGTGGGTGTTCGTGCGCGGCAACCACGAAAACTGCGACCGGGGCGGCGAGGGCTGGATGCGCTTTCTCGCCCCCGGCCCGTATCGGGCGTGCGCCGACCAACGCTACAGGACTACCAGCCGTTCGCAGCTCGCCAACAATTTCACCTCCGACGCTTACCGCATCGACCTCGGCACCGGGCTCGGGCTGGTCGTTGCCGACAACTCCGGGCACGAGGACTACCGCCCGGCCAGCCAGACGCCGCAGGATGTCGAATTGTTCCGGCAAACCCTTGCCGCCTTGCGCGATGCCCCGTCGACGCAACCGCTTTGGCTCCTGTCTCACAAACCGATCTGGTACGACCTGCTGGCTCCCGCCTCACAGCCCAACGCATTGCAGACGGCAATCCGCAATACCTTGCCGGCCAACCTGCAAGCCGCCTTCGCCGGCCACCAGCACGCCTTTGAAACGATCAATTTCTCGCCCGACGCCGACTCCGTCTACCACCCGTCGGGGCGACCGGCGCAGGTAATCGTCGGCGGTGGCGGTTCGCAGCTCGAATCGCTCGATCCGCAGTCGGCGTTCTACGAGGGGCTGTCCGGGATCGGCAGCAAGGAAAGGGCGCGACCCGACGGCAGGCTGTACGAGGGCATCCCGGCGGCCAGCGGCATTTTGCTCAACCGCTACAGCTTCCTGCTGCTCGAACGCGACGGCGAAGGCTGGCGGGGAACGGTGCTCGATAGCGAAGGTTTGACGCTCAGCCGCTGTCGCCTGAGCGGCGGAAACAAGGAACTTGCGTGCACTTTTCCCGGGCGCTAAACCGCCCCGGCGCTCTTGCGGCACGCCTCGCTTGCGCTGTATAAGCAAATTTTAATATTCAAAGAGAGGCATTCATGCTCAAACAATCGCTCGCGGTGTCCGCGCTGCTGTTCGCCGTATCCGGTGCATCCGCCGAGGTGCTCAATATCGACAACGCCGAACTGGCGCGTCTGCTGGCCAGCGGCGTCGCGGTGGTCGACATCCGCACCGAGCCGGAGTGGAAAGAGACCGGCGTCGTGCCCGGCAGCCATCTGATTACGCTGTTCGACGAAAAAGGCAGAGCCGACCCGCCGGGCTGGCTGGAAAAAGTAAAAGGCGTCGCCAAGCCGGATCAACCGGTGATCCTAATTTGCCGCACCGGCAACCGCACCAGGCCAGCAACCCAGTTTCTCTCGCAGCAAGCGGGCTACCAGACCGTGTACAACGTCACCAAAGGGATCGTCGCGTGGGGGCGGGAAGGTCGCCCGGTCGTGCCGGCAGCCGCGGCCGTCGCGGCGTGCGCGCCGGGGGCGCGCTGCTGACCCACGCCGTCCAAGAAGGCATTGACATGGAACTGGCAGCTCCCCAGAATGGAACGCTCAGTTCGCCCCATCAATCCCGTACAAACCCCGGAGGAAATACCATGCACTTTTCCCGTGTCCCGAGCATGACGCTTGCCATCGTTGCCGCCATCGCACTGATCGGTTGCGGCCAGAAAGAGGAACCGAAGCCGCAGGCCGCCGCGCCCGTCGCCCCGCCGCCAAAACCGGAAATCGTGGTCAAGCTGGGCCACGTCGCGCCGCTCACCGGACCGCAGGCGCATCTGGGCAAGGACAACGAGAACGGCGCCATGATGGCCATCGAGGAACTGAACGCCAAGGCGCTCGAAATCGGCGGCGCCAAGATCAAGTTCGAGCTGCTGCCGGAAGACGACCAGGCCGACCCGAAACAGGGCACCATCGTCGCCCAGAAGCTGGTCGACGCCAAAGTCAACGGCGTGATCGGCCACCTCAATTCGGGGACGACGATCCCCGCTTCCAAGCTGTATTTCGACGCCGGCATCCCGCAGATTTCCGGTTCGGCGACCAACCCGAAATACACCGAGCAAGGCTTCAGCACGGCCTTCCGCGTGATGGCCAACGACGTGCAGCAGGGCAAGGTGCTCGGCGACTACGCCGCCAAACAACTGGCCGCCAAGACGGTCGCCATCATCGACGACCGCTCGGCGTATGGTCAGGGTCTGGCCGACGAGTTCGAAAAGGCGGTCGTTGCCGCTGGCGGCAAGGTTGCCACGCGCGAGTTCACTACCGACAAGGCCACCGATTTTGCCGCCATCCTGACCAAGATCAAGTCGAAGAAGCCGGAAGTCGTCTTCTACGGCGGCATGGACGCGCAGGGCGGCCCGATGGCCAAGCAGATGAAGACGCTCGGCCTGAAAGCCAAGTTCCTGACCGGCGACGGCGGGTGCACGCCGGAATTCATCAAGCTCGGCGGCGACGCCACCGAAGGCCAGTACTGCTCGCTGCCCGGCGTTCCGCTCGACCAGATGCCCGGCGGCAAGGCCTTCGGCGACAAGTTCACCGCCAAGTACGGACAGATCCAGCTCTACGCGCCCTACGTCTACGACGCCGTGATGGTCATGGCCGACGCGATGAAACGCGCCAATTCGGTCGAATCGGCCAAGTTCCTGCCGGAAATCGGCAAGACCGATTACCAGGGCGTGACGACGAAAATCAACTTCGACGAAAAGGGTGACCTGAAGAACGGCGCGATCTCGATGTACCAGGTCAAGGCCGGCAAGTGGGAGTATCTGGAGACCATCGGCGGTTCCCCGGTCGAAGCCGCGAAAGCGGCGGTCGCCGAGGCCGCCGGCGCGATCAAGGAGGCTGCGAAGGATGCTGCTACGACCACTGGCGAAGCTGCGAAGGAAGTCGCCAAGGATGGCGTCAAAGCGGCGGCCGACGCGGTCAAGGCAGCTGCCGACGCCACCAAGGCTGCGGTCGAGAAGAAGTAAGCGTTCGGCAAACTGGCGGCAAACGGCACCTGCGGGTGCCGTTTGCTTGTCCTTGGCGTATCTTCTTCAGCGTAATTTCCCCTGCATCACCCTCCTGCGAAGCCCTTCCGACCGATGGATATATTCGTCCAGCAAATCATCAACGGCCTCGTTCTGGGCAGCATCTACGCGCTCGTCGCCCTCGGCTACACGATGGTTTACGGCATCATGGGGCTGATTAACTTCGCGCATGGCGAGGTGGTGATGATCGGCGCGATGGTGGCGATCACGGTCATCAAGCTGCTCGCCGACAGCGGTTTGCCCGGAGTCGTTATCGTCCTGATCGGACTATTTGCCGCAGCCGTTGCCTGCATGGCGGTCGGTTTCACCATCGAACGGGTGGCCTACCGCCCCTTGCGGAAAGCGCCCAAGCTGGCGCCGCTGATTACCGCCATCGGCGTGTCCATCGTGCTGCAGAATGTGGCGATGCTGGTCTGGGGCCGCAACTACCATTCGTTTCCGCCGATTCTGCCGACCTCGCAACACGAAATTCTCGGTGCGACGATCACCAGCCTGCAAGTCGCCATCGTCCTGATCGCCGCGCTGACGATGGCCGGGCTGATGCTGCTCGTGCATCGTACCCGCCTCGGCCGCGCCATGCGCGCCACGTCGGAAAACCCGGCCATCGCGCAACTGATGGGCGTCGACATCGACCGCATCATTTCGCTGACCTTCGTCATCGGCTCGGCGCTCGCCGCGCTGGCCGGGCTGATGGTCAGCGCCAACTATTCGATCGCGCATTACTACATGGGCTTCATCCTCGGTCTGAAAGCCTTTACCGCAGCCGTGCTTGGCGGCATCGGCAACCTTGCCGGCGCGATGCTCGGCGGCATCCTGCTCGGCCTGATCGAGTCGCTCGGCGCCGGTTATATTGGCGACCTGACCGGCGGTTTCCTGGGCAGCCACTACCAGGATGTCTTCGCTTTCTTCGTGTTGATCTGCGTACTGGTTTTTCGTCCCTCCGGGCTGGTCGGCGAGAAAGTGGCGGAGCGCGCATGAACGCGCCCACCCGACCGATCTTTTTCGACGCGCTGCGCCGCAACAAGAGCACTGCCATTGCCGCGACCGTCGCGCTGGGCATCGTGCTCGCCGCGCTGCCCTTCCTGATCGGCAGCCATCTGGGCAATTCCTGGCTACGCATCCTCGATTTCGCGCTGCTCTACATCATGCTCGCGCTCGGGCTGAACATCGTCGTCGGCTTCGCCGGCCTGCTCGACCTCGGCTACATCGCCTTCTACGCGGTCGGCGCCTACCTTTACGCGCTGCTCGCCAGTCCGCACTTTGGCCTGCATCTGCCGGTGTGGCTCATCATCCCGGCCGGCGCGGCGCTCTCGGGCATCTTCGGCGTGCTGCTCGGTGCGCCGACGCTGCGCCTGCGCGGCGACTACCTGGCCATCGTCACGCTCGGCTTCGGCGAGATCGTGCGCATCTTCCTCAACAACCTCAACGCGCCGATCAACATCACCAACGGCCCGCAAGGCATTTCCGGGATCGACCCGATCCGCCTCGGCGGCGTCACGCTGGCCAAGCCCATCGACTTTCTCGGCATCACCGTTCCCTCGCTGCACGCCTATTACTACCTGTTTCTCGCGCTGGCGCTGCTCATCGTCTTCATCACCATACGGCTGGAGAACTCGCGCATCGGCCGCGCCTGGGTGGCGATCCGCGAGGATGAGATTGCCGCCAAAGCCTGCGGCATCGATACGCGCAACATCAAGCTGCTGGCCTTCGCTATGGGCGCCAGTTTCGGCGGCGTGGCGGGCGGGCTGTTCGCCGGCTTCCAGGCCTTCGTCAGCCCGGAATCGTTCAGCCTGATGGAATCGGTGATGGTGCTGTGCATGGTCGTGCTCGGCGGCATGGGCAATATTCCCGGCGTGATTCTCGGCGGGGTCTTGCTCACGCTGCTGCCGGAAATCTTCCGCCACGGCGCCGGGCCGGTGCAGCAAGCCATTTTCGGCAAGGTGCTGCTCGATCCCGAGGCCTTGCGCATGCTGCTCTTCGGCCTGGCGCTGATCGTCGTCATGCTCTACCGGCCGGCCGGCTTGTGGCCGTCGACGACGCGCCGCCGCGAGTTTCGGGGCGACGCGGCATGAGCATCCGGCCCTTGCTCGAAGCGCGCGCCATCGCCAAATATTTCGGCGGCGTCAAGGCGCTGCACGACGTGTCGCTGACCATCGCCGAAGGCGAGATCTACGGCCTGATCGGCCCCAACGGCGCCGGCAAGACGACCTTCTTCAACGTCCTGACCGGCCTTTACCGTCCCGATGGCGGCGAGCTGATCTTTGCCGGCGACAAGCTGCAAGCCAGCGCCCCGCACAAGGCGGCGCGGCGCGGTATCGCCCGCACCTTCCAGAACATCCGCCTGTTCGGCAACATGAGCGCGATGGAAAACGTGATGGTCGGCCGCCACGTCCGCACGCGCGCCGGCGTGCTCGGTGCCGTGCTGCACAACCGGAAGACGGTGGCCGAAGAAGCCGCCATCCGCAGGCGAGCGGAAGAACTGCTGCATTACGTCGACATCGCCGACCGCGCCGACGACCTGGCGAAACATCTTTCCTACGGCGATCAACGCCGGCTCGAAATCGCCCGTGCGCTGGCGACCGACCCCAAGCTGCTGGCGCTCGACGAACCCGCCGCCGGCATGAACGGAGCGGAAACCGGCGAACTGCGCCTGCTCATCGAAGGTATCCGCAAGGACGGCGTCACCGTCCTCCTGATCGAACACGACGTCAAGCTGGTGATGGGTCTGTGCGACCACGTCGCCGTGCTCGATTACGGCCAGAAAATCTGCGAAGACGTGCCGGCCGTCGTGCAGAAAGACCCGCGCGTGATCGAAGCCTACCTGGGAGGCGAGCTTGCTTGAAGTGACCGGACTTCGTGTTTCCTACGGCGGCATTCAGGCCGTGCGCGGCGTCAGCTTCCATGTCGCCGACGGCGAAATGGTCGCCCTGATCGGCGCCAACGGCGCCGGCAAGACGAGCACGCTCAAGGCGCTGGCCCGCCTGCTCGACGCGGCCGGCGGCAGCGTCCGTTATCGCGGCGAGGAAATTTCAAAACTACCGCCGCACATGCTGGTCGGCTCCGGCATCGCGCTGGTGCCCGAAGGGCGCGGCGTCTTCCCGCGCATGAGCATTGTCGAGAACCTGCAAATGGGCGCTTACTGCCGCGACGACAAGGCCGCGACCGCCGCCGACATGGCGCACGTCTTCGCCCTCTTCCCGCGCCTGAAAGAGCGTGCCGCGCAGCTTGCCGGCACGCTTTCCGGCGGCGAACAGCAGATGCTCGCCATCGGCCGCGCGCTGATGAGCCGCCCCAGGCTGCTGTTGCTCGACGAGCCGTCGATGGGTCTCGCGCCGATCATGGTGCAGAAGATCTTCGAGGTCGTGCGCGCCGTCGCGCGCGACGGCATGACCGTTTTGCTGGTCGAACAAAACGCCAAACTGGCGCTCCAGGTCAGCCAGCGCGGCTACGTGATGGAAAGCGGCACCATCACGCTCACCGACGATTCGGCAAAACTGCTCGCCACCCCCGGGGTGCGTGCCGCGTATCTGGGCGAGTGATCGGGGGAAAACCGGCGTCTCCATCCGTTCGGCGTACACTGATTTCATTGAGGCAATTGGTGGCGAATAAAGGAGCGAAAACATGAATCTACCCGACACCTTAGGCCATCAACTACACACTCATCAAAATTGACATGACCATCGAAGACATCATCCTTGCCGCACTCATTCTTGTTGCCGCGCTTCTTTATTCCTCAGTTGGCCACGCTGGTGCTTCCGGCTACCTCGCCGCAATGGCGCTAATGGGCTTATCACCTGCGGTAATGAAACCAACGGCACTAACCCTAAACATCTTGGTTGCTGTTATTGCCACAGCCAAGTACTACCGCGTAGGCGCATTTTCTTGGCACTTGTTCTGGCCGTTTGCACTTGCATCAATCCCGTTTGCCTATCTTGGCGGAGCGCTTACCTTGCCAAGCCATATTTACAAACCATTGGTCGGCATCGTCCTAATTTATGCGGCGTGGCGGTCATTCCGCACAGCACATCAACCTGCCCAATCTTCAAATGGTCGCCCTCATTTGTCATTGTTATTGCTTGCTGGTGCAGTGCTTGGTTTTCTCTCTGGTCTTACGGGCGTCGGCGGCGGTATTTTCTTGAGTCCCCTGCTTCTTTTCTTCAAGTGGGCTGAGGTTAAAGTCATTTCGGGCATAGCCGCCGCATTTATTCTCGTTAATTCAATTGCAGGTTTGCTTGGTGTCATGACGTCAGCACCGGCATTGCCTTCAGCATTGTCATATTGGGCTGTCGCGGCGGTTATTGGCGGTTATGTTGGCGCTGAATATGGCAGTAAGCGTCTAGGTAACCCGACAATCCAAAAACTTCTCGCCGTAGTGCTCGTGATCGCTGGCGCAAAAATGATCGCTACAGCCTAACGACTAAGGTTAGATCGTGCTTGCCACGATCTGAACCGTTTGTTGGACGAAGCCGCTACGCGGAGGATACGAAGAGCGGCGGCTGAATGCACGATTTGATCTCCGGTGTGGCGCGGATTCTTGATAGTGACCACCTTTGCAGCCCGAGGTTATACTGCCAACGTTTTCAGCGCTAGCCTTGGGCTGCGCTTGGACTGCCCCCTGGAACGCGGCGTCTGCGCGAAATTGTCACCAAGGGGGCTTGACAAAGTCGATTTGTGCACGGATGTACGCGCCGTGCTATCAAAAAACGGCTTAACTTATTGTTTTTGTGGAATGTATCCAAAGTATATATTTTCTAGGGGCGCGCCAGCGCTCCAGGCCGGGCTCGTCCAACATGGCGCTCAAGCGGGACGCTGCGCGATAAAGCCGCGCAGAGCCCCTTAGCTTTACGTTGGGCCTCTCCATCTTGAGCCTGCGCGTTGTCCGTAGCCGCAATTGCTGGCTCCGCTTCAGTCGCGTTTCCTGCGGTCTTTTCGCCGTGTCGCCAACGCCGACTTTTTAAGCCGGGTCTACGCATCGTGGATGTCGCGGCTCTGGCCGTTCAAGCAAGCTGGCAGTCGGATGCCTTTCCGCTTAACATTGTCGAAATTCGACAGGAGTCTTTCCGTTGAAACAAAAGGCTATGTTCGCATTAACGTATGATATACACTAATCGTATCTGGATCATACAGATAGGTGTTTCGATGAACGCCAAGGAATTCCGAAAGCTGGTGCAAGACGCGAAGCGGCTGACGCCACACCAGCAGCAGGTGTTGCATGACCGGATTTTGCCTTCCGGCCAATCCCAAGCGTCTGCCAGCTGGCGGCACAAGTTTCTCAGCCTGCCCGAGGGGCTGCGGGCCACCCTCTTAGCGGGCATTGCCGGAGCGGGCGAGACCTAGTTCCTGGAGTCGGAGGAGGGCCGGCGCAAAGGCTTGGGCCGCGACCCGCGCAAGCGCGGTGGCAAAGCCGGCAAGCGCGGCCTGTCCGAAGAACAGATACCGGTGTTGATCTGCCGGGACCGCGAGGGAAACACGGCGGACTTCGTGCTGGAAAAGGCCGACAAAAAACACATCGGAGCGGCGCTCAGGCCGATCCTGGCGCCGGACGCCATCCTCTGCACCGACAGCGGCAAGGCGCTGTGTGCCGCCGCCAGGGAAATGGGGGTTGCCCACCGTCCGGTCAATCTGGCGGCCGGGCAGCGTGTTGTTGCCGGCGTATATCACGTCCAGAACGTGAATGCCTACGACAGCCGCCTCAAAGAGTGGATGCGTCGTTTTCACGGCGTCGCCACGAAGTACCTGCCCAATTATCTGGGCTGGCGCCGACTCTTGGAGCGCCA
>JACQYA010000008.1 GCA_016208425.1 Betaproteobacteria bacterium
CCTTGATGAGTTTGACGATCTTCTTCGCCAGCTCGGATTCGATACCGATCTTGATCTTCAGTTCCTGCTTCACCTTGCTGCCGGAAATCTTCTGCACCGGCTGATGGTCCAAGCGCTTGGTGCTTTCCTTTTCCTTTTTCTCCATCGCCGGAAAGAGCAGATCCTTGATCTGGTCGAGCTGGAAGTCGGAGTCCCCGTGCAGGGTAATCACTTTATCCTTTTCGTTGAGCTCGACCTTGGCGCTGGTGCCCTTGAAGTCGTAGCGGTTGTCAATGGCGCGCGCAGCAACGTCGATCGCGTTGTGCAACGCCGCCATATCGGCTTCGGAAGAAAAATCGAAAGTAGGCATGAGCGGCTCCTGCCGGTTAGCCGAAGTGGCAGACGTAGTGATAAGCCTCGTCGCAGGCGATCTCGAACGAGGAGTTGCCCGGTACGTCGAAGGATTGGCCGGCGCCGTAGTTCGTCCAGGCGCCGGGTTGACCATCATTGCCCTGCAGACGCACGCGGCACGATCCGCCCACCCCTTCCATCGTTTCCGGCGCACCGGTGTTGAAGGTGAGCGAAGACGGCAGGATGACGCCTATGGTCTTCTTGCTGCCGTCCGCAAACTGGACGGTATGACTGACGCACTTGCCGTCGAAGTAGACGTTGGCCTGCTTGACGACGCTCACATTATCTCTCGCCGACGATGAACAGCATGTAAAGCATGAAGGCGCCGAGCACGAAGGTCATGCCGAAATCGGCAATCTGCTCCTCGGTCAGCCCGAACATCAACGCGGCGCTCCCTTAACCCTTGCGGCTGGCGAGGTTGGCAGCGATGCGCATGCGCAGCGCGTTGAGCTTGATGAAACCGCCCGCATCCTTCTGGTCGTAGGCGCCGGCATCGTCCTCGAAAGTGGCGATGGTCGAATCGAACAGCGAGTCGGTCTTCGAATCGCGGCCGGTGACGATCACGTTGCCCTTGTACAGCTTGATCCGCACCCAGCCGTTGACCGACTGCTGCGTCTGGTCGATCAGCGTTTGCAAGGTACGACGCTCCGGGCTCCACCAGTAGCCGTTGTAAATCAGGCTGGCGTAGCGCGGCATCAGGTCGTCCTTGAGGTGGGCGACTTCGCGGTCGAGCGTGATCGACTCGATGGCGCGGTGCGCGCGCAGCAGGATGGTGCCGCCCGGCGTTTCGTAGCAGCCACGCGACTTCATGCCGACGTAGCGGTTCTCGACCAGATCGAGGCGGCCGATGCCGTGCTTGCCGCCGAGCTGGTTGAGATTGGCGAGCAGTTCGTGCGCCGCCATGCGCAGGCCGTCGATCGCCACCAGATCGCCCTGCTCGAATTCCAGGTCGATGTATTCCGCCTGGTCCGGCGCCGCTTCCGGCGATACCGTCCAGCGCCACATCGACTCCTCGGCCTCGGCCGCCGGGTTTTCGAGGTGGCGGCCTTCGTAACTGATATGCAGCAGGTTGGCGTCCATCGAGTACGGCGAGCCGCCGGCCTTGTGCTTCATCTCGACCGGGATGCCGTGCTGCTCGGCGTAGGCCAGCAGCTTCTCGCGCGACAGCAAATCCCATTCGCGCCACGGCGCGATGACCTTGATGCCGGGCTTCAGCGCGTAGGCGCCCAGCTCGAAACGCACCTGGTCGTTGCCCTTGCCGGTGGCGCCGTGCGAGATGGCGTCGGCGTCGGTCAGATTGGTGATGTCGATCAGGCGCTTGGCGATCAGCGGACGGGCAATCGAGGTGCCGAGCAGGTATTCGCCTTCATAGACGGTGTTGGCGCGGAACATCGGGAAGACGAAATCGCGCACGAACTCTTCGCGCAGGTCGTCGATAAAGATGTTTTCCGGCTTGATGCCGAACTGTAGCGCCTTGGCGCGCGCCGGCTCCAGCTCTTCGCCCTGGCCGAGATCGGCGGTAAAGGTGACGACTTCGCACTGGTAGGTGTCCTGCAACCACTTCAGGATCACCGAGGTGTCCAGACCGCCGGAGTAGG
Organism: Betaproteobacteria bacterium; assembly: GCA_016208425.1. Lineage (GTDB taxonomy): Bacteria > Pseudomonadota > Gammaproteobacteria > Burkholderiales > Rhodocyclaceae > JACQYA01. The sequence goes on from JACQYA010000008.1 coordinate 1,989, forward strand.
CCAATACGGCCTTTTTAATGTCGCTCATAAGTCATCTTCGCGGATACCCGCGCTTTTCAATAAATGGTTCAACAACCCGGCCTTGAGGGTTTGACCCGCATGAACCGGAACCGACAGCCGCACAATGCTTCCCATGCGGCCAAAAATATGATGGCTGCCGTTAACCCGCAACAGCTTCCAACCCCGCTGTTCCAATGCCCGGCATAATGTCTTGCCGGAAACCGACTTCAAACGGCTATCTCCAGGATACGGTCATTGGCCGACATCGGAATATCTGCCATATCCACTGAAAGACAGCCTTCCACGGCCTCGTAAAGATTGGCGAGCAATTCCTCGAATGTCTCGCCCTGCGTGGCACAACCGGGAATGGCGGGAACCTCTGCCCAGTAGCCGCCTTCCTCTGCTTCATGAATCACCACTTTGACTTTCATCGGACCATCTCCTTCGAGGCCACATCTACCACCGATGCAACACCCTGATTGTCTAAGTCAACGAACTCCGGGAGGTCAGCCAATACCGCCTTCTTGATGTCGCGCATCAGAAACAATTTCTTTAATCCAATTAAATATCTTTAGTCGCCAGGAAAGCCACATCACGCGCAAACAAATCAGGGTATCGAGCACGGAATCCTCTACCCCCTTTTAATACCCTGATTTCCTTGATTTCAAAATGACATCGCAACATATAAATAACATCTTCATATTTAAAGAAGCGCAAGTGCGTCGAGTCCACATCCTGAGAAAGCAGTCTTTTACCCCGAAGAATTCTCAGTCGATCTGTTCAAGAGGAAAAGAGCTCACCACGAACCACAGATTCAAATGACCGGTTGTACCTGCCACCTTTTTCATGGTGAACTGCATATACCGATTGCAAAAAAGATTCGTTCTGGCTCATTTGGCCACCCTCCCGAGGAGCAGATACTCCATCAGCGCTTTTTGTACATGCAAACGGTTTTCCGCTTCGTCCCAAACCACGCTCTGCGGCCCGTCGATCACCGCCGCTTCCACTTCTTCACCGCGATGCGCCGGCAGACAGTGCATGAACAGCGCGTCCGGCCGCGCGACGCGCATCATCTCGGCATCGACCTGCCAGTCCGCGAAATCGCGCAGACGCTCTTCGTTCTCGGCCTCGAAGCCCATCGACGTCCACACGTCGGTGGTCACCAGATCGGCGCCGCGCGCGGCCTCCATCGGGTCGGAAAACTCCTCGAAATGGTCGTCGCCGTACAAACCGGCGCGCTCGGCTTCGACTTCATAGCCCGGAGGGGTCGACACATGAACGTTGAAATCGAGCACCTCGGCAGCCTGCAACCAGGTATTGCAAACGTTGTTGGAATCGCCGATCCAGGCTACCGTCTTGCCTTGTATCGGGCCGCGATGCTCGATGAAGGTGAAGATGTCGGCCAGGATCTGGCAGGGATGATATTCGTTGGTCAGCCCGTTAATGACCGGAACGCGGGAATTCGCGGCAAAGCGCTCGATAATTTCCTGTTCGAAGGTGCGGATCATCACCACGTCGCTCATGCGCGAAATAACCTGCGCCGCATCTTCCACCGGCTCGCCGCGCCCGAGCTGCGAGTCGCGGGTATTCAGGTAGATCGCCGATCCGCCGAGCTGCTGCATCCCCGCCTCGAAAGAAAGCCGCGTGCGCGTGCTCGCCTTCTCGAAAATCATCACCAGCGTGCGGTCGGACAGCGGCCAGTACTGCTGGTAGGACTTGAACCGATCCTTGATCCAGCGCGAGCGCTCGAACAGGTAATCGAACTCCTCGCGCGTGAAGTCCTTGAACTGTAGAAAGTGCGTGACAGGTTTGGATACGGGTTTGGAAAAACTCATGGCAACTCCTTCTCAAGCGGCAAGAAAGTCGCGTATCAGCTGCGCCAGGCGCGACACCAGCTCGCGCCCTTCGTCGGCGCTGAAAATCAGCGGCGGCAGCAGGCGCACCACCTTGTCCGCCGTCACGTTGATGAGCAGCCCGGCATCCAGCGCGCGCGCCACCAGTTCGCCGCAGGGGCGATCCAGTTCGATGCCGATCATCAGCCCCTGTCCACGAATATCGACAATGCCGTTCACGCCGTCCAATGCCTGCGCCAGACCTTCGCGAACCGAACGGCCGACGGCTTCGGCGCCGGCGATCAGCTTGTCTTGTTCGATCACCGCTATCGTCGTCAAAGCCGCAACCGCCGCCAGCGGGTTGCCGCCAAAGGTCGACCCGTGGTTGCCCGGTTTGAACAGGCCGGCCGCCTTGCCCGCCGTAATGCAGGCGCCGATCGGCACGCCGCTGCCCAGCCCCTTGGCCAGCGTCGCCACGTCGGGGCGGATACCCGCGTGCTGAAAGCCGAACCAGGTACCGGTGCGGCCCATGCCGCACTGCACCTCGTCGCAAATCATCAGCCAGCCCTTCTCGTCGCAAATCTGGCGCACGCCGCGCTGGAAACCGGGATCGGCGATATGGATCCCGCCCTCGCCCTGAACGATTTCGAGCATCACCGCGACGACGTTATGGTTGTGTTCGGCAACCGCTTCGATCGCGCCCAAATCGTTGTACGGGACGCGCACGAAACCCGAAACCAGCGGCTCGAAACCGGCCTGCGTCTTGCGGTTGCCGGTGGCCGACAGGGTGGCCATCGTGCGCCCGTGAAACGCTTTTTCCATGACGATGATCGCCGGGCTGTCGATGCCCTGCCGGTGGCCGAAGAAACGGGCGAGCTTGATCGCCGCCTCGTTGGCCTCGCAACCCGAGTTGCAGAAAAAAACTTCGTCCATGCCGGCGAGCGCCGCCAGCTTGTCGGCCAGTTCCTCCTGCTGCGGAACCCGGTAGAGGTTCGAGGTGTGCAGCACGCGCGCCGCCTGCGCGGCGATTGCGGCGACCAGCGCCGGATGGTTGTGGCCGAGCGTCGACACGGCAATCCCGGCCAGCGCATCGAGGTAACGCTTTCCGCCGGTATCGGTAAGCCAGCATCCCTCGCCGTGGCTGAAAGCGACGGGCAGCCGGGCGTAAGTATTCATCAGGTGAGACATAGTGACCCCTTGAGGAGGCTCTGAAACTGAAACGGCGGCTTGCGCCGCCGGAGTTTTCACAAATTTGCACAAACCCGACCAGCGCCTCGAGCGCATGCCCGAAAGCCGCTGCGGCAAACTCGCAAGGGGTGGAATGTTAAGGGAAAACCGGCGCCTTGTACATATGCGCGCGAAGAATGCAGAAGGCGCCGTAAAAGGCTACAATGAGCCATGCGAATTGCCGTTTTCAATCAGAAGGGTGGCGTCGGAAAAACGACGACGGCGCTCAATCTGGCCGCCGCCATCGTCCGTGAAGGCGGGACTCCGCTGGTGCTCGATCTGGACCCGCAATGTCACTTGAGCGGTATACATGGCAATGTGCCAAAGGACTCCGGCCACAGCCTGTTCGGTTTCTACCAGTCGTCGCGCGGGCTCGACGAGCTGGCGGTTCCTTGGGAAGGCATCGGCAGGCTGGTTCCCTCGCATCAGCAGCTCATCAAGATTGACGCGACTTTCGGCAAGGGGCCGGCCATCCTGAACAGGTTGCGCGTCGGTCTGGACGCGGTAGACGCCGCCGTGCCCGGCAACGCGGCGCAGGCCACGCTGATCGATTGCTGCCCCTACCTCGGGGTGCTCGCCCTTAACGCCGTTTTCGCCTGCGATGTTCTGCTCATCCCGATTTCGACGGACTATCTGTCGCTGCAAGCCGCCGAACAGATGACCCGCACCCTGAGCATTCTCGAACCGGTACTCAAACGCCGCGTCGAGCGCCGCTACCTGCTGACCCGCTACGATAGCCGGCGCAGAATGAGCGGCGACGTGCAGAACCGCCTGCGTTCAAGCTATGGCGACGAAGTCTGCGAAACGGTCATTTCGGAAAATGTGGCGGTCGCGGAAAGCCCCTCCAGAAACCGGGATGTCTTCAGCCACAACCCCACCAGCAGGGGCGCACAAGACTACGCGGCGCTCTACCACGAACTGAAGCAACTGCGTTTTCTGTAGCCCGCCGGCGGCCGATCTATCCGGCCGAGATGAGATCGACCACTTCTTCGTACGTCACCGTACCGTTGCGCGACCCGCCGGCTACTTGCTGCCGGGTTTCCAGAATCTCGCAGCCGGGGTAAATCTGGCGCAATTTGCGCTCGGCTTCCGACTGGTCGTTGCCGATAATCGACAGGTTGTCGACCGTAGCGCCGCCCCGTGTGCGAATGCGAAAACCGAATTTGGTGCAAGAGGAGATATTCATCGAAGATTTATTGATTGAAATATTTTGCGGTAAAACATAGGGGTTGCATTCATGCGGTAAATTATCACAACCGGCGGCGACCCGCTACCGCCTGCAAGCCCGGTGTAAGGAAATTCGCGCATGATCGCACGGAACATGGCGTTTATCGCATCGTGCGGCGCAGGGTGGAGATATCCGGTTATTGGCGGTACCGGCACCTGCGTTCGAGACAACTATTCGCGCCACCTTACAGCCTTACACTAGCCCTATACTTCGCCGCCGGGACGTAGCCGAAATATGAGCACTTTCTCGAATACCCCAGTCATCATCGTCGGCCTGACCACGGCCGGAAAAAAGTTTCGGCCCAGCGATTGGGCGGAACGTCTGTGCGGCGTGTTGTCGGCCTTCGGCGCAGAAAAAAAAATGAAATATTCGCCTTATGTCGGCCCCGGCGATTTCAACGGCGAGAAAGCGGTTTTCGTCGATGGCCGGCTCTACGAGATCGAGCCGATGGCCTACCGTTTCATTCTCAATTTCGCCCAAGACAACGATTTGCAGATCGTCGAAGGCGTCTGCCCGATCGACGGAAAAAAGGCTTGAACGAAGCCGCCGACCGCCGACAATCCGGCAACTATTCCGCGACGGCAACAAAAACGGCGCCCGGAGGCGCCGTTTTCTATCCTGCAAGACTCCGGCGGAATCAGGCGGCGGCAAGCGCCTTGATTTGCGCGGAAAGGCGGCTCTTGTGACGTGCCGCCTTGTTCTTGTGGATAATTTTCTTGTCGGCGATGCGATCGAGCACCGAGACCGACTCCTGGAAGACGCTTTGAGCGGCAGCCTTATCGCCAGCGACAATCGCTTTCTGCACACGTTTGACGGCAGTGCGCAACGTAGAGCGCAGGCTTACGTTGTGAGCGCGTTGCTTGACGGCTTGACGGGCGCGCTTGCGAGCTTGTGCGCTGTTGGCCATAAATGTTAATCCCTCTAAAACTGATGAGTTGGTCGAAAACCGCGCATTTTACAGACTTTGAGCGGGCGATGCAAGGTGAAGATGTCTTTTTTCAACCGCTTGGCGCCCCGTCGACACGAGGGTTTTATTGGCGCCAAACCCACCCAAACGGCGGCAACCGCCCGCCCTTAATGCTGCCTTAATCCGGCAAACCCATACTGGCTCCCGTCTTCACAGCAAGGAGCCATTCATGGAAAAATCGCTTGTCGCCCTAGCACTGATCTTGTCGCCCCCGGCTTTCGCGGCCGAAAACCCCGTTCTCGAAAGCTATCGCGGCGCCGCAAAACAGGAATCCCCCGCCTTCAAGGACTTTTCCGCAGCGCGCGGACAAATGTTTTACCACGCGAAATCGGGCGAACTGTCGTGCGCGAGCTGTCACACCGAATCGCCGAAAGCGGAGGGGAAACACGCGGTCACGGGCAAGGAGATTCTGCCGCTGGCGCCGTCGGCCAACGCCGGGCGCTTCGGCGATCCGGCAAAGGTCGAAAAATGGTTCAAGCGCAACTGCAACGAGGTGCTGAAGCGCGCCTGCACGGCGCAGGAGAAGGGGGATTTCATGTCCTACGTGCTATCGGTCAAATAGGAAAAGCGCATGAAAATTGCTTTCAACCTCTTGCTCGCGCTGACGCTTGCTCCCTGGGTTGCGCTGGCCGACAGCGGCAACAAATACGGCGGCGAGAACCGCGGCAAGCCCCTGCAACCGGCCAAAGCGAGCGCCAGGTGGCAGGAAGAATGCGCGGGCTGCCACATCGCCTACGCGCCCGGCCTGTTACCGGCCGCATCGTGGCGCAAGGTAATGGCGTCGCTGGACAAGCATTTCGGCGCGGACGCTTCGTTGAGCGAGGCGGAAAACGAGGACATTACCGCGTTCCTGGTGAACAACGCCTCCAACCGCTGGAGCGCAAAAAGCGCGCCCTTGCGCATCACCGAAAGCGCATGGTTCAAAGCGAAGCATGGCGCCAGGGAAATTGCGCCCGGGGTCTGGAAGCGACCGGCGATCAAAAGCCCGGCCAACTGCCAGGCCTGCCACGCCGGCGCGGCAAAGGCGGATTTCAACGAGCGCCGGATCAAGATCCCCGAATAACGCACTCCCTCACCACACCATGAAACGTATTCTCGTCTGGGACATCCCGACCCGCCTTTTCCACTGGCTGCTCGCCGCCAGCTTCGCCGTCGCCTGGGCCAGCAGCGGGTCGGACGAGTGGCTGTCGGTACACGGTTTCTCCGGCTACCTGATGCTGGGACTGATCGTCTTCCGTCTGATCTGGGGCGTCGCGGGAGGCAACTACGCCCGTTTTTCGTCATTCCGGCATGGGTCGCTAGCGGGACTGGCGTACCTGCGACAACTGCTGGCCGGCCACGCGCGGCGGCATATCGGCCATAACCCGGCGGGCGCCCAGGCGGTGTTCCTGATGCTCGCCCTCGGGCTGGCCGTCTGCCTGACCGGCGTCCTCACCCAGGGCGGCGAAGAAGGGCACGGTGCGGCAGCCGGCCTGACCGGGGTCGCTGTTGGCCGGCTGTTCAAGGAAGCGCACGAGATTGCGGCCACGCTGATGCTGCTCGTCGTCATCGGCCATCTGGCCGGCGTCGCGCTGGAAAGCTGGCGGCACAGGGAGAACCTGCCGCGCGCGATGATTACCGGCTTCAAGGAAGCGCCGGACGAGGCTCTGGACGATTCGCCGGCCTCGCGCCGCTACCCGCTGGTCGGCGCATCGCTCCTGCTCTCGGCGATCGCCTTTGGCCTGTGGTGGTTTTCCTACGCCCTGCCCGCCGCGCTTGCGCCAAAATCCACGGCAGACGGCGCAGCGCCGCAGGTCGCCTTCGTCGGCGCCAGGCTGCCCGACGATCCGCAGTGGCGGGAGGAATGCGGCAGCTGCCACCTCGCCTTTCATCCCAACCTGCTGCCGGCGCGCTCGTGGCGCAAGCTGGTGGCCGAACAGGACAAGCATTTCGGCGCCGATCTGGCGCTCGATGCGCCCACCGCCCAGGCGCTTCTCGTCTTCATGGAAAACAATGCGGCAGAACGCGGCCCGACGGAAGCCGCCTTCAAGATCGAACGTTCGCTGCGCGACGGCGCAACGCCGCTGCGCATCACCGAAACCCCTTACTGGATCAAGAAGCACAAGGAAATTGCACCGGCCGACTGGCGCTTGCCGCAGGTCGACAGCCGGGCCAACTGCGCCGCCTGCCACCGGGATGCCGAGGCCGGAACCTTCGAAGACGCCGCGATGCACATCCCGAAAGCGGCGCCAAACGCGCGTTTTTGACCGGCGACAACGCGGGGTTGGCGTCTCCGGCCGGGGCGGAGGGTGGAAAGCCGTTGTTTTTCGCGCTCCCGGCTCCGAAACTGGCCGCCATCCTCCCCCCGACCCCGGGTCGCTATAACTATAGTGCTATGACTATAGTAATATGGCCGACGATGGGAAGCGCCGGATTCTGTGGTTTGCGGAGCGCGAACTTTCCCGTTTGACGCCACCAAAAAAACAAATCGGGGAGCCAACGTTGAAGACCAATCTGCCAGTCACCCAGAAAGAAAAGCCCTATCCGGCGGGGTATTATCTGACCTCCAGAACCGATCTCCGGGGGATCGTGACCGATGCCAACGATGCTTTTGTCGAACTCTCGGGCTATTCGCGCGACGAGCTGGTCGGCCAGAGCCACAACATCGTCCGCCACCCCGACATGCCGCCGCAGGTTTTCGCGGATCTCTGGGGCACCCTGGGCGCCGGCTTGCCGTGGCGCGGGATCATCAAGAATCGCGCCAAGAACGGCGACCACTACTGGGTCGAAGCCTTTGTCGTCCCCGTGGTCGAAAACGAACGCCGGGTCGGCTACATGTCGATGCGCTCGCAAGCCTCGCGCGCGGCGATCGCCCAGGCCGAGGCGAACTACCAGCGCCTGCGCAAGACGGGCGCGTCTTTCGACAACCGGCCGCCGATCTGGCGGCGCCTCACGATCCGGGTGCGGCTGCTGGCCGCGATGGTGTTCATGGCGGTCATGATGGCCGGCGGCGGCGCCATCGGCGTCATCGGCATCGCCTTGTCCAACAGCGCGCTGGAAAACTGCTACCGGATCTCGCTGGAACCGATTGCGGCCATCGGACGGATCACGGCGCTGATGGCCGACAACCGCGCCCAGATCATGCTCGCGCTGCAGCACGACAGCAAAAACGCTTTTTCCGCGCTGCACGAGCACCCGGTGACGATGCATACCGACGCCATCGTCAAAAACCGGGACGAAATCAGCGCGCTGATCGGCGAGATGGACAAGCGCCCGCTCGCCGCCGGAATCGCCGCGCTCATGGAGCGCTACCGCATCGAGCGCGAGGCCTTTGTCGCCCAGGGGCTGGTTCCCGCCCGCCAGGCGATTCTCGACCAGCAGTTCGACGAGGCGAACGCTATCCTGCTGAAAGACATAAACCCGACCTACAAAAAGGCCGTCGGCGCCGCAGAAGAAGTGCAGGAGGCGCTGAAAAGGGTGGCGCGCGACGATTTTGCCGCCGCCGAGGAACGCTACCGGAACGTGCTTGCCCTGGCTGTCGGCGGCACGGCGCTGGCGCTGCTGCTGGTGGGCGTGGCCGCCTTTTCCCTGCTGCGCGCCATCGTCGAACCGCTGCGCCGCGTGATCGGCCACTTCGACCGCATTGCGCAGGGCGATCTGACCGAGCGCATCGACATTTCCGGGCGCGACGAAACCGGCCGGGTGCTCACCAAACTGGCCGGCATGCAGGTGCACCTGACGGTGATGCTCGACGAAATCCAGAGCGCCGCCAAGGTCATCGAGCGGCAATCGATGCGCGTCGAATGGCAGACCGCCAGCGTGATGGATCAATCCGAACAACAGAGCGACCGGGCCAGCAGCGTGGTCGCCGCCACCGAAGAGTTCTCCGAGTCGATACGCGAGGTCGCCGATGCCGCTGCGGCCACGGCGGTTGCCGCCGAACAGGCCGAACTCCAGGTACACGCCGCCCAGACGAGCATGGCGGAAAGCTCGGAGGCGACGGGGCGCGTCGTCAATGCCGTGCAAGCATCCAGCCGAACGATCAGCGACCTCAACCGATCCATCGAAAGGATCGGCGACATCAGCCAGGTCATCAAGGAGATCGCCGAACAGACCAACCTGCTCGCGCTCAACGCCGCCATCGAGGCGGCGCGCGCCGGCGAGACCGGGCGCGGCTTTGCCGTCGTCGCCGACGAAGTGCGCAAGCTGGCCGAGCGGACGAGCAAATCGACGACCGACATCGCGGCGACCGTGGCGGATGTGCGGCGGGTCGCCGACACTGCCGTCGTCACCATGGATCACGCCGTCACCGAAGTGGAACAGGGCATCGGCCTGATCCGCGACAGCGTGGCGGGGCTCAACCAGGTCACCGGCTCCAGCCGCGAAGTGACCGGCATGGCGCGCCACATCGCCAACGCCGCCCGCGAACAGTCGGCCGCCTCCGAACTGGTGGCGAGCAACATGGAGCGCATCGCCGGCCTGATCGACGGGAACCTGGAAGCGGCGCGCGAAGCCAAGGGCGCCACCGATTCGCTCAACGGCGCCGCCGGCGAGCTGCGGAGAGTCGTCGGCCAGTTCAAGGTGATCGAAGAAGCGGTTTAGCGCCGGCGCCGCACCGCGTTTTCCGGGAGGGTGCCGATGCGCGTTCTGATCGTTGAAGACGACCGCCTGCTCGGCGAGGGCATCCAGATGGGCCTGCGCCAGGCGGGCTGGCAGGCCGACCGGGTAAGCGATGGCCTGGCCGCGCGACACGCGCTGGCGGGCGAACCTTTTGCCGCGCTGGTGCTCGATCTCGGCCTGCCCCGTTTATCCGGCCTGGAAGTTCTCAAGGGGCTGCGCGCGGGCGGTAGCAAGCTGCCCGTACTGATCCTCACGGCGCGGGATACGCCGGAAGATGTCGTCGCCGGCCTCGACGCCGGCGCCGACGACTACGTCGTCAAACCCTTCAACCTCGGCGAACTGGCGGCGCGCCTGCGCGCCCTGGTGCGCCGCGCCGGGGGGCGCGCCGCATCCGAGCTGATTCACGGCGAGTTCCAACAATTGCGGCTCGATCCGGCGAGCCGGCGGGTTGTCTTTCGCGGCACCCCGGTCGATCTGTCGGCGCGCGAGTTCGATCTGCTGCACGAACTGCTCGACAACGCCGGCCGCGTGATGACCAAAGCGCAGCTCTCGGAACGCCTCTACGCCTGGGGCGACGAACTGGAATCGAACGCCATCGAGGTGCATATCCACCATCTGCGCCGCAAGCTGGCGCCCGAGCTGATCCGCACCGTGCGCGGCGTCGGCTACCTGATCCCCGGGCCAGGCCAGTGAGCGCGCCCGCCCGGCCGACGCCCTCCCCCGCCTACTCGCTGCGCCTGCGTATCCTGTTTGGCGTGCTGGCGGCGGTGACGGTCGCCTGGATCGTCGTTTCCTTCTTCGCGTATCGCGAGGCCAAGCACGAAGCCGAAGAGCTGCTCGACGCGCATCTGGCGCAGTCGGCGAGTTTGCTCTTCTCCTTTCTTGGCGACGAAGCTCATGAACTTGTAGAAGAAGAGCACGCTCCCCGCCACCGTTATGACAAGAAAGTCGCCTTCCAAGTATGGGAAGGCGGCAGCCGTCTCCTCACCCACTCGGAAAGCGCGCCCAATATCCGGCTATCGGCGAAGGACGAGGGCTTCTCGGATGTTTCCGTCGGAGGCAGAACATGGCGCGTATTCAGCACCTGGAACCCGGATCGCGACTATCTGGTGCAGGTCGCCGACGCAACCGGCAGCCGGGACGATGTGAGCCGACACATCGCCTGGCGTTTGCTGACCCCCCTGGCCTTTGGCCTGCCCGCGCTGGGGCTGGCGCTGGGCGGTTTTATCGTCGCCGCCTTCCGCCCGCTGACGCGGCTGGCCGACCGGATTGCGACGCAAGCGCCCGAACGCCTGCAAGCGATCGACTTGCCCGGTGCACCCAGCGAAGTGCTGCCGATTCTCGAACGCCTGAACCGCCTCTTCGAGCGGGTGAACCGCACACAGGAAGAAGAACGGCGCTTTACGGCCGACGCCGCGCACGAGCTGCGCACGCCGCTCGCCGTAATGCAAACCTGTGCCGAAGTGGCGAGCGCGGCCGGCGACGACGCGGCGCGGCGGCACGCGCTCGACAATCTGCTGGCTGGCAGCCAGCGCGCGACCCGCCTGCTGGAACAACTGCTGATGCTCGCCCGGCTCGATGCCCGGGCCGAACTGTCGGGGATAGCGCCTTGCGATCTGCGCGCCATCGTCGTCGGTACGGTCGCCACGCTGATCCCGGCTGCGATGCGAAAAGGCGTCGAGGTCGAGGTCGACGAAGGCGCGCCGGTGCCGGTCGACGGTGCGCCGATGCTGCTCCAGGTGCTGGTCCGCAACCTGGTGGACAACGCCATCCGCTATACGCCGGCCGGCGGCAGCGTGCGCGTCGAATTTGAACTCGCGCATCCGCCGGAAAGCGGCGCCCGCCTGCGCGTCGCGGACAGCGGCCCGGGTATCCCGCAAGCCTTGCGCGCCGAAGTCATGGGACGTTTTCGGCGGCTTGACGAAAGCGGCGAGGAAGGGCACGGGCTCGGCCTCTCCATCGTTGCCCGCATCGCCGGGCTGCACGGTGCGCGGATCGCGCTGGGCGAAAATAAACCGGCCGGCGGTTTGAGCGTCTCGGTTGTTTTTGCCCCGGAAGCGGCGCCCGCGCGCCAAGAGTAGCCGGGGGTACACCCCTCTGCCATGGCAAACACCCAGCGAGGATGATCGCATGCTTGAAATTCATCGTATTGTTATCAAACGCCTGTTTCTGGCCTGGCTGGCGCTGTCCATCGTCGCCGGAACAGCGATCTATATCTACGAGATCGAAAAGATCGACGACACCATCGTCGCGCACGCCGCCGCCGAAGCCGAGCGCTTCGCGCCCGATGGGATAGACACCGCCAGCCTGACCGCCGCCGAAATCGAAAGCCTGCGCCTGAAGGCACAGCACTTCATTAGCAAAAACTTCGTCGTCCTCGAAACCTACGATCAAAGCGAGAAAAAGCTGTTCGAGGCGGTCAACCCGGCGTACGAAGCGATTGAAAAAGAGCTGGCGAAAACCGCCCATCGTTTCCCCCGCGACGGCCAGCACCACTATGAAAGATTCAACATCGGCGGCGAAACGCTGGTGCGGATACTGATGCCTTTGACGGGCAGCGCGGGCGTAAGCGCCGGCTATTTCGAGGCCGTCTTCGTCGTCGACCAAGAAGAGCTGGCCCATTTGCAGGCCGATCTGGAACGCTTCGTGCTGATCGCTCTCCTGTGCGTGCTGGGAACGACGCTGCCCCTCTATCCCGTAATCATCTCTCTGAACCGCGACGTGCTGCGTTTCTCCAGCGAAGTCGTCAAGGGCAACCTGGACACCGTCTCGGTGCTCGGCACCGCGATCGCGCAACGCGATTCGGATACCGGCGACCACAACTATCGCGTCACGCTGTACGCGATACGGCTCGCCGAAGCGATCGGCACCGAGAAGATGGACATGCGCTCGCTGATTCTCGGCGCCTTCCTGCACGACGTCGGCAAAATCGGCATCAGCGACAACATCCTGCTCAAACCCGGCAAGCTCGATGAAGGGGAATTCGCCATCATGCGCACCCACGTCGACCTGGGCGTCCGGATCATCGGCGCTTCGGCCTGGCTGCTGGCTGCGAGGGAGGTCATCGAATGCCACCACGAAAAATACGATGGCGGCGGCTACCCGCGAGGCCTGCGCGGCGAGGAGATCCCGCTGGTCGCGCGCATCTTCGCCGTGGTCGACGTCTTCGACGCCCTGACCTCGCGCCGCCCCTACAAGGAACCCTGGCCGTTCGACAAGGCGATGGACACCCTAGAACAAGACGCCGGCAGCCATTTTGACCCGCGAGTGGTGGCCGCCTTCAAGACCTTCGCCGCCGCGCTGCACGCGGAAATCGGCAACGCCAGCGAGTCCGACCTTTCGGCGCGCATGAGGCCGCTGGTCGAACGCTACTACCTGCGCTCTCCGCCACGCTAGCGGACACTCACCCTGAAACGCGCGGACGCCGTCGGAGCGGCCTTGGCCGTGAATCCGAAGCAGAACGGGCGCAACGTGTCGCGGACAGGTTTCGTCCAAGCATTTGATTGCTTGAGAGCCGATGCCATTTTGGGGCGCCTCGCAAAAACGGCGGATATTTTCTCGAATTTTCCGCCGATTTGATTTCCCTCAAACCCGCCGCCCCTTCCGGCCTCCCCCTGCGACGATATGCCGCAGAGTCGCCCCCGCCTTTTTCGTTACGATTCGCCTCGCCTTGAAACAAGATAAACACCGGCGAGCGACGCAGGTTTACGGAAAAGCGATGGGATTGATTTACAGGAGTGGCACAATTTTCGGCATGCTGGCCGCGCTGCTGGCATCGGCGGCGCTGGCCCGTGCGGGAGATCGCGTCCCGTCGCCGGCCGGGGCGGCCGAAAACCGGGTTCGTCCGTTTGTCGCCGGAAGCCTGGCGGAGATCGTCGCCGCCCGCGCCGGCAAGCCTTTTGCGATGGCTTTCTGGTCGGTGGGCTGTGCGCATTGCCCGGCCGAGTTGAAAGCGCTCGGCGAGCTGAAGCGCCAATACCCGAAGCTGGATGTCGTTCTGGTCGCCGCCGATTCGCCGGACGAAGCGCCGGAGGCGGCGCGCTTGGCCGAGCGGTCTGGCCTTGGCCGCGTCGAACAATGGGTTTTCGCCGACCCGGTGCCGGAACGTCTGCGTTTCGAGATCGACAGACGCTGGCTGGGCGAGTTGCCGCGCACCCATTTATACGACCGCCTGCACCGGCTCGAACCGGTGTCGGGCGTCGTTTCCCGGCGGAAGCTGGCCGCCTGGATTCGGGGGAATCCGCCTTGACCCCAGAATTGAACGCCGGCGAATCGGCCGTGGCGGTCGCAGTGGCGTATTTCGCGCCGCCGGAGCAAGCGCGCCCGGCGTTCTGGCGGCGTTGCTTTTCCTTCGGCTCGGTGGCGGGCCTGCACTTGCTCGGCCTGCTGCTGGCGGTCGGTCTCGCCGTCCGGCCGGATCTCGCCCAACCGTTGCACGCGCTGACGGTGCGCGTGCTGGAAATCGCGCCGACGCCGCCGAAGGTCGAGCCGCCACGGCCGAAACCGGTGGCTCCGCAGCCCGAGGCGCCTCTTCTTCCGCCGCCTGTCCTGACGGCAGCCAGTACGGCGGCGACCGTTTCCACCTTTGCCGTCGCCCCGCAGCCCGAACCGCGCCCTGTCGAAAGCCATCCTGCGCCGCCGGCGGCGCTCCCCGTCGTCGCCGCGCGGTTCGACGCCGACTATCTGCAAAACCCGAAGCCGGTCTACCCCCCGATGTCGCGCCGCTTGGGCGAAGAGGGCAAGGTCATCCTGCGCGTGCGCGTCGGCGCGCAAGGCGCATCGCTGGCCGTGGACATCAGGCAATCGAGTGGCCACCCGAGGCTGGACGAGGCGGCGCGGGCGGCGGTCGAGAAATGGCGCTTCGTTCCCGCCCGCCAGGGCGGCGAAGCGGTTGAAGCCACCGTGCTGGTGCCGCTGCACTTCACGCTGGATCGTTGATCGTTGATGGTGCGAAGAGAACATTTCCAAATTCGTCATTCCCGCGCAGGCGGGAATCCAGGGGAGCACCACTGGATTCCGGGTCAAGCCCGGAATGACGGATGTCTTATTTAGCCGGTTTGTCAAGGAGCGACAAAAATGCCCGTTGAACTCGGACTCTCCCATTTCTGGGCGCAAGGCGATGCCGTCAGCCGCTCGGTGGCTGCGGTTCTCTTCCTGTTATCGGTCGGAAGCTGGTATCTGGTGGCCGGCAAGATCGTCGCGCTGAGTCGGGCGCGGCGCTGCCACGCGCGGGCGCTGAACGCCTTCTGGGGCGCCGATTCGTTGCCGGCGGCGGTCGACGCGCTGCGCGCCGAAGACCAGACCGGCATTCTCGCCAGCCTCGCCGTTGCCGGCGCCAACGCGGCGGAGCTGCATCGCCAGCATGCGGCACGCGGCATCGGCGCGGGCGTTTCGGCCAGCGAGTTCGTCACCCGCGCGCTGCGCAACCAGATCGTCGAGTCGCAGGCAAGCATCGAAAGCGGTTTGACCTTTCTCGCCTCGGTGGGATCGACGGCGCCGTTCATCGGCCTGTTCGGCACCGTGTGGGGCATTTATCACGCGCTGGTCGGTCTCTCCGGCGCCACCCAGGTGGTGCTCGACAAGGTCGCCGGGCCGGTCGGCGAAGCTCTGATTATGACGGCCGCCGGTCTCTTCGTCGCCATCCCGGCGGTGTTGGCCTACAACGCCTTTACCCGCGGCAACCGCCTGACGCTGGCCCGCCTCGACGGTTTCGCGCACGATCTGCACGCCTATCTGGTGACCGGGCTGCGCGGCCGGCCCGGCGACAAGCTGGTCGACCTCGATGCGGCGCGTGTTGCGCGCAGCGCGTAGGACATTGCAAGGAGCAGCACCATGTCGTTCGGATCCTTCGACGAAGGCGGTCGCGCGCGGCCGATGGCCGAGATCAACACCACGCCGCTGGTCGACGTGATGCTGGTGCTGCTGGTCATCTTCATCATCACCGCACCGCTTTTCCACCAGGCGGTGCCCATCGACCTGCCGCGCGTCGATTCGGGCCGGCTCGACGATAAACCCCGGGTGGTCAGCCTGGCGCTGGACGGTAGCGGCGGTCTGTTTCTCGACGGCGCGCCGGCCAGCCGCGAGGCGGTTTATGCCCGCCTCGCCGAACTGGTTAAATTGGCCCCATCGCAGCCCGAACTCCACCTGCGCGCCGACCGCCTGACGCCTTATGAAAAGGTAGCCGACATCCTCGCCGTGGCGCAACGCGCCGGGGTGGCGAAAATTGCTTTTGTCACCGAAGCCACCCGCTAAAAAAACCGACCAACCCAAAAAATGGAGTCAGACGCCATGATTCGCCAACCCGATGTGGTCGCGGCAAGCAATACCCGAAACCGGTTGTCGGCCGCCGTTGCGGCAACGTTCGGCATTTTCTGTGCCGGCCATCTCGTCGCCGAGGAAAGCGAGGTCAAGCTCGGGGAAATGACCGTTTCGGCGGGCGCCGACAAACCTGCGACGCCGGCCAACGCGCCGAATACGGTGGAAAGCATCACCGCCAAGCAGATCGCCGAAAGCGTCAATTCGATGTCGTCGGCGGGTGCGCTGCTCTACCTGCCGAGCGTACATGTCCGCGAACGTTTCATCGGCGACGTGAACGGGGGGTTGGCGATACGCATGTACGGCGTCAATTCCAGCGCGGAAACGATGGTCTATGCGGACGGCCTGCTGCTCTCGAATTTCCTGACCAATAGCTGCTGCCCTGGCCCGCGCTGGGGCATGGTGCCGCAGGCGGCAATCGACCGGGTCGATGTCATGTACGGCCCGTTCTCCGCGCTTTATCCGGGAAACTCGGTCGGCGGCGTGGTGCTGATGACGACGCACATGCCCGACAAGTTTGAAGCGCACGCAAAGCTGGATGCCTTCGGCCAGAATTTCAAACTCTACGGAACGGACAAGAACTTTACCGGGGTGCATGGCGCCGCGACGCTGGGCGACAAGGTCGGCGACTGGTCGTTCTGGTTGAGCGGCGATCGCCTGGACAACCACAGCCATCCGACCGATTTCACGCCGGCCACCGCCAAGACGGGGGCTGCCGCCCCATTGGGGCAATACACCGTGGTTACCGGCGCGCAATTCGACAACGATATCGCCAATAAAGCCCGGGTCACCACGGCCGCAACCAGCAGGGATCACACGGTGAAGAACGACGGCACGATCAAGCTGGCCTATGATTTTTCGCCGACGGTTCGCGCCACCTATACCTTGAACGTCTGGCAAAACACCTCCGATAAATTGATCGACAGCTATCTGAAGGACGTAGCGGGCAACACGATCTACGGTACCGGCACGACGGCAGGCCCTTACCGGTATGTGCGCATCGACGGCCGGGATTACTCGGTGACGGCGCCGAGCGTCAGCCACGCCGACAGCGAATATCGCCTGCATGGGCTGGCGGTGAAATCGGCGAGCGGCGGAATATGGGATTGGGAGATCAATGCCAGCACTTTCAACCAGGTCAAGGATGTCACCCGCGTCTCCTCGGGCAATTTCGGAACAACGCCCAGTGTCGATGCGACGGCCGGCACGATCGCCTTTGCCGACGGAACGGGGTGGCGGAATCTCGATCTGCGCGGTATCTGGCGACCCGATGGCAATCCGAAAAGCCGGCATCACATCAGTTTTGGCTTTCACACCGACACCTACACGACCCGATCGGATCAATACGCCCTGGCGGCGGGAAATTGGGCGACCAGCGGTATCGGTGCGCTGAACACCAGTTCGCGCGGCGAAACTTCGACCGATGCGTTCTACGTGCAGGATGCCTGGCAGGTTTCGCCCGGCGTCAAACTGGTTTTCGGCGGACGCGAAGAGGTGTGGACGGCGTCGAACGGGAGCAACTTCGCCAACGGGACGAACGTCGGCTATCGGGACAATACCGTTCGCGCATTCTCGCCCAAGGCATCGCTTTCCTGGCAGGCGGCCCGCGATTGGACGCTGCGGAGTTCCTTTGGGCGCGGCGTGCGCTTCCCGACCGTCGGCGAGCTGTTCAAAAACGTCGGCATTACGGCGGTCGGCGGCGGTGCGGCGACTGCGGCGCAGATTGCCGGGTTTCCGGCGCCGTATAACACCGCGCTGACCAACAACCCGAACCTCAAGCCGGAAACCGGCGACGGCTGGGAGTTTACCGCCGAACATTTTCTGGAGAACGGTGTCTGGCGGACCTCGCTGTTCGGGGAGGAGAAGAAGGATGCGCTCGTTTCGCAGAGCGACATCACGACCTTGCCGGGGTTCAGCATCGGCAGCGTTCAGAATATCGACAAAGTCCGTTCCTACGGTATCGAAACATCCTTGCAGACCAGCGATATGGGGATACGCGGCCTCGATATTTCCGGCAGCGTGGCCTACGTCCATTCGCGGATTGCGAAAGATGTTGCGAACCCCGGGCTGGAGGGCACCGAGCTGCCGCTGGTGCCGGTCTGGCGCGCATCGATGCTGGGCGTCTACCATGCGTCGGATGCGCTTTCGGTCAGTCTGGGGTGGCGTTACAGCGGCAGGCAGCATAGCGGTCTCTACAACACGTCGACGCGGCAGTATCCCGACCCCAACCCGAACGTCTACGGCGGGCGCAGTTCTTTCAGCATCTTCGACGCCAAGGTCGTCTATAAAATCGCCCGGCAGTGGTCGGCCTCCGCCGGCATCGACAACATCGGCAATGCCAAATATTTCACCTTGTACCCTTATGCCCAGCGGACGTTTTTTGCCGGCGTGAAGTTCGACTACTGAAAGAGGGCGCGATGAATCGCAACCGTCGCAACTCCCGGTTTGGCGCCACCGTCTCGCTGGCTGCCCTGTTCTTTGGGCTGGCGGGCGCGGCGTTTGCCGCCGACATGGCGGCCACGCCGGGCATGGGCAAGAAAGCGAAAGTCGAGCTTGGTAGTTCGGCAGCGTTTGAACCGGGAGGATCTTTGCTCGCGGTGACCCAGCAGGGCGAGCATCTGTTGCTCTACCGCAGCAGCGATGAAGGCGCCAACTGGTCGGCTCCGGTTGTCGTCAACGCGCAGCCGGAAGCAATTTCGGCCGACGGCGAGAACCGTCCAAAAATCGCTTTTGCACACGATGGCGGCGTGCTGGTCTCGTGGACGAAGCCGCTCGGCAAGCCCAACACCGGGGAAATACGCCTGGCGCGCGCGGACGACGGCGAACATTTTTCCGCGCCGATCACGGTGCATCGGGATCGCGCCGAAATCACGCACCGTTTCGAGTCGATGCTGGTAGCCCCCGACGGCAGGGTGCTGCTCGCCTGGATCGACAAGCGCGACCTGGAACAGGCAAAGGCGGCCAAAGCGGCCAAGGAGGCAAAAGAAGCGTATCGCGGCGCGGCGATCTATGCCGCCGTATCGACCGATGGCGGGCGCAGTTTCCAGCCGGAAAGAAAGCTGGCCGATCACTCTTGCGAGTGCTGCCGGCTGACCTCGGCGAACGATGCGGACGGCACGCCGCTCTTCATGTGGCGACACGTTTTTGCGCCGAACGAGCGCGATCACGCCATCGTCCGCGTCAAGCCCGATGGCTCACCGGAGGCGTTGCAGCGCGCCACCTTCGACCGCTGGAAAATCGACGGTTGCCCGCACCACGGCCCGTCGCTCGCCGTCGATGCCGCCGGTGTCCGGCATGCGGTCTGGTTCAACCGGAAGGACGGCGAAAGCCGCGTCTTCTACGGTCGTTTGGAGCCCGGCAAGGAAGAAACGACGGTGGCCGGGCAGCGAACGGTAGGCGGCGCGCGCGCCGAACACGCCGATCTGGCGGTGGCCGGGCGTCGCGTCGCGGTCGTCTGGAAAGAATTCGACGGCGAGCGCGCCCGGATATGGGCCGAGATGTCGGACGATGGCGGGCTGACCTTCCGCGCGCCGCAAATGCTGGCCGATTCCGCCGGCTCTTCCGACCAGCCCAGGGCGCTGGCGCGCGGCGCTACGCCTTACGTCTTTTGGCGCACCGAGCGCGAGGGAATGCGCGTTTTTTCGTTGCGGTAGCGTTGTACGCAGGCAGCAAAAGGAAATGTCGCAAACGATCTGGAAGTGGAACGGCCTTCAGTTGTCGCGTTACTGCTTTTCTGCAATACTGCCATTCATGAAAACGACACTGACGATCACCGGGCGTGGCGTCATCACGCTCCCGGCTCAATTTCGCAAGGCGCTCGGCATCTCTGCGGCGGATCAACTGATCGCGGAGACAACTCCCGAAGGCATTTTGTTGCGACCTGCCGTGACCTTGCCCATCGAGCTCTATAGCGATGAGCGCTTGAATGAATTTGAAGAGGCCGAAGCCCGGTTGGCTGCCGTGCTGAACCAAAAAGCAAAATCGAACTGACGCGGTGCGGATCTTCCTGGACGCCAACATCCTTTTCTCGGCAGCCCGGTCTGATGGCGCGGCCAGGCAACTGCTCGCGCTCGCCGAGGCGGCCGGACATGAACTATGGGCGGATGCTTATGTGTTCGAGGAAGCGCGGCGCAATCTCGCCGCAAAAACACCCAGCGGTCTTCCCGTGCTGAACGCGATGGCCGACAGGATCAAGATCGGCGGCATGAGTTCCAGCAACTTGCTGCTGCCCGATACGGTTGACCTGCCAGAGAAAGACCGGCCGGTGCTTGCCGCCGCCATTCTGCACCGCTGCGCCATCCTGGTCACTGGCGACCGTACTCATTTCGACCCGCTCTACGGAAAGATAATCGGGGGCGTGACGGCACTCTCGCCCGCGATGCTGGCCGAAACCGTATTGGGCTAGAAAGCTTTGCCCTTGTCGCTCTTTCCGATCATGGTCGCGGTGGCGCACCGGGCTGCGCATTGACGAGTGGTAGTTTGCAGCGATGAGGTTCAGACCGGAAAGAACGCCCTGAGCACCAGCATGACCATGCCGCCGACGATGATGCCAAGCATCCATTTGATCGCCTTGAATTCTCCCTCGAATTCAATCAACTTGCGCTCGATACGCTCAATATCCACGGGTCGCCAGCGTGGAATCCAGCGCTTGGGGCAGGATTTCTTGCTGCGCACGAACAAACGCCTCCGCTTGCAAGGGCGGCACACCGGCGGACTCGAGGTCTTTGACGAATTTATGAGTATCGAATGTGATGGTAGTCATGCTGCGGACTATAGTCCACTTGGCCGCTGCACGTAAACCACACCCTTGTTCACGGAGGGAAAAGCAGGGGGCACGGTCTTCTGTCTCGACGCTTCGCGGGGCTGCGGGGGCGGGTTCGGAAAGCCAAATTCCACGCGGGTCTTCGACCTGCTGCTACTGATAGACAGGTCAGCGCCCGCCTTTGCTGCCACCCTTATCCCATCCGTAGCGCACCGTCCGCTGCCAGCGCGAATCTTTTTGCGCCAGCGCGTCAGGAATAGCGGGCGCCGGACGCGGGGTCGGCGCTTTGGGTGCGGGCTTGGCGGGTGGTTTGGGCTTGCCGGTCATAACGTGCGGGCTGGGGGCGCTATTGCGCGTAAAGAATATCCCCGGGCTTGACTGCCAGCCCTGCGGGGATGTCATTGATTTCGATGACCGAGAAGCGCGGGTAGACCGCGCGAATGCTCGCCGAGGCGTGTATTTTCTTCTCCTTGCCGAGCACCAGGCCATTTATCCCGTGGATGGGCGGCTCTTTCCAGTTGTGCAGGTTGAGCGTATCGCCTGCCGCCAGGCCCGATTCCGCTCCGCTATCGATATGGATCTGCTTGCCGGCCACCTTCAAGACGCGGGCGCTAAAAGGCAGGCAAGCCGCCTGCGCCTCCGCCCAAGCGGCGATGTCTTCGAGCAGTGCCCCCCAAACCTTGCCAAAATCGGTCTTGTAAAACTCGTCGGTTCCGATGGATGGTTTCGGCGTCAGCAAAACGGAGCCCTCGGCCTCCCGAACAAAACTGCTTTTCGCCAGCACTTCTCCGTTGACCCCATCATGGAGAAACGCTTCGATCTCGATCCGGCGCGCGCTGGGCGACCATGACCAGCCTTTCAATCCGAAATCGCGATACACCCCCGACAGAATGTATTGCGCGCGGAAGTTCTTCGATAGCGAAGAAAATGGCGTCTCGGTATCACCGGGCGCCAGATTGGGTTCCGGCGCTCTGCTCGGGGAAACGTAGGGAAACGCGGAGCTGCTGAAATCCGACAGCAAGCGCCGCCGCTGTTTGATTTTCCGCGAAAGTTCGACAGCGCTTGCCTGGCTCGGCCGGCCCGCTTCGGTCTTCAGCTTTTGTTCGGGAAACTCCATCGCAAAGCCGGTAACGAGCAGCCGGTTCGTATAGGCCCCACGGCAGGTAGGCTGGCATCCGGCTCCCTCGCTGACCGTGACGCTGAGCGCCACGGTCAGTTCGTTGCCCTGCACCCGTTCCGAAACCGGCTGCGCGTTTTCCGTACAGGCCGAACTTCTCAGTTGCACCGTGTCGTAGACGGCATCGGGGCGAACCAGCGAAGTCGAGCTGACGCTTGCGCTTTTCAGCTCGGCGGCCCGCGCTAAGGCGCGACGTGTCGCGAGTTCCCGGGCTTGCCCAAGGTCGCCACCGATCACCGGGGCGCTGCCTTCGACGACCAGATCATCGCCCCAGGCCGGCAGCGCCACACCGAGAAAAATCAGCCAGATACTTGCTTTGAGCATACCCGGAAACGGTTCGCCGAATCTAGTTGCTGATGTAATTGGCGCTGGAAACGGAACACCCCGGCGCCTGGCAAGCGGCGGGAGCGCTTGAGCGAACCGCG
Source organism: Betaproteobacteria bacterium (assembly GCA_016208425.1). GTDB lineage: Bacteria > Pseudomonadota > Gammaproteobacteria > Burkholderiales > Rhodocyclaceae > JACQYA01. The sequence goes on from JACQYA010000008.1 coordinate 24,521, forward strand.
CTGCCGCCCTGCCGGCGCAAGGTGTCGAGAAATTGCTGGGACAGTTCGATCTCGACCGTCGTTTCGACATTGCCGTCGGCAACCGTGGCCGTATTGACGACCCGCGCGCCACGAATGAAGGCATCGACATAAGAACGCGCATTGTCATTCTGGGTGGCGAACGCCGACACGGCCGTGTTGCCCAAGATGCGGAACCCATAAACCTGCTCGGCCAGATTGCGGTAGGCGTCGACCTGGGCGGCGCGCATGGCCATCAGCTTTTGCTGCCCCGGCGTGTATTGCGCGTAATTGCCCGGAGCGCCGTACCCCACCGCCGATAGCTTGACCGGAACCGCCGGAGCGCCGCGCGGCGGACAGGCCGCCTCACCACACGCCAGAAATGTCGTTACCGTCTCGGTGGTGGTAGTGGTGACCACTTTTTCGGCTTCGCAGCACGGGGTGGCGCACCCTGAAAGAACTCCGGCAATCAGCGCAAGCCCGACGAGCTTGCTTGCAAATGGCGGGGCAAATGACATTTCGGACTCCTGCAGGAATACGGGACGGGTTTCGGGGTAGGCTTGATCGGCGGATCTTAAAATAACTTCGGGTGTTCTTTTGTCGGCGGGTGATTGTATATGACCCTTAAAACACGCGCCCTGGTTTCGACCGAAATAGCCCTCCCCGGATCTTTCGGAAGCGCCGACGGCAAGTGAGTTCCGGGCGCTATGATAAACTTCCCGCCCATTCCCACGCCACCGAGAACCCCATGTCCGGCAACATTTTTGGCACCTTGTTTACCGTCAGCTCTTTCGGCGAATCGCACGGCCCGGCAATCGGTTGCGTCGTGGACGGCTGTCCGCCGGGGCTGGAGATCTGCGAAGCGGATATCCAGGCCGAGCTGGACCGGCGCAAGCCGGGGACTTCGCGCCACGTCACGCAACGGCGCGAGCCGGACACGGTCGAAATCCTCTCGGGTGTGTTCGCGGGCAAGACGACCGGCACGCCGATCGGCCTCTTGATCCGCAACCAGGATCAGCGCAGCAAGGATTACGGCAATATCGCCGAAACGTTTCGGCCGGGGCATGCCGACTACGTTTACACGCAGAAATACGGCTTTCGCGACTATCGCGGCGGCGGCCGTTCGTCGGCGCGCGAGACGGCGGTGCGCGTCGCGGCCGGGGCGATCGCGCGCAAGTGGCTGCGCGAGCGTTACGGCGTGACGATACGCGGCTGGATGAGCCAGCTCGGGCCGATCATCGTCCCCTTCGCCGATGCCGGGCAGATCGCCGAAAACGCTTTTTTCGCGCCGAACGCGGCCATCGTTCCCCGGCTTGAGGAATACATGGACGAGCTGCGCAAGGCCGGCGATTCGGTCGGCGCGCAAATCACCGTCACGGCGAGCGGCGTGCCGCCGGGCTGGGGCGAACCGGTTTATGACCGCCTCGATGCGGAAATCGCCTACGCGATGATGGGCATCAACGCGGTCAAGGGCGTCGAGATCGGCGCCGGGTTCGCCAGCATCGCGCAGAAGGGCAGCGAGCACGGCGACGAAATGACGCCGCAGGGGTTTTTGAGCAACCACGCCGGCGGCGTGCTCGGCGGCATCTCGACCGGGCAGGACATCGTGGTGAACATGGCGATCAAGCCGACCTCGAGCATCCGTCTGCCGCGCCGCTCGGTAAATCTGGCCGGCGGGCCGTCGATAGTCGAAACGCATGGCCGTCACGACCCCTGCGTCGGCATCCGCGCAACCCCGATTGCCGAGGCGATGCTGGCGCTGGTGCTGGTCGACCACGCGCTGCGCCACCGCGCACAATGTGGCGATGTCGCCTGTCAGACACCGCTCATTCCCGGGAAAATCGCGTAAAATTCAAACTTTTTGCCGCCAGAATGGCGGGAATCGCCGCACGAGGGAGCACAAAATGCATGTCGAACACCACGATCTTCAACACGAATTCCCGGAAATGGTGGAGGCCATCACGGTTCTGAAGGGGTCGAACGCCCTCTTCGCCAAGCTTCACGCCAGCTATAACCGCCTCACCGGCAAGGTCGAGGATCTCGAAGCGCACGACATGCCGGTCGCCGACTTCACGCTCGAAGACATGAAGAAGCAGCGCGTCAAACTGAAAGACGATCTGTATCACATTCTTCTGGCATTCCGTGCCGGCCAGAAACACGGCAAAGCATAGTTTTCGCCGCTTCCGGCGCATCCGGTAGAATTCGGCGGGATTCGGTAGAGTTCGCCGGATGCATGTTTTGCCCTATTGGCGCCTTTCCGGCTACTACTTTTTCTATTTCGCCTTCATCGGCGTCTTCTCGCCCTACTTCGGGCTTTACCTTCAGTCGCTTTCGTTTTCCGCCTGGGACATCGGCCTGCTGATGTCGCAGATGCAGTTGATGCGCCTGTTCGGGCCGTATCTCTGGGGCGCGCTGGCCGACCGCCTGGCGCAGCGCGTGGCCATTGTCCGGCTGGCCGCGCTGATTAGCCTGGTGGGGTTTTCGTCGTTTTTCTTCGTGCGCAGCTTCGAGGCCATCCTGCTGGCGATGGCGCTGCTCGCTTTTTTCTGGAGCGCCGCGCTGCCGCTGGTCGAAACGGTCACTTTCGACCATCTGCGCGAGCAGTCGGCGCGCTACAGCCGCGTACGTTTGTGGGGGTCTATCGGCTTCATCGTCGCCGTGCTGGGCACCGGCGCGCTGCTCGACCACCTGGCCTTGCCCAACCTGCTGTGGGTGATTCTCGCGGCGCTGGCCGGGATTCTCGCCTGCGCCGCGCTGATCCCCGAAGCGCCGCCGCACCCGTATACCGGCGACCATCCGCCGGTCGGCGAAATTTTGCGCTTGCCGCACGTCAAGGCGCTGTTCGCCTCGTGCTTCGCGATGTCGGCGGCGCATGGGGCGCTGTACGTTTTCTATTCGATCCATCTTGCCGGCAACGGCTACAGCAAGTCGCGGGTCGGCGGCCTTTGGTCGCTCGGCGTGGTGGCCGAAATCGCCGTTTTTCTGTTCATGTCGCCGCTGATGCGGCGGTTCGGCCTGCGCGGCATCCTGCTTGCGAGCTTTGCCGCCGCCGTGCTGCGCTTCCTGATGATCGGCTGGGGCGTCGGATCGCTGGCCGTGATCGTGCTGGCGCAGTTGCTGCACGGGATGACTTTCGGCGCTTATCACGCGGCGTCGATAACGGCCGTCAACCGCTGGTTTCCGGGGCGTTGCCAGGCGCGCGGACAAGCGCTGTACTCCAGCCTCTCGTTCGGCGCCGGCGGCCTGCTCGGCGGCTTGATGAGCGGCTGGATGTGGGATAGCGCCGGCGCCGCAGCCACTTTCGCCCTCAGCGCGGGGTTTGCCCTGCTCGGGCTGTTGCTGGTGGCCGGCTGGGTGCGCGACGACGATCCGTGCGCCCCCCGGCACGGACGCCAACGCGCCGATAATCCGCAATAATTCCGTACTGTCCGATCAAAGCAAAATCCCGCATGGAGAAAACTATTGTGAAAACCTTTCTCGCCCCCCGCGCATTGACGCCCTCGAAGCGACTACGCCACCTGTTCCTCGTCGCGCTGGCCGTTCTGGGTTCCGGCGGCCTGCGCGCCGAACCCCAATACACGCCGCGCGCCGAGCGCGTCGCCGACGGCGTTTACGCGATTGTCGGCCCGCTCGGCCAGCGCAGCGCCGGGAACGACGGCCTGAACGCCAATTACGGCTTTATCGTCACGCCGACCGGTGTGATCCTGATCGACTCGGGCGCCAGCCGCTTGGGCGCGGAGAAGCTGGAAAAGGCGGTGCGCGCCGTCAGCGGCCGGCCCGTGCGCTGGGTCGTCAATACCGGCAGCCAGGATCACCGCTGGCTGGGCAACGACTATTTTGCCGGTCGCGGCGCCGAAATCATCGCCCTCAAACGCACCGCCGACACCCAGGCAAGCTACGCCAGACAGCACCTGCAGAGCCTGGAGACCTTCCTCGGCGAACGCCTGAAAGCGACCGTGGCATTGCCCGCGACAACCGCGCTCGCCGGCGACGAGGCGATTATCGAACGCGGTGGCGAAACGCTGGTCTTGCGTTACACCGACGCGCATTTTCCCGGCGACGCGATGCTTTTCGCGCCAAGGCACAAGGTCGCTTTCGGCGGCGATCTGGTTTACGTCGGCCGCTTGCTGGCGGTGCTGCCCGGGTCGAGCGTCGGCAAAAGCCGGGCCGCGTTCCGGGCGCTGGAAGCGCTGGCGCCGACGCGCATCGTTCCCGGCCACGGCCGGGTGTGCGACCTGCCCGGAGCAAAGCGCGACAGCGGCGACTACTACGATTTTCTGGCCGACAAGGTCGGCGCCGCCGCGAAGGACATGGAGGCGATGGACGAAGTGCTCAAGCGCTTCGCCGATCTGCCCGCCTTCAGGCATCTGGCGCACTACGAGATGTTGCACCGGGGCAACATGAACCGCGCCTTCACGGAATTCGAGTCGCAGTAGCCGCCGACGCTTGCCCGGCAGAGCCATGACTGCCATTATGGCAGCTTGCCGACACCCGCCCCGCCGCCCCCATGCCGCTACCGCAACTCCCGGAACTGGTCTCCTTCATCGAATCGCTGCCCGAGCCGCACATTCTCTGCGACCGGCACTACCGGATTCTGGCGGCGAACGCCGCCTACCGGATGAGTTTTGGCGACCAGCAGCCGATTGTCGGCCGCACCTGCTTCGATGTCTCGCACCATTTCTCCGCCCCCTGCGACCGGTCGGGCGAAACCTGCCCGCTCAAGCGCAGCCTCGGTTCCGGGCAGCGCGAGCGCATGCTGCATCTGCACCATACGCCGCAGGGCGAGGCTTACGTCAATATCGAGCTGTCGCCGGTACGCGACGGCGACGGCCAGATCGTCTATTTTGTCGAAAAAATGGAGCCGGTCGCCGTCGCGCGCGGGCTGTCGCACGCGCAGGGGCTGGTCGGCCGGGCGCCGGCTTTCAAACGCATGCTCGAACTGGTGGCGCGTGTCGCGCCTTCCGACGCCACCGCGCTGCTGCTCGGCGAATCGGGCACCGGCAAGGAACTCCTCGCCAAAGCGATCCACGACGCCAGCCGGCGCGCCGGCCAGCCCTTCGTCGCGGTCGACTGTTCGGGCCTGCCCGAGACGCTTTTTGAAAGCGAGATCTTCGGCCATGAGCGGGGCGCCTTCACCGGCGCCAGCGCGCGCCGGATCGGCCTGGTCGAAGCCGCCGGCGGCGGCACCCTGTTCCTCGACGAAGTCGGCGACATTCCGCTCGGCATGCAGGTCAAGCTGTTGCGCCTGCTTGAAACGGGCGCCTATCGCCGCGTCGGCTCGGTCGAGCCGCGCCAGGCCAACATCCGCCTGATCTCCGCAACGCACCGCGACCTGCGGGCGATGGTCGAGGCCGGGAGCTTCCGCCAGGATCTCTATTTTCGCCTCAACACCTTTCCGGTCGCGCTGCCGCCGCTGCGCGACCGGCGCGCCGACATCCCGCTGCTCGCCGCGTCGCTGTTGTCGCGCGTCGCTCCCGAACGCAAACTGGCGATTGCCGGCGAATCGCTGAACTTGCTGGGCCGCCACGACTATCCGGGCAACGTCCGCGAACTGCGCAACATCCTGGAGCGCGCCAGCCTGATGTGCGACGGCGAGACGATCCGGCCGGAACACCTGCCGGAAGAGCTGCGCCTGGCCGTCCGGCCCGCCGGCGGAGCGGCCAGGCCGACAGCATATGATGGCGTGCGCCGGGGACGGCTCGCCCAGGTCGAGCGCGAAACGCTGGAACAGATGGTGGCCCAGCACCGTGGCAGCCGAAAAACGCTGGCCGCCGCGCTCGGCATCGGCGAGCGCACGCTGTATCGCAAACTCAGGCAGCTCGGCCTGACGGAAACGCTGCCAAGGTGACATTTCGCTGCCGTTCTGGCAGCAAAATGCCCGTTATTCCCGGCGACGATAGCCGCGTCGCGCCCTCGCCTTCTTCGCTTCCCAAAGCGTTATCCCTTTACTCTCAGCGGCTTGCCTCCGGCCCGGCAACGCTGGCACGGTACTTGATAAGGACGTATCGGAGGCAGCGCGACAGTCCGCCCCCCGACCAGATCCGAGGTCTTACTCCTGCCCCGGATCTGGCCGGCGCCCGCGGCCAAAAACGCTGCTCCCCCCTTCCACCACTCTGGAGAACCTTGTGAAGAACCTGGCCAGCAAGCCGCAACCGATGTCCCTGGTGATTGCCGCCGCCAGCGCACCGATCCTGTTTGCGTTCGTTCTCGGCAGCCTGCCGGTGCTGCTGCCGGTGATGGTTGTCAGATGGTTCGGCCGGGGGAAACCGCAACCCGCGTAAACAGCGAAAAGCGCCCCGTCGCGCTCACCGCGACGGGAGCCAGCGCCGAATTCGGGGCGCAACGACCAAAAATACCGTTTCAATCGCGTATCTCGATGCTGTTCAAGCTGCTGAAATGGTCTGTCCACAACGGCACATCGGGCAGATTGGGGTCGTCGACGCGGATCAGCGTCCCCTTGTCGTCGTAGTACTTCCGGTTCTCCGAAGGGAAGCGTTGCAGGTACTCGCGGTCGTCGGTCATCACGAAATACTGGTTGTGGCGGATTTTTCGCCCGGCGTCGGGCGGCTGGTACTTGTTGCGGTAGCCGATGCCCAGATGCTCGGCCTGACGCTTCACCACGGGGTAGAGGTTGAGGTAGGCGTTGGTGATGTGGATGGCGATGAACCCGTCGGGCTTGAGGTGGCGCTTGTAGATCTCGAACGCTTCCCGGGTCAGCAGGTGGATCGGCACCGAGCCGCCGGAGAACGCATCGAGCGCGATGACATCGTACAAAACGTCATCGGGCAACTGCTCCATTTTCAGCCGCGCGTCGCCGATGATAACCCGCTTGCTTCGCGCGAGACATTTCGGCACGTTGTCGAACCACTCGTTGGCGACGCGCGCCGCCGCCGGGTTGATCTCGTAAAAATCGTAGCGGTCGGATTCTCGGGCATAGGTCGCCAGGGTGCCGGCGCCCAGCCCGACGACGGCGACGCGCAGGCTGGCCTTTTTCGATTTCGCGTAGGCCAGCGTTTCGCCGACGCCGCTGCCTTCGGAGTAATAGGTGGTCGGCAGCCGGCTTTTCGCCGGGTCGAGGAATTGCAGGCCGTGCGTCACCCGGCCGCTGTAGTAGACGCGAAAATCGTTCGCCGGGTCGTCGCGGTAGCGCCGCTCCCGGACTGAGATCGTGCCGTAGAAGTTGCGCGACTGATGCGTCCGGATCTCGGTGTACCCCTCGTCCGACGTGGAACGCCAGTGCCAGGGGTCTTCCCAGAAAAGCACCAGGCCGGCGAACAGCAGGCCGGCGAGGATCGTCCCGACAGCCGCCGCTTTCCCGCCGCCCGGCTTGCCGGCGCGGGCGATTTCCTGCCCGGCGATAAAACACGCCAGGCCGGTTGCCGCCACCAGGCACAGCGACCACTCGTAGTAATCGGCGAAAAAATTCGTCGCTACCAGCGCGACGAACAGCCCGCCACACGCGCCGCCGAACGACATCCACAGATAGAACTCGGTCAGATGCTTCGGGTTGGCCGGGCGCAGCCGGTACAGCTCGCCGTGCGCCATGAAGCAGACCAAGAACATCGCGGTCAGGTGGCTCCAGCGCACCTCGGTGACGCCAAAATCGAGTTCCAGGCCAAACCAGCCGGGGAATTCCCGGTAGCCGGCGATGAACACGACGGCGGCCAGACAGGCGGCGGCGACCCAGCGGCGGCGATACCAGCGCGGATGGTCGAAACAGACGATGAAGGTGAGCAGATAGAGGCCGAGCGTGGCGATCCACAGCCGGGGCTCGGGCGCGATGTTGTGGCTGACGTGATCCGTCGTCGCGATGAACGCCAGCGACGCCAGCGCCGGCAGCAACACCCAGCGGGCGCGCTGGGTTAGCGGCGGCGGCGCGGCGGCGGTGCCAACGTGCTCCGGGGCGACGTGGATCGGAAAGGTGTGGCTCAGGCGTTTGACCTGCACCGTGACCGCCGCGCACAACAGCACAAAGATCCAGAACCCCACCGTCCAGAAATGCCCCAGCTGGGTCAGTTCGAAAAACGGCTCGAAGACGTAGGGAAACGACAGCAAGGCCAGGAACGACCCGACGTTGGACAGCGCGTAGAGCCGGAACGCGGAACGGCCGGGGCAGACCTGCGTAAACCAGTACTGGATCAGCGGCCCGGTCGTCGCCAGACAGAAATATGGCACGCCGACGCTGACGCCGAGCAGCAGCAGGATCTGCGCGATCGGCGCCTCGGAACCGGTCGGCTTGAGCGCCTGGCCCGGCACGACGAAGATGGCCAGCACCGCCGCCGCGGCCAGCAGCGCGATGTGCGTCCACGACTGCACGCGCGGCGAACCGTAACGCGAAACGACATGCGCGTAGGCGTAACCGCCGAAAAGCACGCACTGGAAAAACAGCATCGCCGCCGTCCACACCGACGGGCTGCCGCCGAACCAGGGCAGGATGAACTTGCTGATTAACGGCTGCACCTGGAACAGCAGATAGGCGCTAACAAAAACCGTAAGCGCAAAAAGCACGACCGACTTGCGATCGATGGACATCGTTACCGTCGGCATGGGTTGCATGGGCTGGAATCTTTCTAGGAATGGCGGAAATAGGCTGTTGAGCGAGGCCGTTGAGCCCGGCCGCAAAACCGTCTCGAATTTCGTCATGCCGGGCTTGACCCGGAACCGGGGGGGCACCTCTGGATTCCCGTTTTCACGGGAATGACACATTTCAAAACAGTTTGTTGAAAACACTTAAGTCGGGCTGTCGGGTCGGGATGCCCGTTCGGCAACGGCGGTTATTTTCTCACGGCTGGCGTAAGATCCCGCGACTTGAAAATGGCGCCGGCGCGGCAAATTCGCCGGACACCCCTTCTACGACGGAAAACAACCTTGATCGGCATCTTCGACAGCGGCATCGGCGGGCTCTCGGTACTGGCGGCCATCGCCCGCGCGTTGCCGCAGGCCGACCTGATCTACCTCGCCGACACCGCGCATCTACCCTATGGCGACAAGGACGACGCCTTCATCCGCCAGCGCGTGCTCGACATCGGCCGCCATCTCGTCGACCTGGGCTGCACGCTCGTCGTCGTCGCCTGCAACACGGCGACGGCGGCGGCGGTGGCGACCTTCCGCGACGCCTTCCCCGACACCCCGGTGGTCGGCGTCGAACCCGGCGTCAAGCCCGCCGCCGCCGCCTCGCAAAGCGGCCGCATCGCCGTGCTGGCGACCGCCTCGACGGCGCGCAGCGAACGCCTGGCGCGCCTGATCCACCGGCATGCCGGCAAGGTGCGGGTCGACGTCGAAGCCTGCCCCGGCTGGGCAACGCGCGTCGAAGCGCTGCATCTGGACGACCCCGGCTTCGCCGCCGAAGCGCGCCGGCACCTGGCGCCGTTGCTCGCCAGCGGCGCCGACCGCATCGTCCTTGGCTGCACGCACTACGCCTTCCTGATTCCCATGCTCGAACCCATCGTCGCCGGCCGCGCGCAACTGGTCGACGTCGCTGACGCCGTCGCCCGGCAATGCGTCCGCCTCGCCGGCGCGACGGCCACCGGCGACGGCCGCCTGACCCTGCTCGCCACCGCCCATCCCGAGCGCCTGCAAGCCGCCCTGCCGAAACTCGGCCTGCACTGGCTGACGCCGCGCCTGTTAGTACCGGCGAGGCTCACGCGGATCTGATTGATTTTTTTCCATCGGCAACAACGGAATACCCGTCTGACGAAAGATTAAAGTGCCAGGTAAGATCCGGCAAAATCCGGAAATCTGTGCGCACAAGAAAGGCGATCTGGCGGCGTTACGGGTCCACAAATTCCGCGGCGGAGAACAGTGGTAGAACCGGGAGCGAAAATGCGCGCGCAAACAATGGGGATAGGGGTGGCGGTGGCGGGCGCGCCGCAGGCAAGCGCAACGCAGGGGTTTTGCGGCAACGCGCCGGCTTTCTATCGCCGGAACATCGGCTCTGCTTGCGGTTATACCACGACGCTTTCCCGCGTCTTCACCGTCTTCTGCCCACCCCGTGCCATGAGTTTTCGCGGCGATGGCCGGGTGTGGCTCAAACCCGCCTTCGGCCGGCGTTTCGACCAGGGCTGGCCCGGCCGTTTTCAGCCGGCAACGATCCGCTACAAAACGCGCGGCTTGCGCGGCGCGCGGTGAAGATCGCCGCCGCCCTGCCCCGGGCTTACCGCTTGCCGCTACGCGGCCGGTGGGCGACGGCGGCGGGCGGGTTTTCCATCCGGCAAGGCTGGCTGTTGCGGCTGGAGTCCGACGACGGCCGGCACGGCTACGGCGACTGCGCGCCGCTGCCGATGACCGGCACGGAATCCTTGGCCGAGGCTGAAAACGCCTTGCGCGTGCAGACGCGGCGGATCGTCGGCATGCGGGTCGAAGAGGCGCTTGCGGCGCTTGGCGACCCCGCCGCTGCCGGCGCGCCGGCCGCCCGCTGCGCCGTCGAATGCGCGCTGCTCGACCTGCTCGCGCAAACGCTCCACTTGCCGCTGCACCGCTATCTGGCCGCCGATGCGGCGGGCGGGGTACGGGTCAACGCCGCGCTCGGAAACCCGCTGCAAACCGCCGACGACGCCATCCTCGCCGCTTGTGCACAGGGGGTTGACGTGCTCAAATTCAAAGTCGCCACCGCTCCGCCGGACGGCGAGCTCGCCCGGCTGCGCGACATCGCCGCGTTGCTGCCGCCGGGAACGAGCCTGCGGCTGGACGCCAACCGCGCCTGGCGCGGGGACGACGCGACACGCTTCGTCGACCGCTGCGTCGCTCTGCCGGTCGACATGCTCGAAGAGCCGCTCGCCGATCCCGGTCCGGCAGCCTTGAGCCGCCTGCAAGCGCGCTGCGCATTCCCGCTGGCGCTGGACGAATCCGTGCCCGGCCGCATCTCCGTGGATACCCTGCTGGCCGCACCGCCGGTGCGCCGCCTGGTACTGAAACCGCCGCGGCTCGGCGGGCTGCTGCCCGCGCTGGCGCTCGCCCGCCGCGCCCGCGCCGCCGGCATCGAAAGCGTTGTCACCAGCAGTGTCGACAGCGCCTGCGGCGTGATGGCCGCCGCACACCTGGCGGCGGCTCTGGATAACGGCTTGGCACACGGTCTGGCAACTTCCGCCTGGCTGGCCGAGGATCTCGGGGCGGCGCCGGAAATCGGCGGGGGATGGATGAAGCTTTCGGACACGCCCGGCCTGGGCTTTACGCCCGCCGGCGGCCGACAGCGGCAATAGGAAGCGGGGAGTGGGAGATGCGGTGAGCGCACCGCATCCTACCGACTGCAAAACGGCACCCAAGGCGCCGCTGATGTGGCGTAACCGCCATCAATCCGCACCCCGCGCCCTTGAATTATTCCCCATCTCTCACACCAGCTTCCGCAGATCTTCCGTGACCGTCCGCAGTTTGTCGGCGATCGAAGAATCGTCGTCGCGCAGGCTGTTGATCCGCTCGTGGGTGCGCTGCGCCATGGTGGCGAGCGCGGACTCCTGATCTTCCGAGAGGCCGAGCTGGACAAAAGCGTGAACCAGGTCTTCCAGGTAATGGCGGTCGATCTCCATGGCCTGTACGCGGATTTTTGCCTGATTTTTTCCGATTTCGTCCAGCGCTTGCGAGAGCACGGTCACGGCCTGCCCGATGCCCCGCGCCTGCGCGAGTTGCCGCAGCTCGCTTTGCATCGCCTGCAGCCGCGCGTCGGCGCCTTCGGCCAAAACCGCCAGGTGGTCGCGCAACCGGCCGACGCGCTCGGGGTCGGCGAGCGGCAAGGCCAGAACCAGCAAGGTGACACCCGGATAGTTGATGGCCAGCCGGTCGCGGAACTGGAAAACGCGCCCCATGTCTGCCGCATGGCCGAGGATCGAGGATTCCAGCGGCGAGCACTGCGAGCACTCGCCCTGGCCAGAATAGCTGCGCTGGCCGGTGCCGGCGCGCAGTTGCAGCAGGCAGGGCAGGCCGTACTCGCACATGGCGGCCAGCACCTCCCGCGCCAGCTCGTCGGGGTCGGCGCAAGCGAAGGACGTGCGCAGAAAATGCAGCACGACGCCCATTTCGCCCATCGAAGACATGGCGGTAAAGGCGGTTTGTCGCGCGGCGCGCGCCTGTTGCGCGAGGTCGCTGCGCCGCGCGAGAAAAGTCTCCGCGACGCGCACCTTCTGCACCAGCTCCTCGGCCGCATAAGGCTTGAGGATAAAATCGGCACCGCCGGCATCATAGGCGACGAGGCGCGTTTCCAGGTCGTCGTGGGCCGAGACAAAGATCACCTGCACCTGTTCGTGACCCGCCTGGCGCAGGGCGCGGCAGGCGGCGATACCGTCCATTCCGGGCATCTCGATGTCGAGCAGAACCAGGTCTGGCTCCTCGGCCATGGCCGCCAGCAGGCTGGCGCCGTCGGCGAACTGCCGCAACGTGTAACGCGGCTCTTTGAGCTGGTCGACCACGATCATGCGGGCGACCGGGTCGTCATCGACGACAAAAATCTTCATTTCCTGTTGCTCCCCGTTGAGTGTGGATCGTACGCCAGCGCGCAGGTCGGGTTGGCGCGGCGTAACCCGACCTACCGAACTGTATTGCCTCCTGCATCGCCCGCCCCGCCCCGGGCGTCCAGCGCGGCGAGCAGCGCATCGGTCGCTGCCGCCAGTTGTTCGGCCAGTGCCGGCGCATCACCGGCGCCGGCGCGGGCGCTGGCCTCGACCTGCCGGGCAAGCTCGTGCATCGGGTCGGCGCTGATATTACCGCACACGCCTTTCAGCGAATGGGCGATGAAGGCGAGGGTTTTGTGGTCGCCCCGCCGCGCCGCTTCGCGCAGCTTTTCAGCGGTGTCGGCATGCGACTGGCAGACCGTCGCGAGCAGCTTGTCGATGAAGGCCTGGCGGCCGCCGAAGCGCGCCAACAGGGCGGCTCTGTCAATCATGCCGCCGAGCGCCGGGAGTGTTGACAAACCCGTTGCCAAACCCGTTGCCAAACCCGTTGCCAAACCCGCTGCCAAGCCCGCCGGCAAACCCGCCTTCAACCCCCGCACAAAGCCGGCAGCCGGAAGCTGCGGCGCGGGTTTTGTGCCGGCGTGGTGCAGCATGGCGGCCACCAGCTCTTCCGGTTCGATCGGCTTGGTCACATGATCGACCATCCCGGCGTCCCGGCATCTGCCCCTTTCCTCGGCCAGCGCGTGGGCGGTGAGGCCGATCACCGGCAGATCGGGCGCGGCCGTCTTCAGGCGCCGCGTCGCTTCCAGGCCGTCCATCACCGGCATCTGGATGTCCATCAGCACCAGGTCGAAAGCCGGGCCGCCTTCTTGCGTCACCCGTTCGACCGCCTCGCGCCCGTTCTCGGCGAAGACCACGGCGGCCCCTTCCTGTTCCAGCAGATCGGCCAGCACCAGGCGGTTCACCGCCACGTCCTCCGCCGC
>JACQYA010000177.1 GCA_016208425.1 Betaproteobacteria bacterium
GGCCGTGAACCGATCCGCTATACTCTACGGAGATCGGTTCGCCAAGGCCGCCGCGTAGTATGGGCGCCGGCTTTCCCGCCGCGCCGCCCGCCTCCCGCTCGATAAACCAGCGGGCGGCGGCACCGTGGGAAAGTCTCTCTCTCCGCCCCCCACACAAAAATCGTGACACTCCCGGCACGCCGGCCAGAACGCATTGCCGCACGACAGCCACCGTCTCTTCTTTGGCTATCCATCCTTGCCGGATCATGGCAGGCTGATCCCAGACTTTTTGTGAGCCAGCCCAGTTCCATCTTCAGTTTGCCGATCTCGCTGTACAGCGGATCCGGTTCCCGGTGCGCAACCACCGGCTTGGGGTCGCGCTTGCCTTCAAACAGCGTACTGGCTTGCTCCAGGATGGCCTTCTTCCACTGCCCTACCCGGACAGTGTGAACACCAAATCCCTAGCCAATCTCGTTTAACGTCTTCAGGCCGCGCACGGCTTCCAAACCCACCTTCGCCTTGAACTCGGGCGCCGGAACTTTCCTCTTCTTCGGCCCATTCATTTCGTCTTGTTCCTCATGACAGCGAACAGCTTAAACCGCTGCCTTGAATCCGAGGACCACTATAGTCACGACAAATGGACACTCCAAGCGTAAAATATCCCGGTCATGGGGGCTCTTTTCGCTTTTCTATCGCCCCGAGAGCGATGGCATAGTTATTTTTGTCGTTTCACACCAAGCACGCCGTCCCACCTATTGGGCGGATCGCATATATGACCGCTAACCCGGTATTCGAGCGTTAGCCACCTCAAACCAATCCCGCAACATGAATATCACATACCGCAGCGACGCCGAGATAACCGTTGGGGCAGCTATCGACCTCTACCAGCGATCTACCCTTGGTGACAGGCGCCCGGTAGATCGTCCAGACATATTCGAGGGCATGCTCAACAACGCGAATCTAACGGTTACCGCGTGGCACGATGAACGCCTTGTGGGCATCTCGCGGTCGCTCACGGATTTTACCTACGTGGCCTATCTCGCGGATCTTGCTGTTGATGCCGAGTATCAGCGGCACGGCATCGGCAAGCGCCTTATCCACGAAACAAAGCAAAGGCTTGGCCGTGAATGCACGATTGTGCTGCTGGCGGCACCGAAAGCAAACGGGTATTACCCGAAGCTCGGTTTTGAACACAACCCGCGTGCTTGGATGCTAAAAGGAAACTCGCTGGCGGCGAGCGCTGGCACGGCTGCCGTCGAGGCCGGAATCGCGCTCGCGCACGAGGATGGCGGGTCACCGGCGAGCCGTGTTTCCGGCTTGCCTTCGCCGCCCGGAGAGCGAGGGTTCCTGGTCGCGAAACCCGAAAAGCCTTGACCCGTCAGGCCGGGGAAAGCTTGCCGCGCGGCCTGCGGCTCCGGGTTGGCGGCCGGTCAACCTCGGAGCGGCAAACGGATGGTGAACTCGGTGAACTCGGTCGTCGTCGCCGACGCGCTGGCCTCGATCTTGCCGCCGTGCGCGAGTATCGCCGAGCGGGCAATGGCCAACCCCAGCCCGCTGCCTTCGCTGCGCTGGTCGAGGCGGACAAAGCGGTCAAAAATGGTCTCCAGCGCATCGGCGGGTATCGCTGCGCCAGAATTGGCGATGGACAGAACGGCCATGCCGTTCTCTTGCCGCACGCGCAACGCGACGCTGCCATGTTGCGGCGTGTGGTGGATGGCGTTGACCAGCAGGTTGCCGATCGCGCGCTGCAACATCAACCGGTCGCCGTGCACGGTGAGATCTTCCCCGGCCAGCCCCAGAGCAGGCGGACAGGCGCTTTCTGCGAGATCGCTAGGCCGTGCTCGGCCTTGGCCAGAAACAGCATGTCGGCGATGATGCGGGACAAACGCTCGTATTCTTCGAGGTTGGAAGCCAGCAGATCGCGGTATTCGTCCACACTGCGCAGCTTGCCTAGCGACACCTCCGTCTGCATGCGCAAGCCGTGTATCGGTGTGCGTAATTCGTGCGCGAGGTCGGCCGAAAAATCGGACAGGCGTTTGAAGGATTCTTCCAGCCGGCCGAGCATCGCGTTGAAGGCTTTGACCAGTTCCGCCAGTTCCGGGGGAACATTGTCCTCGACGATGCGCTCGGCCAGCCGCCCGGCCGAAATGCGGCCGGCCGTGCCGGTGATGGCGAGCACCGGACGCATGCCGCGCCGCGCGATCAACGCGCCGATAACCGCCGTCAGCAGAGCGGCGGCGAGCACGGCCAGCCAGAAATCGCGGTGCATGCGATCGAGAAATTCGGTGTGATGGCGGATGTCGCGCGCGACGACGACGCGCGCCGCCTCGCCCCAGCCGGTCTGCAGCGAGCCGGCGACGGCGCGGTAATCCCGCCCGTTGCTGGTCAGGCGTTCCGGCGTTTCTCCGACACCGCGCGCGGCGGACGACAAGGCTTCTGCCAAGCCGTTCTCCGGCCAGCGGAAGATCGTCGCCCGCCCGCCGTCCACCGCGACGATCACGCCGTGCTCGCCGGCCAGCGCATCGGCAAGGCGGGCCGCGAGCGCGCCCGGAGATGCCGACAGGCCGCCGACATGGCGCGTCAGCGCGAGCTTGCCGAGCAGTTCGTGGGCGTCCAGCTCGACCATGTGGTCGTCGGCGGACTGGCTCAAATAGATGCCCAGGGCGGCAAAAACGAGTGTCGCCAGCAACGCGAACGCGAGCGACAGGCGCAGCGTGATCGAGTTGAACGAGCCGGGCAAGCGGAACGGGGCGCTCCCGCTCATCGGATGTCCATCACGTAACCCATGCCGCGCAGCGTATGGATCAACTTGGGCGCGAACCCGTCGTCGACCTTGGCGCGCAGCCGGCGAATGGCAACTTCGATCACGTTGGTGTCCGAATCGAAATTCATGTCCCACACCTGCGAGGCGATGAAGCTGCGCGACAAAACTTCGCCCTGCCGGCGCAGAAAAAGTTCGAGCAGCGCGAATTCTTTGGCCGTCAGGTCGATGCGTCGCCCGGCGCGCGTCGCCCGGCGCTTGAGCGCGTCGAGTTCGAGATCGGCGAGCGCCAGCCGCTCCCGCCCCGTCTCCTTGGCCCGGCCGCGCCGCAACAGCGTGCGCACGCGGGCGAGCAGCTCGGAAAAAGCGAAAGGCTTGACCAGATAGTCGTCGGCGCCGAGTTCCAGCCCCTTGACGCGATCCTCGACCTGATCGCGCGCGGTCAGGAAGAGCACCGGAAAATCGCGCCCGGCGGCGCGCAACGCCTTCAAGACCTGCCAGCCGTCCAGCGCCGGCAGATTCACGTCGAGAACCAGCAGCTCGTACGCGCCGGACAGCCCCTCGTGCATCCCGTCCAGCCCGTTGCGCACGAGATCGGCCGTAAACCCGGCTTCGCTTAGCCCCTGCTTCAGGTAGTCGCCGGTCTTCGGCTCGTCTTCGACGATGAGGATTTTCATGCGGTCGCGCCGTGGGCACGCTTACCCGGAGCGGAGGATCGGATTGATAGATTGTCGGATTGTCGGGAGGTCACGTCGGCAAACCTACCATCAAACGACCCTCAAAAATGCAGCGCGCGCTTGTCGCAGGCCAGCGCGGCCTCGTGCATGACCTCCGACAGCGTCGGGTGGGCGTGGCAGATGCGCGCCAGATCTTCCGAAGCGGCGCCGAATTCCATCGCCACCACACCTTCCGAAATCAGTTCCGATGCGCCCGCGCCGACGATGTGCACGCCCAGGATGCGGTCGGTCTTGGCGCAAGCCAGGATCTTGACGAAGCCGGCGGTCTCGCCCATGCCGAGCGCGCGGCCGTTGGCTGCGAAAGGGATCTTGCCGGCCTTGTAGGCGGCGCCTCCGGCTTTGAGCTGTTGCTCGGTCTTGCCGACCCAGGCGATTTCCGGGCTGGTGTAGATCACCCACGGGATGGTGTCGACATTGCAGTGGCCGGCCTGGCCGGCGATCCGCTCGGCGACCATGACGCCTTCTTCCGAGGCCTTGTGCGCCAGCATCGGCCCGGCGACGACATCGCCGACCGCCCATACGCCGGGCAGGTTGGTGCGGCAATGGCCGTCGACGGCGATCTGGCCGCGCTCGTTCAACTGCAAACCCACCTTGTCGGCGCCGAGACCGTCGGTGTTCGGGATGCGTCCGACAGAAACGATCAGGCGCTCGGCATCCAGCGTCTGCGCGGCGCCGGTCTTGTCGGTATAGGCAAGGGAAACGCCCTTTTTGCCCACCTTTACGTCGCCGATCTTGACGCCGGTCTGGATGTTCAGCCCTTGCCTGGCGAAAACCCTGGCGGCTTCCCTGGCGACATCGATATCGGCCACGGAGAGGAAATCGGGCAGCGCTTCGAGGATGGTCACTCCGGAGCCGAGACGGCGCCAGACGCTACCCATTTCGAGACCGATCACGCCGGCACCGATGATCGCCAGCTTCTTCGGCACGGCGTCGATGTCGAGCGCGCCGGCGTTGTCGCAGACGATCTTGTTGTCGACCGGGATACCGGGCAAATGGCGCGCCCGGGAGCCGGTGGCGACGATCACCTGTTTCGCTTCGACGGTTTCATCGCCGGCCCGGACTTGCCAAACCTCGTTGCCGGCCGTGCCGCCCCGCGCGACAAACGCGCCGTGGCCGCCCAGCAGCGTCACTTTGTTCTTCTTG
This sequence comes from Betaproteobacteria bacterium, assembly GCA_016208425.1. Taxonomy (GTDB): domain Bacteria; phylum Pseudomonadota; class Gammaproteobacteria; order Burkholderiales; family Rhodocyclaceae; genus JACQYA01. The sequence goes on from JACQYA010000177.1 coordinate 4,621, forward strand.
AACAGCCCCTTGATGCCGCCGGTAAGCTGGGCGACGATCGTGTTCTTGCGGCCGATCATCGCACCGACATCGATCTTCGGCGTACCGACCGAAATACCGTGCGCGGCAAAACCGTGGCCGGCCTCCTCAAACAGGTGCGAGGTATGCAGCAGCGCCTTCGACGGGATGCAGCCAACGTTCAGGCAGGTGCCGCCCAAACGCGGCTCGCCCTTGGGGTCAGCGTAGGCGTTCGATTCGCAGCAGGCCACGCTGAAACCGAGCTGCGCGGCGCGGATCGCCGCCACATAGCCACCGGGACCACCGCCGATAACGAGTACATCGAATTGTTGGGACATGATGGTTGGCCTCTATCGAATCAGACGCCGAGCAACAGGCGGGTCGGGTCTTCGAGCGTTTCTTTCATGGTCACCAGGCCGAGGACGGCTTCGCGGCCGTCGATGATGCGGTGGTCGTAGGACATGGCCAGATAGTTGATCGGGCGGATCACAATCTGCCCGTTTTCGACGACGGCGCGATCCTTGGTGGCGTGGATGCCGAGGATGGCCGACTGCGGCGGATTGATGATCGGTGTCGACAGCATCGAGCCGAACACGCCGCCGTTGGAAATCGAGAAGGTGCCACCGGTCAGGTCTTCCATCGACAGCTTGCCGTCCTTGGCCTTCTGGCCAAACTCGCCGATCTTTTTCTCGATGTCGGCGATGCTCATCTGGTCGGCATCGCGCAGGATGGGCACGACCAGGCCGCGCGGGCTGCCGACAGCGATACCGATGTCGATGTAGCCGTGGTAGACGATGTCGGTGCCGTCGACCGAGGCGTTGATGATCGGGAATTTTTGCAGCGCGGCGACCGCCGCCTTGACGAAGAAGCCCATGAAGCCTAGGCGCACGCCGTGCGCCTTCTCGAACTTCTCGCCGTACTGCTTGCGCAGCGCCATGATCGGCCCCATGTTCACCTCGTTGAAGGTGGTCAGGCGGGCGCGCAGGCGCGACATCGGCACGCGCTGCTCGGAGCGCCCGCCGAGATGAAGCGCGACACCCGGAACGGCGGCCGGCGCCGGTGTCGGCACGGCAACCGCAGGCTGCACCGCCCGCGCGTCTTCCTTGGTGACGCGGCCGCCACGGCCGGAACCGGCGACATCGGCGGCGGCAATGCCTTTCTCGTCGAGGATTTTACGCGCGGCCGGCATGGCGACGCCCGCCGCCGGCGCGGAAGCGGCCACCGGTGCCGGTGGCGCCGCCGGAACCGTAGCGCCGGCCCTGGCTCCGGTATCGATGCGGGCGATCACTTCTCCGGCGACAACGGTATCGCCGTCGGCCTTGACGATCTCGACCAGCACGCCGCCTTCCGGCGCCGGGAGTTCGAGGACGACCTTGTCGGTCTCGATGTCGATCAGGTTCTCGTCGCGCGACACCGGCTCGCCGGCTCTCTTGTGCCAGGACACCAGAGTCGCTTCGGCGACGGATTCGGAAAGCTGGGGAACTTTGACGTCGATGATGGGCATATGGACTCCGATAGTTTGTCTGTGGGGAAATAGATTACGCAAGTGCGGGGCACACAAGCGCGCTCAACCGAGCGCGGCGTCGATCACTTCCTTTTGCTGGATGGCGTGCCTGGCGGCATAGCCGACGGCCGGCGAGGACGAAGCCGGGCGGGATACCACCGACAGGCTTTGGCTTTTGCCGACGAGCTGCGCGAGACGGTGGTGCTTGGCATACCACGCGCCCTGGTTTTCCGGTTCTTCCTGACACCAGACGAGCTGTTTGAGGCCGGGGTATTTCTTCATTTCTTCGGCCAGACGCCGGTCGTCGAAGGGATAAAGCTGTTCGATGCGCACCAGGGCAGTATGTTCGATTTTGCGTTCGCGGCGCGCGGCGAGCAGCTCGTAGTAGATTTTCCCCGAGCAAGCGACGAGGCGCGTGACCTTTTTGGCGTTCAGCGCGTCGGTCTCGCCGATCACCGTCTGGAAGGTGCCTTCCGCCAAATCGTCGAGCGGGGAGGTGGCGTCCTTGTGCCGCAGCAGCGATTTCGGCGACATGATGACGAGCGGCTTGCGCTGCTTGCGCAGCATCTGGCGGCGCAGGACGTGGTAGATCTGCGCCGCGTTGGACGGCACGCAGACTTCCCAGTTGAAGTCGGCGGAAAGCTGCATGTAGCGTTCCAGGCGCGCCGACGAGTGCTCCGGCCCCTGGCCTTCGTAGCCGTGCGGCAGCAGCATGACGAGGCCGCAACCGCGACCCCATTTCGCTTCGCCGGAGGCGAGGAACTGGTCGATGACGACCTGCGCGCCGTTCGCGAAGTCGCCGAACTGGCCTTCCCAAACGACCAGCTCGTTCGGCGTCGCGGTGGCGTAACCGTAATCGAACGCCAGCACGGCTTCTTCCGAAAGCACCGAATCGTAGGAGCGGAAACGCCCCTGTTCGGGCTGCAAATGCGCCAGCGGCCGGTAGCTTCCTTCGTCCCACTTCTCGCGGTTCTGGTCGTGGAAGGCCGCGTGACGGTGGAAGAAAGTCCCGCGATTAACGTCTTCGCCGGACAGCCGCACGCCGTAACCGGCCGCCAGCAAGGTCGCGTAGGCGAGGTTTTCACCCATACCCCAATCGACCGGCAGCTTGCCCTCGCCCATAGCCGCCCGGTCCTCGACGATCTTCTTGACGCGCGAGTGCAGCGTGAAATTGGCCGGCAGACCGGTCAATCTCGCCGCCAGGCGCTTGAGCTCCTTGAGCGGCACCGTGGTGTCGCACTTTTCCGTATAGGTCGCACCGGCGTACGGCGACCAGTCGATGGCGTACTTGTTGTGGTAGTCGGTAATCACCGGGTCGATCAGGTGGCGGCCTTCGTCGAGCGCGACGCGGAAGTCCTTGATGATCCGCTCCGGCTCGTCGGCGGCGCACACGCCCTGCGCCACGAGCTTGTCGGCGTACAGCTTGCGCGTTCAGGGATGCGCCTGGATCTTCTTGTACATCAGCGGTTGCGTGACCATCGGCTCGTCCTGCTCGTTGTGGCCGAGCTTGCGGAAGCAGACGATATCGACGACGACATCCTTCTTGAACGTCTGGCGGAACTCCATCGCCACTTGCGTGACCAGAGCGACGGCTTCGGGATCGTCGCCGTTGACGTGGAAGATGGGCGCATCGGCCATTTTGAAGATGTCGGTGCAGTACAGCGACGAGCGGGTGTCGCGCGGATCGGACGTGGTAAAACCGATCTGGTTGTTGACCACGAGATGGACGGTGCCGCCGGTGCCGTAGCCGCGCGTCTGCGCGAAATTGAGCATTTCCTGGTTGACGCCCTGCCCGGCGACGGCGGCGTCGCCGTGGATCAGCACCGGCAAGACCTGGTCTTTGCCGGCCTGGCCGCGCCGGATCTGGCGGGCGTATACCGAGCCTTCGACGACCGGATTGACGATCTCCAGGTGCGAGGGGTTAAAGGCCAGCGTCAGGTGCACCGGCCCGCCCGGCGTACCGACATCGGACGAATAGCCCATGTGGTATTTCACGTCGCCGGCGGAGAGATCCTGCGCTTTCTTGCCCTCGAACTCGGCAAACAGCATCGATGGCGACTTGCCTAGCGTGTTGACCAGCACGTTGAGGCGGCCGCGGTGCGCCATGCCGATCACGATTTCCTGCACGCCCAGGCCGCCGGCGACGCGGATCAGCTCGTCCATCGAAACGATCAGCGATTCGCCGCCTTCCAGCGAGAAACGCTTCTGTCCGACATACCGGGTGTGCAGATAGCGCTCCAGCGTTTCCGCCGCCGTCAGCCGTTCGAGCAGCCGTTTCTTGTGTTCGGCGGTATAGCTGCCGGTCGCCCGGACCGGCTCAAGGCGCGCCTGCAACCAGCGCTTCTCGGCGATCTCGTTCATATACATGTACTCGACGCCGATCGAGCTGGAATACGTTTCCTTGATCCCTTCCAGGATCTGGCCGAGCGTGGCGTGTTCGGCGACCCCCTTGAACGATCCGGCGTGGAACGGTGTGTTGAGATCGGCGTCCGACAGGCCGTAGTGGGCCGGCTCCAGCTCGGGAACCGGCGGGCGCGGGTGCCGTTTGAGCGGGTCGAGATTGGCCCAGCGCGTGCCGAGAAAGCGATAGGCGTTAATCATTTGAAGCACGCCGACCTGCTTCGTGTCATCGGCCGGCGCGGCGGCGCGATAACCGCCCTTCTTCGCCTGCTCGACGAAGGCGTGGATGACCGGCAAATGCGCGACATCGCGCGCCGCCGGGCCGGGCAACTGGCTCAGGTTGTCGAAATACGAGCGCCACCCGTCGGGAACCGATGACGGGTTGTCGAGGTAGTTTTCGTAAAGCTCTTCGACGAAGGGCGCGTTGCCGCCGAAGAGGTGGGATGTACCGAACAGCTCGTTCATCATGGCAGGCACCTGTTGTTCAGGGTTTCTGGGGCATGTCGGGGCGCCGGGATAACTTTCCGGCCGGCCATACAAAACAGGCGGCGGTCGCCAACCGCCCGTTTCCGTCTTTCAACGCTTGTCGAGCGGCACCACGTCGCGGTTTGCCGCTCCGATATAAAGCTGGCGCGGGCGCCCGATCTTGTACTCCGAATCGGTCAGCATTTCCTCCCACTGCGTCATCCAGCCGACGGTGCGCGCCAGCGCGAAGATGCAGGTGAACATCGAGGTCGGGACGCCGAGCGCCTTCTGCACAATGCCAGAGTAGAAATCGACGTTGGGGTAGAGCTTTTTCTCGACGAAGTAGGGATCTTCCAGCGCGATCCGTTCGAGTTCCATCGCCAGCTTGAACAGGCGGTCGTTTTCCAGCCCGAGCTCTTTCAGCACGTCGTTGCACACCTTGCGCATCAGCTTGGCGCGCGGATCGAAATTCTTGTACACGCGATGGCCGAAACCCATCAGCTTGAAACTGTCGTTCTTGTCCTTGGCGCGGGCGATGTATTCGTTGACACGGGATACGTCGCCGATTTCTTCCAGCATCTTCAGGCAGGCTTCGTTGGCGCCGCCGTGCGCCGGCCCCCAGAGGCAGGCAATACCGGCCGAGACGCAGGCGAAGGGGTTGGCTCCCGACGAGCCGGCCAGGCGCACGGTCGAGGTCGAGGCGTTCTGCTCGTGGTCGGCATGCAGGGTGAAGATAATGTCGAGCGCGCGCACCAGCACCGGATTCGGCACGTAGGTTTCGCACGGCGTGCCGAACATCATGTGCATGAAGTTTGCCGTATAGCCCAGGTCGTTGCGCGGATACATGAACGGCTGGCCGGTGGTGTATTTGTAGGCCATCGCAACGATGGTCGGCATCTTGGCGATGATGCGGTTGAAGCTGATGTTGCGGTGCTCGGAGTCCGAAAAATCGGCCGCTTCGTGATAGAACGCCGAGAGCGCGCCGACCACGCCGACCATCACCGCCATCGGGTGCGCATCGCGGCGAAAGCCCTGGTAGAACTTGGTCAATTGCTCGTGCACCATCGTATGGCTCTTGATCGTGGTCTCGAACTTTTGTTTTTGCGCGGCGTTGGGCAACTCGCCGTTCTTCAGCAGGTAGGCGACCTCCAGGAAGTTGCACTGTTCCGCCAGTTGCTCGATCGGATAGCCGCGATACAGCAGTTCGCCCTTGTCGCCGTCGATATAGGTGATTTTCGACTTGCAGCTTGCCGTCGACAGAAAACCCGAGTCGTAGGTAAAGAAACCGGTCTTGGCGCCCAACGTGCGGATGTCGATGCAATCATTGCCGTGAGTCGGCGTCATGATTGAAAAATCGACAGGCGCGTGCCCATCGATCGTCAGTGTTGCCTTGCGTTCGGTCGTCATGATGTATTCCCAGTACAGGTTTGTGATATCTCTGCTTCCGGCAGGAAGCAGTCAATATGAGGCAGCTTTCTTACTCGGTTTTACTTGATTCTTACGTCGTGCAACAGGGCAACCACTTCTGCCTGAACCACATCTTCACACTCGCGTGCACCGTTAACCAGCGGCCAGAGTTCCAGGTCTTCCATGTCTGCCAGCACCACGAACGCTTCCGCCTGCTCCGGGCTGAGACCGGAAAAACGCTCGTCGAGAAATTTCCCGAGCAACAGATCCATTTCCAGCATCGCCCGGCGCGTACAGCGCCAGCGCAAACGGTTGAGCGCTTCACGTTCCACGGTCAGACGACGCCCCGTTTTCAGACTACGCGCCTGACCATCAGTTCCTTGATCTTGCCGATGGCCTCGGTCGGGTTCAAACCCTTCGGACAAACCTCGACACAGTTCATGATCGAGTGGCAGCGGAACAGGCGGTAGGGGTCTTCCAGATCGTCCAGGCGCGCGTTGGTCGCCTGGTCGCGCGTATCGGCGATGAAGCGATAGGCGTTGAGCAAACCGGCCGGGCCGACGAACTTGTCCGGGTTCCACCAGAACGACGGGCACGAGGTCGAGCAGCAGGCGCACAGGATGCACTCGTAGAGGCCGTTCAGCTCTTCGCGGTCTTCCGGCGATTGCAGGCGCTCGCGCTCCGGCGGCGGCGTGTCGTTGATGAGGTAGGGCTTGATCGAGTGATACTGCTTGAAAAACTGCGTCATATCGACGATCAGGTCGCGGATCACCGGCAGGCCGGGCAGTGGGCGCAGAACGACCGGCTGCTTGAGCGAAGCGACCTCGGTCAGGCAGGCCAGCCCGTTCTTGCCGTTGATGTTCATCGCGTCAGAACCGCAGATGCCCTCGCGGCACGAACGGCGGTACGACAAGGTATCGTCCTTGGCCTTCAGCTTGGTCAGCACGTCGAGCAGCTTGCGGTCGACGGCATCATCCACTTCGACCGAAATATCCTGCATATAGGGCGCTTTGTCCTGGTCCGGGTCGTAGCGGTAAATTTTGAATTGCAGGGTGCGGGCCATATTCATCGACTCCTTGGCGATCAGTACGAGCGCGTCTTCAGCGCAATGGTTTCGACTGAGAGCGGCATCATGTTCACCGGCTTGTACGCGAGGCGGTTGCCCTCGCGATGCCATAGCGTGTGCTTGTGCCAGTTAGCGTCGTCGCGGCCGTTCGGATTGGCGGCGGTATCCGGCGCGTCGTCGCGCACGTGCGCACCGCGCGATTCCTTGCGCGCTTCGGCCGAAACCATCGTCGCCTTCGCCACTTCGATCAGGTTGTCGAGTTCGAGCGCTTCGATGCGCGCTGTGTTCCAGACCTTGGACTTGTCCCCGATTTCAGTCCTCGCGACCCGCTTCTCGACTTCGAGTATCTTGGCCACGCCTTCGGCCAGCAGATCCTTGAAGCGGAACACGCCACAGTGCTGCTGCATCGTGCGCTGGAGTTCCAGGCGCGTCTCGTCGACGCTGCTCCCGCCGCTCTGCGTTTCCAGGCGGTTCAAACGGGCCAGCGTGCGCTCGGCGAAACCGGCTGGCAGCTCCTTGTGCGCGACCGGACTCGCCTTGATCGCCTCGACCACTGCGTCGCCCGACGACTTGCCAAACACCAGCAGGTCGAGCAAGGAGTTGGTCCCGAGGCGGTTCGCCCCGTGCACCGAGGCGCAGGCGACTTCGCCGGCGGCGTAGAAACCGGTGACCGTGCTGCCGTCGGCATTGACGACTTCGCCGTGGTAGTTGGTCGGAATACCGCCCATCTGGTAGTGGCAGGTCGGCACCACCGGGATCGGCGCATTGATCGGGTCGATGCCGGCAAACTGGATCGAGATTTCGCGGATGCCCGGCAGGCGCTTCATGATCGTCGCCGGATCGAGGTGGGTGATGTCGAGCAGGACGAAATCCTTGTTCGGGCCGCAACCGCGCCCTTCGTTGATTTCGGTGACCATCGCCCGCGAGACCACGTCGCGCGACGCCAGATCCTTGGCGTTCGGCGCGTAGCGCTCCATGAAGCGCTCGTTGTCCGAGTTGCGCAGAATGCCGCCCTCGCCGCGCACGCCTTCGGTAATCAGCACGCCGGCGCCGGCTACGCCGGTCGGGTGGAACTGCCAGAATTCCATGTCTTCGAGCGCGATGCCGGCGCGCGCCGCCATGCCGAGACCGTCGCCGGTGTTGATGAAGGCGTTGGTCGAGGAATGGAAAATGCGCCCCGCGCCGCCGGTGGCGAAGATCGTCGCCTTGGCGTGAAAGGCGACGACTTCGCCGGTTTCCATTTCCAGCGCGATGACGCCGAGCACCTGACCGTCTTGATCGCGGATCAGATCGAGCGCCATCCATTCGACGAAGAAC
>JACQYA010000179.1 GCA_016208425.1 Betaproteobacteria bacterium
CCGCCTGGGCAACGGCTTCGGCTGCGTACCACCAATGGCCTCGAACGCATCAATCGCGAGATCGGGCGCCGCACTCGCGTCGCCTCGATCTTCCCCAATACGGCGCCCTGTCTGCGTCTCGTCTCGGCACTTCTCGCCGAGTGCGATGAGGACTGGATGACAGGCAAAATCTATCTCAACTTGAAAGACTGATCTCGTCATCCCAATGGAATCGCCCGCGAATATTTACAGAAAAAAAATTGCACTGCCAGAGCGACGGCAAATAGCCGCGCTCCGTTTGCGTTCTCGGGACGGAAACCGACTATTTTTTGGGCGACAATGAGGGTAAAATTCGCCCCTTTCCCTTGCCCTGCCAACCACTTCGCCCCGTACGACGCCACTATGGAATTTGTCGGCTTTACGCTCAGAAACAACCTCTTTGTCGCACCGATGGCCGGGGTGACCGACCGTCCTTTCCGCCAGCTCTGCAAAAAGATGGGGGCTGGGCTGGCGGTATCCGAAATGGTGACCTCGAACTCCCTGCTCTACGGCAGCGCGAAGACGCGGCGCCGCGCCAACCACGACGGTGAAGTGGCGCCGATCTCGGTGCAGATCGCCGGCTCGCTGCCGGCGATGATGGCCGACGCGGCACGCCACAACGTTGAGCGTGGCGCGCAGATCATCGACATCAACATGGGTTGCCCGGCCAAAAAGATCTGCAACGTGATGGCGGGTTCCGCCCTGCTCCGGGACGAACTGCTGGTCGGCCGGATTCTCGAAGCCGTCGTCAACGCTGTTCCCGGCACGCCGGTGACGCTCAAGATACGTACCGGCTGGGACAAATCCAGCCGCAACGCGACGAACGTCCTGAAAATCGCCGAGCAGTCGGGCATCCGCGCGCTGGCCATGCACGGCCGGACGCGCGCCTGCGGCTATACCGGGCAGGCCGAGTACGAGACGATCGCGGCGGTAAAAGCCGAGGCGCGCATCCCGATCATCGCCAACGGCGACATCGATTCGCCGGAGAAAGCGAAATTCGTGCTCGACGCCACCGGCGCCGACGCGGTGATGATCGGTCGCGCCGCGCAAGGCAGGCCGTGGCTTTTCCGCGAAATCGAGCACTACCTGAACACCGGGACGCCTCTGCTGCCGCCTCGCGTCGCGGAGATTCACGAGATTCTGATGGCACATCTGGAGGATCTTTACGCCTTCTACGGCATCGAGACCGGTGTTCGCGTCGCGCGCAAGCACATCTCTTGGTACACCAAGGGGCTGGTCGGCTCGGCAGCGTTCCGCCACATGATGAACCAGTTGCCGACCATCGAGCTGCAAGGTCGGGTGGTCAATGATTTCTTCTTCGCTCTGGCCGAACACAACGAGCATCTGACTTACCTCCACACGGCCGGCAGCCTCGCCGAGGAGCTCGCCGCATGAGCCAGGGTCACGACCTTTACGCCGCCGTCCAGCGCGCGCTGGAAACCTACTTCCGCGACCTCGACGGCGAAAAACCGGCCGCCATCTACGACATGGTGATCCGTAGCGTCGAGCGGCCGATGCTTGAAGTCGTGCTCGGGCAGGCCGGCGGCAACCAGACGCTGGCCGCCGACATGCTGGGCATCAACCGCAATACGCTGCGCAAAAAACTCGTCGATTATCAGCTCATTTCCTGAGTCAGCCATCTTCTTTTCCTTTTTTCTTCTTTCCGACCATGAAAATCCGTCAAGCCCTGATTAGCCTTTCCGACAAGCGCGGCGCCCTTCAATTCGCCCACGGCCTGGCCGCCCTCGGCGTCAAGCTGCTATCTACCGGCGGCACCGCCAAAATGCTGCGCGACGGCGGTCTGACCGTGACCGAAATCGGCGATTACGCCGGCTCCCCGGAAATGCTTGACGGCCGCGTCAAGACGCTGCATCCGAAAGTGCATGGCGGCATCCTCGCCCGCCGCGATCTGCCCGAGCATATGGCGACCATCGCCCAGCATGGCATCGACACCATCGACCTGGTGTGCGTCAACCTCTACCCCTTCCGCGAAACCGTCGCCCAGCCCGGCGTGACGCTGGAAGACGCGATCGAGAACATCGACATCGGCGGCCCGGCGATGGTGCGCTCGTCGGCCAAGAACTACGCCGGGGTCGCCGTCGTCACCGACCCGGAAGACTACCTGGCGCTGCTTGCCGAAATGCGGGCCAACGACGGCGCGCTGTCGTTGGCCACCCGTTTCGGTCTCGCCAAGAAAGCCTTTACTTACACGGCGCGCTACGATTCCGCCATCGCCAACTGGCTGACCTCGCTCGACGAGGCGAACCAGCCGCAGCAGTTTCCGGACAAGCTGCAACTGGCCTTCGACCGCACCGAAACGTTGCGCTATGGCGAGAACCCCCACCAGCAGGCCGCTTTCTACCGCGATCCGATACCGCTGGCGGGCAGCATCGCGGCCTACAAGCAGATCCAGGGCAAGGAACTTTCCTACAACAACATCGCCGATGCCGACGCCGCTTGGGAGTGCGTGAAAACCTTTAACGGGGGTGCCAACAGCGCGGCCTGCGTCATCATCAAGCACGCCAATCCCTGCGGCGTGGCGATCGATGCCAGTCTGCTCGGCGCTTACGAAAAAGCTTTCAAGACCGATTCGACTTCGGCTTTCGGCGGCATCATCGCCTTCAACGGCACGGTCGATACCGACGTGGTCGCCGCCATGAACGAGCGCAAGCACTTTGTCGAAGTGCTGATCGCGCCGGCCTTTACCGACGCCGCAAAGGCGTTGCTCGCCGGCAAGCAGAACCTGCGCGTGCTCGAACTGCCGCTCGCCAACAACACCAATGCGCTAGAATTCAAGCGCGTCGGCGGCGGCCTGCTGGTGCAGACGCCCGACCTCTTCAACGTCCAGCTTTCCGACCTCAAGGTCGTCACCGAAAAAGCACCGACCGTCGGCCAGATCGAAGACCTGATCTTCGCCTACCGCGTCGCCAAGTTCGTCAAGTCGAATGCCATCGTCTTTTGCGGCGACGGCATGACGCTCGGCGTCGGCGCCGGCCAGATGAGCCGCGTCGATTCGACGCGCATCGCCGCCATCAAGGCCGGCAACGCCGGGCTGTCGCTGGCCGGCTCCTGCGTCGCGTCGGACGCCTTCTTCCCCTTCCGCGACGGTCTCGACGTGCTGGCCGAAGCCGGCGCCAAGGCCGTGATCCAGCCCGGCGGCTCGATGCGCGACGAGGAAGTGATCGCTGCCGCCAACGAACACGGAATCGCCATGGTCTTCACCGGCGCGCGGCACTTCCGGCATTGATTTTATTGATAGGCAGAAGCGGGCACTGGAGGAGCTTCTATGATTGACACGCTTACTATTAGAAATTTCCGCTTGTTCGATGAGCTGGAAATTCCGCGTCTCGGCCAAGTCAATCTGATCGTCGGAAAAAACAATAGTGGGAAAAGTAGCGTTCTTGAGGCTTTAACGATCTATGCCAGTCAAGGAGAACCATCTACTTTGCTCTCCATTTTAGGTAGTCATGACGAAAACCTGCGTTTTGACAACCCGTTGTCGGGAAGCCCTCAAGAGACCATCGATTCTTCCTTCCGCCATTTCTTTCCAGGGCGCCGCTTTCCCGATGCCGATGGAAAATCAATTTATATTGGTGATGCCCAGCAGCAGTCGTATATTCAGTTAGAACACCGTCTTTTCTTTGAAGTATTTGAAGAGTTTACCGATGAAACGGGGGAGACTTTACGTCGTCGGAAAAGATCTCCGGTGGAAAAGAATAGTCCTGACCTCTTCTCTAACGACGTACACCCAGAACAAGCGCTATTCCTTTCAACAAAACAACGCGCTTTCTGGCTGGATTTGGCCGACATGCCCATGTCGAGAAGGCTATTCCGATCAACGCCCGCTGAGACAAGGGCGATTCCACATGTCCATGTGCCGACTGATTTCATCACGGTAGATCAGTTGGCTGCCATGTGGGATCGTGCAGCCCTGACGGACGCAGAAAACTATCTACTCCGTGCATTGCGCATCATTGAACCTGAAGTATCGGGTCTTGCCTTTGTTAGAAAGGAAGAGACTTTGCGCCCCCGAGAAGATTCTCGTTCTCGTGTTGCAATCATTAAACTTGAAGGGCAATCGTCACCCATCCCACTGGCCAGTATGGGTGACGGCATGACGCGCTTGTTACAACTGGTGCTTTCCCTGTTTTCTGCCAAAGGGGGACTGCTGCTTCTCGACGAGTTCGAGAACGGACTGCATTATTCTGTCCAACAGCAGGCTTGGGATTTGGTGCTGCACCTGGCAAAAGAACTCGATGTTCAGGTTTTCGCAACGACTCATAGTAGTGACTGCATTAATGCGTTCTCGAATTCGTCGGTAGGTGACACAAGTACGGATAGCGTTCTTTTCCGTTTGGGGCGTAGTGTCATGGAAGGCGAGGAGAACAAATTAATTGCCACTCTTTTCGACGAAGAGAAACTTGGGAGGTTGACGCAAGCTTCCATCGAGGTCAGGTAATGCCGCATCCATCAAACAAGCGACTACTGGTAGAAGGACAGGCCGACGCAGCGTTCTTTACTGCGTTATGCCGCACAGCCGGTTTTGCCGACCAAGAAATTTGGATTGGCCCGCCTACGAGTTATTTCCAGAAAGGCGATGGTAAAGGCAATGCTTTTCAGGCATTCGAATATGCGATGGACGATCTCAGGTCTGGACAAGTCACCCATCTGGGAATTGTCGTCGACGCAGATTTCTCAACCAGCCCGAAGGATGGTTTCCTTGCCACTTACCGGAAAATAGAAGGCATAGTCACCAAGTTTGGATACCTTCCCCCCATGAGCTTTGCGGGAGCGAATTACCAGGGTTTCAAATTCGCACATCCAAAAAAGCTCCCAACTATAGGTGCCTGGGTAATGCCAGACAATTTTAGCGATGGCTATTTTGAGCATTTCTGCATTAATGCTGCCAATCCCGCTGAGAGCGATATCCTCTCCCATGCCAAGAGTGCTGTTTCGACGCTGAAGGCACCAAAGTTTCCGCCCCATTTTTTGACTAAAGCGGAGACCGCAACTTGGCTCGCCTGGCAAGAAAGTCCGGGGCAGGGCTTGAATTCGTTGATTGGCAATAAACTGATGGATACGAATAGCGCTGCTTTCAAAGGGCTTTTGCAGTGGCTTACCTCTACTTTTCAAACTGAATAATATGAAACTCCTCGTCATCGGCTCCGGCGGCCGCGAACATGCGCTGGCCTGGCGCCTGGCCAAGACCCCCGGCCTGCAGAAGGTTTATGTCGCGCCCGGCAACGCCGGTACGGCGCACGAACACGAAGTCGAGAACGTCGACATCAGCGATCCCGTCGCGCTCGCCGATTTTGCCGAAAAAGAAAAGATTCACCTCACCGTGGTCGGCCCGGAAGCGCCGCTGGCGGCTGGCGTGGTCAATATTTTCCGCGCGCGCGGCCTGAAGATTTTCGGCCCGACGAAGGAAGCGGCGCAACTGGAAAGCTCGAAAGACTTCGCCAAACGCTTCATGACGAAGCACAAGATACCCACCGCCGCTTTTGAAACCTTCTCGGATGCGGCAGCAGCGCACGCCTATGTCGACGCCCAGGGCGCGCCCATCGTCATCAAGGCGGACGGCCTGGCGGCCGGCAAGGGCGTCGTCGTGGCGACGACGCTGGACGAAGCGCACCGCGCCATCGACGATATGCTCTCGGGCAACAAACTCGGCGTGGCGAACAATGCGGCCGGCGCCCGCGTCGTCATTGAGGAATTTCTGGAAGGTGAGGAAGCCAGCTTCATCGTCATGGTCGACGGCCGCAACGTGCTGGCGCTGGCGTCCAGCCAGGACCACAAGCGCATCGGCGACGGCGATACCGGCCCGAACACCGGCGGCATGGGCGCTTACTCGCCCGCGCCGGTCGTCACGCCGGCCATCCACGCCAAAACGATGCGCGAGATCATCCTGCCCACCGTGCGCGGCATGGCGGCCGACGGCATGCCCTACACCGGCTTCCTCTACGCCGGCCTGATGATCGGCAAGGACGGTTCGGTGAAAACCGTCGAGTTCAACTGCCGCATGGGCGACCCGGAAACGCAGCCGATCATGATGCGCCTGAAATCGGATCTGCTGACGCTGCTCGAACACGCGGTCGCCGGCAAGCTCGACCAGGTCGAAGCCGAATGGGATCGCCGCGTCGCGCTCGGCGTCGTGCTCGCCGCCGCCCGCTACCCGGACACGCCGCGCAAGGGCGACGTGATCAGCGGCATCCCGCCGGAAGCCGAAGACACGCATGTCTTCCACGCCGGAACGGCCGAGCGCAACGGCATGGTCGTCACCTCCGGCGGCCGCGTTCTGTGCGTCACCGCGCTGGGCGACAACGTCAAGCAGGCGCAAAAGCGCGCCTACGATGCCTTGTTCGGCATCCATTTCGACGGCATGCAATTCCGCAACGACATCGGCTACCGGGCCATCGCGCGATGATCGCGCCGGATGTCCTCAAGGCGTATTTTACCGGCCTGCAAGCGCGTATCGTCGCTGCCGCCGAGGCGCTGGAAGGCGAGGGTGGCAAATCCGGCAAACCCGGAAAGACCTTCCGCGCCGATCCCTGGCAGAAGGAAGCCGGGCAACCGCTCGGCGGCAGCGGGTTGACCTGCATCATCGAGGGCGGGCGGGTTTTCGAGCGTGGCGGTGTCGCTTTCTCGCAGGTGAGCGGCCCGGCCTTGCCGGCGTCGGCCACCGCCAAACGCCCGGAACTCGCCGGCAGCGCCTTCGAGGCGATGGGCGTATCGCTGGTGCTGCACCCGGAAAACCCCTACTGCCCGACGGCGCACATGAACGTGCGCGCGCTGGTCGCCACCAGACCCGGCGAAGATCCCGTCGGCTGGTTTGGCGGCGGCATGGATCTGACGCCCTACTATCCGTTCGAGGAAGACGTGCGCCACTTCCACGCCGCCTGCAAGCGGGCGTTGGCGCCGTTCGGCGACGACACCCACGCACGCTACAAGCAGTGGTGCGACGAATACTTCTTCCTCAAACACCGCAACGAGCCGCGCGGCGTCGGTGGCATCTTTTTCGACGACCTCGACGAGGGCGGCTTCGAACGTTGTTTCGACCTGATGCGCGCGGTCGGCGACGCCTTCGCCGGCGCCTACCTGCCGATCGTCGACAAGCGCCAGCACATCCCCTACGGCGAGCGCGAGCGCGACTTCCAGGCCTACCGGCGCGGGCGTTATGTCGAGTTCAACCTGGTCTGGGATCGCGGCACGCTGTTCGGCCTGCAATCGGGCGGGCGCACCGAATCGGTCTTGATGTCGCTGCCGCCGGCCGTCAAATGGCGCTACGACTGGCACCCAGGGGCGGGAAGCCCGGAAGCATTGCTTTACGAGATGCTGCCGCCGCGGGATTGGGTGTAGACAAGGACTCGGGCAGATTGGGACGAAACTGGCCGGAGGTTCTCGCTGCACCGTCTCGTCGCCCACCATTTGCCCGGCAGGCGAGCCGATTATCCTTGAGCAGAACCCCGATCTTCCCACCCAAAATCAGCTTTCGGCAACCCGTCTCGCAATGTGCTCCAAGGCTTCTTCGATCTGGTCGATCAGAATCAGGCAGAGGTCGCCGGTTTGCAGGGAGCCGAGCGCGGTGTCGATAGCCAGGAACTCGCCGTAAATCTCCCGGATGTCCGTCGTGCGCCGGGCATTTTCCAGGCCTTGTCGCAGCAGGGCGAGGACTTCGCCGTCGGCGCGGCCGCGCTGGCATTGATCCTGGTAGAGAACGACCCGGTCGAAGGCGCCGCCGAGGATTTCCGTCTGCTGCCGGATATCTTCATCGCGCCGGTCGCCGGCGCCGCTGATGACGACGGAGCGGCGCCCGCCGTTGCCGGCCGGCATCTGGTCGATGGCGTTGACCAGCGCCTGGATGGCGTCGGGGTTATGGCCGTAGTCGGCGATCAGCGTGGCGCCGCGATAGGCGAAGAGGTTGAAGCGGCCGGGCGCGGTTTGCGCGTCGTTGACGAAGCCGGCCAGACCGGCGCGCAGGATGTCCCACTCCAGGCCGAGCGCCCATCCGGCGCCGATGGCGGCCATCGCGTTTTCGGTCTGGAAGCCGATGGCGCCGTTTTGCGTGACCGGAATATCTTTGAGCGGGAAGCGCTGCTCTTCGCTGCCGCTGGAGGCAACGATGGAGGGGGGCACGGAATCGCCGTCCAGATAGACGACGCGCTTGCCCTGCGCGCGGTGCATGGCCATCACCGGATGGTTGCGGTCGCAGGCGAAGAAAATCACCGAGCCGGGGCAGGCGTCGGCCATGCTCGCCACCAGCGTGTCGACCGCGTTGAGCACCGCGACGCCGGTGCCCGGCGCGACGTTCTGCACGATCACGCGCTTGACGACGGAGAGATCTTCGACGGTGCTGATGTAGGACAGCCCGAGATGGTCGCCGAGGCCGATATTGGTGACCACCGCGACATTGCAGCGGTCGAAACCCAGCCCTTCGCGCAGCACGCCGCCGCGCGCCGTTTCCAGTACGGCGGCGTCGACGTCGGGGTGGAGCAGGACGTTGCGGGCGCTCTTCGGGCCGCTGCAATCGCCGGTGTCGATGCGCTGGCCCGCGACATAGACGCCGTCGGTCGTCGTCATCCCGACGCGGTAGCCCCGCGCGCCGAGGATGCCGGCGATCAGGCGGACGGTCGTCGTCTTGCCGTTGGTGCCGGCCACCGCGACGAGCGGGATGCGGGCGTCGTCGCCGTCGGCGAACATGTTGGCGACAATCGCTTCGCCGACCGCGCGCCCCTTGCCGAACGAGGGTTGCAGGTGCATGCGCAGGCCGGGCGCGGCGTTGACTTCGACGATGCCGCCGCCCTGTTCGTCCAGCGGCCTGAGCACGCTGTCGCAGACGACGTCGACGCCGGCGATGTCGAGGCCGACGGTCAGCGCGGCGGCGATTGCCTGGGCGGCAAATTCGGGATGCACGTCGTCGGTCACGTCGGTCGCCGTGCCGCCGGTCGAGAGGTTGGCGTTGTTGCGCAGCACGATGCGCTGGCCCTTGGCCGGAACCGATTCGGCGCCGAGATTTTGCAGGGCCAGCCGGGCGAGAGCGATGTCGTCGAAACGGATTTTGGTCAGCGAGGTGGCATGGCCTTCGCCGCGGCGCGGGTCGCCGTTGACCAGTTCGACCAGTTCGCGCACCGTATGCACTCCGTCGCCGATCACTTGCGGCGGATCGCGGCGCGCGGCGGCGACGAGCTTGTTGCCGACGACCAGCACCCGGTAATCGTGGCCGGGCAGGAAGCGTTCGACGAGCACATCGTCGCTGACCTCGGCGGCGGCGGCATAGGCGGCTTCGACCTGTTCGCGGGTCGCCAGGTTGACCGAAATGCCTTTGCCCTGGTTTCCGTCCTGCGGCTTGACGACGACGGTGCTGCCCTCGAAGCGGGTATCGATTTCGCGGGCGGCGGCCCACGCATCGGCGGCGCCGGTCACCGGGCGACCGAAGGGCACGGCGACGCCGGCGGCGTTGAGCAGCGTCTTGGTCAGCTCCTTGTCCTGCGCGATCGATTCCGCGACGGCGCTCGTGCGGTCGGTTTCGGCCGCCTGGATGCGGCGCTGTTTGCTGCCCCAGCCGAACTGCACCATGCTGCCTTCGGTCAGGCGGCGGTAAGGTATGTTGCGCGCTACGGCGGCGTACACGATGGCGCCCGTGCTCGGCCCCAGGCGCACGTCCTCGTCGAGTTCGCGCAGGCCGTGCAGCGCGGCTGCGAGATCGAAGGGGAGACCGGCGGTGGCGGCGCGGCAAAGCTGTTCGGCGAGTTCGAGCGCGAGGCGGCCGACATCCTCCTCGCTGTATTCGACGACCACCTGGAAGACGCCCGCTTCCAGCGTTTGCGTCGTGCGGCTGAACGTCACCGGGCAGCCCGCTTGCGCCTGGAGACCGAGGGTCGCAAATTCGAGGGCGTGCGCTATCGACACGGCTTCGTTGTGGCCGGCCGGCTGCAGCATCGCGATTTCAGGGAAGCGTTCTCGCAGACGCGCTTCAAAGTTGTCGATGCTGCCGATTTCGCATTCGGCCGGCGTGCACTTGACGATGGCCTCGACGGCGGTATGCCGGCTCCACAGGTTGGGGCCGCGCAGGGCGCGGATGCGTGTGACTTCCATGGACGGGTTCTTTCTCGGATTCTGCAATTCTGTATGCGGGGCGCCGGCGGCTGCCGCCGTTGTTCATTTGCGCTTTTTTAGCTCGCCAGGCCGGGTTTATACGTTGCGATGCCCGCGCGGATCAGGTCGTCCGACAGGCCGAGCGCCCAGGCGGCCGCGACGGCCGCCAGCGTGTTGCCGGTCTGTTCCCGGTCGTGGCCGCCCGCGGTCAGCGGCGAGGCGGCGAGCGGGAGCAGCGGGCGCTGTTCGGCGCCGGTGGCGAGAACGATGCTGCCGTTGTAGGCGAAAACGGCGCGACCGCCACCGGCGCGGTGCGCGGCAACGGTTCGGTTGTCGCCCAGCGCGAAGTAGATGACCTCGCCGTCGCACAAGGCCGCCATCTCGGTGCACAGCGGGTCGGCCGCGTTGAGGATGGCGGCGCCGCCGGGCAGGACGACATCGATCTGGGTGCGCAGAATAGCAAAGACCTTTTCCGGATCGTCGACGTAAAAGCGGCCCAGATGCTTCTGCGGGTCGACGTTGGTGACGACGCCGACCTGGCAGCGGTCGTAGGCCAGGCCTTCGCCGAGGATGACATCGCTGCCGTTCTCGAACACGGCGGCGTCGACCTGGCGGTTTTTCAGCGTGCGGTGCGCGGCGCCCCAGTTGGCGCGGTCGCCTTTTTCGACCAGACGCTTGTCGAGGTAGAGGCCGTCGCTGCACGCCAGACCCGTGTGTTTGCCGGAAAGGGCGAGCAGGTGGGCGACGAGATGGGCGACGGTCGTCTTGCCGTAGCTGCCGGTGACGCCGACGATGGGAATGCGCCCGTCGCCGCCGTTCGGAAACAGGTGTTCGACAATGGCTTTGCCGACCGGGCGCGGCTTGCCGACGGCGGGTTTGATGTGCATCAGCAAGCTGGGGCCGGCGTTGACCTCGACGATGGCGCCACCCTGTTCGGCCAGCGGGCGGGAAATGTCCTTGCAGACGAGGTCGATGCCGGCGATGTCGAGGCCGACGATGCGCGCGGCGAGCGAAGCGGCGGCGGCGACCGTGGGGTGCACCTCATCGGTCACGTCGAAAGCGTGGTTGCCGTTGCGCTGGATCAGCACCGTCTGGCCGTCCGCCGGCACGGAATCGCCGCCGAAACCCTGGCGGGCGATTTCCATGCGTGCGGCGGAGTCGATGCGGATCATGTTGAGCGGGTGCTCTTCGGTCGTGCCACGGCGCGGGTCGGCGTTGATCTGGCTGGCGATCAGTTCGAGGATCGTCTGCCGCCCGTCGCCGGTGACCCACACCATATCGCCCCGGTTGGCGGCGACGAGGCGGCCGCCGACGACGAGCAGGCGGTGTTCGGCACCCGGAATGCAGCGTTCGACGAGGACGCCGCTGCCTTCGTCGAGCGCGATCCGGTAGGCGGATTCGACTTCCTCGCGGCGCTCGAGCTCGATGAACACGCCGCGCCCGTGGTTGCCGTCGCGCGGCTTGACGACGACCGGCAACCCGATGTCCTGCGCGGCTTTCCACGCATCATCGGCGCTGTCGGCCATGCGTCCCTCGGGAACCGGCACGCCGCAGGAGCCGAGCAGCCACTTCGTCAAATCCTTGTCGCGCGAGATGGTTTCGGCGATGGCGCTCGTGCGGTCGGTTTCGGCCGTCCAGATGCGGCGGCTGCGGGCGCCGTAGCCGAGCTGCACGAGGTTGCCCTTGTTCAGCAGACGGATGGCCGGTATGTCGCGGTCGTCGGCGGCGTCGACGATGCACGCGGTCGACGGGCCCAGGCACAGCGAATCGCCCATGTCGCGCAGATGTTCGACGGTCGCCGCCACGTCGTACGGCCGGTCGTCCATCGCCGCCAGAACCAGCTCGCGCGCGGCGCGCAGCGCGGCGCGCGTGACATCTTCGTGCCAGGCGCGGACGATGACCTTGTAAACGCCGCGCAACGGCGTTTCGCGCGCCTTGCCGAAGCCGCCGGGCATGCCGGCGAGGTTTTGCAGCTCCAGCGTGACGTGTTCGAGAATGTGCGCCGGCCAAGTGCCCTCCCGCAAGCGGCGCAGGAAGCCGCCCCGTTCTTCGTAGCTGCAACGGTGCTCGACCAGAGACGGCAGCCAGGCGGCCAGGCGGTCGGCGAAACCGGGGAGGGTGTTCGAGGGGGCGTCTTCGAGGTCGCCGATGTCGACGATGGCTTCGAGCACCGGACGGTAAGTCCAGATGTTCGGACCGTTCAGGTGATGGATTTCGAGAAGCTTGATGTCTTTCTTCATGTGTTCAGTCGTGGGGCGGGATGGAGTGTCGCCGGTGGTTGCGCGCAGGGTTCGGAAGTTAACGCCGCCGGCGCGGGAAGGAATACAGCGGGGGCAACTATTTGTCCTCGCCCGGTTGCGCGGCGGCGCAGCCTGCCCGCCGCGCAGCTTGTGCCGGCGGGCGCAACCGCGTTGCGGGCGTTGTGCCCGGCCGCGGTGCCGACAACCCGCTCCGGCCGGTTCTTCATAAAAAGCGATCCAGAATCTTGCGGCTATGGGGGTCGAGGGCGGTGCGGTCGCGGATCAGGAAGCGGATGCCGTGGCTATCGGCAATCAGCAGTGCCGGCGGTGCCAGGCGGCGGATGTCTTCCTCTCCCTTGAGGACGAAGCTGGCTTCGCCACGGTCGGTGTCGACGCGCCAGACGCTCGGTGTGGCAAAGCTCGAAACGCCGAGCACGCGCTTGATTTCCGGCATGAATTCGCGCCGGGCAAGCTCTGCCGCGACCAGCGCGCCGATCTCTTCGGGCAGGTCGGCCAGGCGGTCGATCCACGCCAGTTCGTGGCCGTGCGGGTCGACCAGCGCGATGCCGTGATCCGGCGCGGCGATGGGAAAGGCGCGCACCGGTACGACGCCTTCCTGCGCGATGCCGTCCGCGCCGGTGAAGACGAGGCGCCCGAATGCGTTGCGGTGCAGTTGGTAAGCAATCATTCCCGGTCTCCCTCGGCGCTGCGGTCGGTTTCCAGCCTCAGGATTTCGTCTTCCGTATCGACGTTGCGCGCCTGTGCCTGGTAGAGGCGGTAGTAGTGGCCCTCGCGCGCCATCAGCTCGTCGTGGTTGCCGACCTCGACGACGCTGCCGCGGTCCAGCACGACCAGGCGGCTGGCGTCGCGCAACGTGGACAGGCGGTGCGCGATGGCGATGGTCGTGCGCCCGCGCACCAGGTTGTCGAGCGCTTTCTGGATCTCCTTCTCGGTGGTCGTGTCCACCGACGAAGTCGCCTCGTCGAGGATCAGGATGCGCGGGTCGATGAGCAGCGCGCGCGCGATCGAAATGCGCTGCCGTTCGCCGCCGGAGAGCGCCTGGCCGCGCTCGCCGACCAGCGAATCGTAGCCGTGCGGCAGGCGCAGGATGAATTCGTGGGCGTGCGCGGCGCGCGCGGCGGCGACGATCTCCTCGCGCGCCGCGCCGGGTTTGCCGTAGGCGATGTTTTCGGCGATCGTCCCGAAAAAGAGAAAAGGCTCCTGCAGCACGAGGCCGATGTGCTGGCGGTACTCGGCGACCGGCACCGAGCGGATATCGACGCCATCGATCAGGATCGCGCCCTCGGTCACATCGTAGAAACGGCAGATCAGGTTGACCATCGTGCTCTTGCCCGAACCGCTGTGGCCGACCAGGCCGATCATTTCGCCGGGTTCGATCTTGATGTTGATGTCGCGCGTGACGCTGCGCGTGCCGTAGCGGAAGCCGACGCCGCGCAGCTCGATGCGGCCGGTGACGGCCGGCAGATGTACCGGGTTGGCCGGTTCGGGCACGCTGGAGATATGGTCGAGGATGTCGAAGATGCGTTTGGCGCCGGCCGCCGCTTTCTGCGTCACCGACACGATACGGCTCATCGAATCGAGGCGCAGATAAAAGCGGCTGATGTAGGCGAGGAAGGCGGTCAGCACGCCGACCGTGATTTTGTCCTGCGAGACCTGCCAGACGCCGAACGCCCAGACGATGAGCAGCCCGACTTCGGTGAGCAGCGTGACGCTCGGTGTGAACAGCGACCAGACTTTGTTGACCCGGTCGTTGACCTCCAGGTTGTGCAGGTTGGCGGCGCGGAAGCGCGCCGCCTCGCGCTGTTCCTGCGCGAAGGCCTTGACGACGCGGATGCCGGGGATGGTGTCGGCGAGCACGTTGGTGACTTCGGCCCAGATGCGGTCGACGCGCTCGAAGCCGGTGCGCAGCTTGTCGCGCACGACGTGGATCAGCCAGGCGATGATCGGCAGCGGCAGCAGCGTGACGAGCGCCAGCCAGGGGTTGATCGACACCAGGATGGCGGCGGTCATCGCGATCATCAGCACGTCGGTGGCGAAGTCGAGCAGATGCAGCGAAATGAAGATGTTGATACGGTCGGTCTCCGACCCGATGCGCGCCATCAGGTCGCCGGTGCGCTTGCCGCCGAAATATTCCTGCGAGAGCTTGAGCAGGTGCTCGTAGGTAGTGGTGCGCAGATCGGCGCCGATGCGCTCGGAAACGAGTGCGAGAATGTAGGTGCGCGCCCAGCCCAGCATCCACGCGGCGACGGCCGCGCCGAGCAGGCCGGAGAGATAGAGCATGACCAGCCCGCGGTCGATCGGCTTGCCGTTCTGGTACGGGATCAGCACATTGTCCATCAACGGCATGGTCAGGTAAGGCGGCACCAGGGTCGCCGCCGTCGCCAGCAGCGACAGCGCGAAACCGGCAAGCAGCCGCCAGCGGTACGGGTGGGCGAAGCGCCACAGCCGGAACAGCGTCCACGTCGACGGCGGCTCGTGGATTTCCTTGCTGCACAACGGGCATTCCTCCTGCCCGGCGAGCAGCGGCGTTTCGCATTTCGGGCACAGCGCATGCGCCGGTGGTGGCGGCAGTTGGCCGGTCAGAAGGCGGGTCAGTTGTCGTGTGAAATGTTCGATCAAGCGGCCGGCGGCGATGTCGCCGCCCAGCGTGTAGCGCCAGTCGGCGAGCAGGCCGCGCGCGTCGAAGAGCTCCAGCGTGCCGACGCCGGCATGGTCGCGCCGCTGCAGGTTCAGCCCCGGCCGGTACGCCCACTCCCGCCAGCCCGCACCGCCCTCCGCGCCGGCCAGCAGGCGCCGGTCGGTGAGCAGCATCAGGCCCGGGGCAAAACGCAACCGGGCGTCGAGGTCGATTTCCAGCCAGGCCAGTATCGTCTCGCCGGCGGCCAACCGCGACCCGGCCGCCGACACCCAGGCGGACGGGAGGCTGGACACCTGAACTGCGGGCAGGCCGCCACTGCGAGCGGAGGTTGCGGGGTCGGGGTTTGTCATGGATGGGCTTGTCTGGAGGCGGGGCTGGAACAGCCAAGGCGACAAGTATACCTGTCTTCCAGCGGTTGCTGGACTGATGTCGGTCGCCGGGCGGGCGTTTGCGGGGTCGCGTTTAATTATCGCAACGCGCCGATAGCGGGGCCGGGCACAAGGCCGGCCCACGGTGTACCATTGTGCCTTTGCTGCTCCGCTAGCCTGATTCTCCCCTCAACCCAGACCCCCCTCGCCAATGGCCTTGCCTTACGAACTGCTGATCGGCCTGCGCTATACGCGCGCCAAACGGCGTAATCACTTCATATCGTTCATTTCGCTGATTTCGATGCTCGGCATCGCGCTGGGTGTTACGGCGCTGATTGTCGTGCTGTCGGTGATGAACGGCTTTCAGACCGAGTTGCGCGGGCGCATCCTGGCCGTCGTGTCGCACGTGCAGATCAGCGGGGCAAACGGCGAGATGGCCGGCTGGGAAAAAGTGGCCGGGCAGGCGGCGGCGCATCCGCAGGTCAGGGAGGCGGCGCCTTTCGTGCAGGCGCAGGGGATGCTCTCCTACGGGCAGTCGGTGCGCGGGGCGCTGGTACGCGGCATCGTTCCGGATCTGGAAGACAAGGTGGCGGACTTTCGCCAGCACATGAAGAGCGGCAGCCTGGATCTGCTGACGCCGGACTCCTTCAACATCATTCTCGGCGCCGAGCTGGCGCGGGCGCTCGGCGTGTTTGTCGGCGACAAGGTGACGTTGATTGCGCCGCAGGGCGTGGTGACGCCGGCCGGCGTGGTGCCGCGCCTGAAGACTTTCAACGTCGTCGGGCTGTTCGAGGTCGGCATGTTCGAGTACGACAACGGCCTGGCCTTGATCCGCATGGAGGACGCGCAGCGGCTGTATCGCATGGACGACCGCGTTTCCGGCGTGCGTCTGAAGATCGACGATCTGTTCAAGGCGCGGCGCGTGGCCAGCGAGCTGGCCAGCCGGATCGACGCAGAGGCTTACATCAGCGACTGGACGCGCAGTCACGCCAATTTCTTTCGTGCCGTGCAGATCGAGAAGAACATGATGTTCATCATCCTCTCGCTGATCGTCGCCGTTGCGGCGTTCAACATCGTATCGACGCTGGTCATGGCGGTGACCGACAAGCAGGCGGATATTGCGATTTTGCGCACGCTGGGCGCCAGTCCGGCGAGCATCATGGGGGTCTTCATCGTGCAGGGTGCCCTGATCGGTTTTATCGGGCTGGGATTGGGTATCGCCGGCGGGGTGGCGCTGGCGCTCAATGTCGACGTCGTGGTGCCCTTCATCGAGCGTTTGTTCGGCATCCAGTTTCTGTCGAAAGAGGTGTATTACATCTCCGAGCTGCCTTCCGAATTGCAGTGGAGCGACGTGACGACGATTACCGGCGTCGCCTTCGTTCTGGCGCTGGTGGCGACGCTCTATCCGAGCTGGCGGGCCTCGCGCCGGCGAGCGGGTGGCGATTGTCGGCGCGTCGGGTTCCGGCAAGAGCACTTTGCTGCATTTGTTGGGCGGACTCGATGCGGCGAGCGCTGGCACGGTGCAGTTGATGGGGCGCGACATGACCCAGATTGGCGAGACGGAACGCGGCGTCTGGCGCAATCGCCACTTGGGATTCGTCTATCAGTTCCATCACCTGTTACCCGAATTCACCGCGCTGGAGAACGTGGCGATGCCCTTGTTCATTCGGCGCATGCCCAGATCCGACGCGCTGGCGCGGGCGGCTACGGTGTTGAGCGAAGTGGGTCTCGGGCATCGTCTGCAGCACACGCCGTCCGAACTCTCCGGCGGCGAGCGCCAGCGCGCGGCGATGGCGCGCGCCCTGGTCACCGAGCCAGCCTGCATCCTGGCCGACGAGCCGACCGGCAACCTCGACCGGCAGACGGCCGAGGGCGTTTTCGAGCTAATGCTGGCGCTCAATCGCGCGCGGCGCACCAGCTTCGTCATCGTCACGCACGATCTGGATCTGGCCGGGCGCACCGAGCGGGTGCTCACCCTGCGCGACGGGCAATTTCAAACGCCGTAGAGCCGCGAGGCGGGAGCCGGTGTCGCCTGTCTGGAGAACCGCATGGATAAACGATCTCCGATGGGGTGGGCTGAAGAGTGGCGTAAACAGGGCTTCTCCGGGAAGGTGTCTTGTAGATCAAGCATAGTCTTGGCTTGCAGAGACTTGTAGGTCGGGTTTTAACCCGACTTGTCGGGCTGAAGCCCGACCTACAGCCGATCTACAAATATGCGTAACATCTGTTAAATCCGACAAAGACAATGAATTCCCCAGCCCTTTCCTCCTTTATCTGGTCCGTCGCCGACTTGCTGCGCGGCGACTACAAGCAATCCGACTACGGCAAGGTCATCCTGCCGTTTACCATCCTGCGCCGTCTTGACTGCGTGCTGGAAGCCAGCAAGGCCGCCGTCCTGGCTGAATTTGACGCCAAGACCAGGCAGGGACTCAACCCCGACCCGTTTCTCATCCGCCAGGCCGGGCAAAGCTTCTACAACACCTCGCCGCTCGACCTGACCAAGCTGCTGGGCGACCAAGACCATATCGGCCCGAACCTGTACGCCTACATTCAGGCGTTTTCGCCGGCAGCGCGCGACATCTTTGAACGCTTCGACTTCTACACCCAGATCGAGCGCCTGAACAAAGCCGGGCTGCTCTATCTGGTGACGGAGAAGTTCGCCGGTATCGGGCTGCACCCGGACAAGGTGGATAACACCCGGATGGGCCAAGTGTTCGAGGAGCTTATCCGCAAGTTTGCCGAAATCTCCAACGAGACCGCCGGCGAGCACTTCACCCCGCGCGAAGTCATCCGGCTGATGGTCAATCTGCTGTTCATCGAAGACGATGACGTACTGACTCCGGGCAACGCCGTCGTGCGTACCATCTATGACCCCACGGCTGGCACCGGCGGCATGTTGTCCGTGGCCGGCGAGTACCTGCTCGAACACAATCCAAGTGCCCGCCTGACGATGTTCGGTCAGGAACTCAATGACGAGTCCTACGCTATCTGCAAGGCCGATATGCTCATCAAGGGGCAGGACGTGGGCAATATCGTCGTCGGCAACACCTTGTCGAGCGATGGCCACGGCAACAAGAAATTCGACTACATGCTCTCCAATCCGCCCTTTGGCGTGGAATGGAAGAAGGTCGAGAGGGAAGTCCGCAAGGAAGCCGCCGAGAAGGGCTTCGACGGCCGTTTCGGTCCCGGTCTGCCGCGCGTCTCGGACGGTTCCATGCTCTTCCTGCTGCATCTGGTCAGCAAAATGCGGCCCGCCGTCGACGGCGGCAGCCGTATCGGCATCGTGCTGAACGGCTCGCCCCTGTTTACCGGCGGCGCGGGCAGCGGTGAAAGCGACATCCGCCGCTACGTGCTCGAAAACGACCTGGTGGAAGCCATCATCGGCCTGCCGACCGATATGTTCTACAACACGGGTATCTCCACCTACGTCTGGATCCTCTCCAACAAGAAGCCCAAGGCGCGGAAAGGCTGGGTGCAGCTTATCGACGCCAGCGCCTTCTCGCAGAAGATGCGCAAGAGCCTGGGCAGCAAGCGCAAGGAACTGTCGGACGAACACATTGCCGACATTACCCGCCTGTTTGGCGATTTCGCCAAGGCAGACCTGGCGACCGTGCTCGACGCCAAAGGCAAGGAAAGCAGCCGCCAGCTACTGGTCAATGGCGAAGCCGCCCCGGCAGCGCCGGCAGGTGGCAAGGTCAAGGTTGCGCCTATCTCGCGCCTGTTCCGTAACAACGAATTCGGTTACAGCACGATTACGGTCGAACGCCCGTTGCGCGACGCCGCCGGCCAGGTCGTGCTCGGCGAAAAGGGCAAGCAAAAAGGCAAGCCGCAAGCCGATAGCACCCTGCGCGACAGCGAAAACGTGCCGCTGACCGACGACATTCAGGCGTACTTCAAACGAGAAGTCCTGCCGCACGCCCCGGACGCTTGGATAGACCCCGACAAAACCAAAATCGGCTACGAAATTCCGTTTAATCGTCACTTCTACGTCTTCGAGCCGCCGCGTGACTTGCACACGATTGATGAAGAGCTGAAGACGGTCACGGCGAACATCATGAAGATGCTGGAAGGGTTGGCCGAATGAGCACGCTAGCCGCCACCGATTTCACCGAAATTCTCAGCCTGGTGGCCAGCGCCCGCCTGCGCGCCGTGCAGGCCGTCAACGCCACGCTGATCGCGCTTTACTGGCAGGTTGGCGAGATTATCAGCCGCAAGATCGACGCTGCCGAATGGGGCGACGCCGTGGTCAAGCAACTGGCCGAACAGATTGCCCGAACCCATCCCGGCTTGCGCGGCTTCACCCGGCGCAACCTCTTTCGCATGCGTCAGTTTTACGAAGCCTACCGCGACGATGAAAAAGTCTCGGCATTGCTCAGGCAATTGCCGTGGACGCACAACCTCATCATTCTCAGCCAAAGCAAACGCCCGGAAGAACGCGAGTTCTACCTGCGTCTCGCCATTCGCGAGCAGTGGAGCAAGCGCGAGCTGGAGCGCCAGTTCAAGGCCGCATTCTTTGAGCGCACCGTCCTTACCCCGGTAAAAGTGTCACCGCTGGTGACACAAATTCACCCGGACGCCCTCAGCGTTTTCAAAGACAGCTATCTGGTTGAATTCCTCGACCTGCCGGCCCGCCATGCCGAAATCGACCTGCATCGCGGCCTGCTGCACCGGCTCAAGGATTTTCTCATCGAACTCGGGCGGGATTTCTGTTTTGTCGGCTCCGAATACCCGCTGCAAGTCGGCGGCCGCGATTTTGCGCTCGACCTGCTCTTCTTCCATCGCGGCCTCAATTGCCTGATCGCCATCGAATTGAAGGTGGGCCGATTTGAACCGGAATACCTGGGCAAGCTGGGCTTTTACCTCGAAGCCATCGACCGCGACGTTAAAAAGCCCCACGAAAACCCCGCTATCGGCGTCCTGTTCTGCGCCAGCAAGGATGACGAAGTCGTCGAATACGCCCTCAGCCGCAGCCTCTCCCCGGCGCTGATTGCCGAATACCAGACCCAATTGCCGGACAAAAAGCTGTTGCAAGCCAAGCTGCATGAGTTTTACCGGATGAATGTCGCCGACTGCGGAGAAGAGGTATGAGCTTGCCGCGTTATCATCTGAAGACGGTCACGGCGAAGATTATGATGATGCTGGAAGGGCTGGCGGAATGAACAAATATCTAAGAAGCCATTTAAGGCTTGAGTTTTCGTATCGAAATACCGATAATGTTCTTAACAACACCCGCCAAGGCTATGCGCGAAAGCGTATCCTCAAACCGGCGGGTTCCTCTTTTCTAGGGCGCGAAAAATGAAGCGCGCCTTCACCAAACCGGCCACCACCTACACTGAGCAAGTCGCGCTGTTGCAACAGCGCGGCATGGGCATCGCCGATGAATCCAAGGCTGCTTTCTACCTTCAGCATCTCAACTACTATCGTCTTGCCGCCTACTGGCTGCCTTTTGAAGCAGACCACGCCAGCCATACCTTTATTCCTGGCACACGGTTTGATGACGTTCTGAATCTGTACATCTTCGACAGGGAACTGCGATTGCTTGTTCTGGACGCTATCGAACGCCTCGAAGTTTCAGTTCGCAGCCAATGGGCTTACCAAATGGCCCATCGCCACGGCTCGCATGCACACCTTCAGCCTTTACTAGCTCGGGACTGGGCCAACTGGGTCGGCGATAGCAACCAACTGGTGGCCGAAGTAAAGCGCTCGAAGGAAAACTTCATCGAGCATCTGACGCAGACCTATAGTGATGCTCTCCCACCGGTATGGGCCGTGTGCGAAATCATGTCGCTGGGACTCCTTTCCCGCCAGTACAAGAACCTCAAGGAAATAGCAACGCGAACAGCCATCGCTGGCCAGTATGGCATTGACCAACAGGTCTTTGAATCGTGGCTACATCACCTGACCTTCATCCGCAATATCTGCGCCCACCACAATCGACTGTGGAACCGCGAATTCACCATTACACCGCAACATCCCCGGAGCAAACCGCGCGTCTTGCGCGGTGAATTCGTCGCCAGCTCCCGCAAGCTCTACAACACCTTGGTTATTATCACGCATTTCATGGAAACCATCGCTCCCGCTCACCGTTGGCGGCAACGGCTAAAGAAGCTAATCGCCGAGCATGGCATTCCAGTTCAGGCCATGGATTTTCCGGAAGATTGGACGGACCGTCCGATTTGGCTGGAGAGTGCGCCATGAGCTTGCCGCGTTATCCAGAGTACAAAGACAGTGGCGTGGAGTGGCTGGGCGAGGTGCCAGCGCATTGGCGGACGGCAAGTCTAAAGTGGCTGAGTAAGCGCTATTCAGGCGGAACGCCCGACAAGAATAACTTGGATTATTGGACGGATGGAACGATTCCCTGGCTCAATTCCGGCGCTGTCAATCAGTCGAGAATAACAGAACCATCCGCGTACATTACATCCAGTGCGTTTGAGGCAAGTAGTGCTAAGTGGATTCCTTCCGGTGCCTTAGTAATGGCTCTTGCTGGTCAAGGCAAGACGAAAGGCATGGTGGCCGAAGTTCTATTTGAGACTACCTGCAACCAGTCGATGGCTGTGATTGTGCCTCAAGCAAAAGCTGCAACGCGGTATCTATTTTGGTGGCTGACAAGTAACTATCAGAACATCCGAAATATGGCTGGGGGTGACCTACGTGACGGGCTGAACCTTGAGCTACTTGGCAGCATACCGTGCCCGATACCGGAGTCGTTTGAGCAAACCGCCATCGCCACCTTCCTCGACAACGAAACCGCCAAAATCGACGCCCTCGTCGCCGAACAGGAAAAACTCCTCACCCTGCTGGCCGAAAAGCGCCAAGCCACGATTTCACACGCGGTGACCAAGGGCTTGAACCGGGATGCGCCGATGAAGGATTCGGGGGTGGAGTGGTTGGGGGTTGTGCCGGCGCATTGGGAAGTTAAGCAACTGCGGCATGTCGCAAGAGTTGTTCGAGGGGCGTCTCCTAGGCCAGCCGGAGACCCAAGATTCTTTGCCGAGGACAACGTTGATTTTGAAAACATGCCATGGGTCACCGTGGCGGAAATCACAAAAAATGCTGCCGTCTATCTGACCAATGTGAATGAGTACCTGACCCCGCTTGGTGTTGCCAACAGTCAAGTTTTTGAGAGCGGAACGCTGGTGTTTACCAATAGCGGCGCGACCCTCGGGGTACCTAAAATTCTGGCCATTGACTGTTGTGCTAACGACGGAGTCTTGGCGTTCAAGTCACTATCGCCCAAAGTCGAATCGCGTTTCGTTTATGACTATTTGCTAACAACTACGGAGCGACTGAGAACAGAGATGAAACAAGGTGGTGGACAGCCAAATCTCAATACGGAAATCGTAAAAAACATTGGTATTGCCTTACCACCGCTCGCAGAGCAAGCGAAAATTGTTAAATTTCTCGACCAAGAAGCCGCCCGCCTAGACGCCCTAACCACCGAAGCCAGCCGCGCCATCAACCTACTGCGAGAACGCCGCAGCGCCTTGATCTCCGCCGCCGTCACCGGCAAAATCGACGTGCGCCCCCTCGCCGAACAGAAAGTCGCCTGATGTCAGACCTGCACCAGGAACACCACTTCGAAGCCACTATCTGCCAGCACTTAGCGGCTAACGGCTGGCGCTACGCCGAAGGCGATGCCGCCAACTATGACCGGCACAACGCCCTCTACCTGCCAGATTTGCTGGCCTGGCTCGAAGCCACCCAGCCCGATAGCTGGCAACGCCTGAACAAGACCCACGGCGCTGATTTACCCAAGCGCCTGGCCGAACGCCTGCGCAAAAGCATGAACGAACGCGGCACCCTCGACGTGCTGCGCCGGGGTGTCGACATGCTCGGCCTGAGCAAATCCCTTTCTTTGGTCCAATTCAAGCCAGCCCTCGGCATTAATCCCACGATACAGCAGCACTACGCAGCCAACCGCCTGCGCGTTATCCGGCAAGTCCATCACTCGCTGAATAACCAAAAGGAATCCATTGACCTTGTCCTCTTCGTCAATGGCATCCCGGTCGCCACCGTTGAACTGAAGTCCGACTTCACGCAAAGCGTCGGCGATGCCGTGGACCAATACCGCTTTGATCGGAATCCATCCCCCAAGGGCGGCTTGACCGAACCCCTTCTGTCTTTCCCCGGTGGCGCACTCGTTCATTTCGCCGTCAGTCAGCGCGAAGTCATGATGACCACCCGGCTGGCCGGTACCGCAACCCGCTTCCTGCCCTTCAACAAAGGCGACAACGGCGCCGCCGGTAACCCGGTCAATTCCTTCGGCTTCGCCACGCACTACCTATGGGAAGAAGTCTGGCAACGCGATAGCTGGCTCGAAATCCTCGGACGCTACCTGATCGGCCAGCGCGACGATAAAAAGCAACTGACCGGCGTGATCTTCCCGCGCTACCACCAGCTCGACGCGACGCGCAAACTGCTGGCCGATGTGCTGGAAAGTGGCGCAAAAGCGGGTTCCGGCCAGCGCTACCTGATCCAACACTCGGCCGGTTCCGGCAAGACCAACTCCATCGCCTGGACAGCCCACTTTCTCGCCGACTTGCACGACGCCAACCATCAGAAGATGTTCGACAGCGTGCTCGTCGTCTCCGACCGCACCGTCCTCGATGACCAGTTGCAAGAAGCCATCTTCGACTTCCAGCGCACGACGGGCGTCGTCGAGAAAATCAGCAACGACAGCGGCAGCAAAAGCGCCCAACTTTCCCGAGCACTGAAGGCCGGCAAAAAGATTATCGTCTGCACTATCCAGACCTTTCCCTTTGCCCTGAAAGCCGTACAGGAACTGGCCGCCACCGAAGGCAAACGTTTCGCCGTGATTGCCGACGAAGCGCACAGCTCGCAAACCGGCGAAGCGGCGGCCAAACTCAAGCAGCTTCTTTCGGCCGAAGAACTGGCCGAACTGCAGGACGGCGGCGAAATAAGCACCGAAGACCTGCTGGCCGTGCAAATGGCCGGGCGAGTCGGCTGCGATGACCTGACCTACATCGCCTTCACCGCCACCCCCAAGCAAAAGACGCTGGAACTGTTTGGCCGCCAGGATGAAAGCGGCCTGCCCAAGGCTTTCCATGTCTATTCGATGCGTCAGGCCATCGAAGAGGGTTTCATCCTCGATGTCCTGAAGAACTACACCCCCTACAAGCTGGCCTTCAAACTCGCCAACAACGGTGAGGAGTACGACGAGAAGCAGGTGGAGCGAAGCACCGC
>JACQYA010000182.1 GCA_016208425.1 Betaproteobacteria bacterium
GGAAGGTGCAATGACGCTCGGGCGAAGGCCGAGCGCAAGAATCCAGATGCCGTTGTGCTTGGCAGTACAAACTACAACGGCTGGACAGGTATCGGCGTCCCGGCAGGTTTCCGGGACGAAAATTATCTAGCTCGGCTCGGCAGGAGTGTGGTTCCTGTGGTGCTCATGTCAAGCCGGATTTCGGCTTTCTCCCTGTATTTCCGCCCGGTGTTGGGCATCAAGCCCATGCCAGCGTCGCGGAATTATTTCCCCGGGTCTACGCTACAAAATTGGGGCGTGTCAATCCCCACTGTGTAATAGGGGACACGGTTTTCCGGTTTTTCAGCCAATACAAACGCAAAGAAAACCGTGTCCCCTATTGTTAATTGCGCTGGTGGATGTAGACAGCCCGGTGCCGGATGTGTTGCTCGACAAGTTGCGCGCCATTGCGGGCGTGCTGAACGTGCGTTACCTGCCGGCGGCGTAACCGTCAGCGGCGGCTGGCTAACGCTTGCCGCCGTAGCCGGCGATTCCCAGAGCAATGCGCACCAGGTTGTAGCTCGCCCAGCGCAGCAGGCGCGCGCTCCAGGGCAACTGCTGCCAAAGTTGGGGCGGCAGTTCCGTGGCGCCTTCTTCCATCGCCTTGTTCAGGCTGGCGCGCAACTCGCCGGCAAAGCGTGCGTCGCGCGCGACGACATTGGCCTCCCTGGCGAGCAACAGGCTGAACGGGTCGATATTCGACGAGCCTACCGTCGACCAGTGCGCGTCGATCACGGCGACCTTGGCGTGCAAAAAACTGCGGCGATACTCGAAAATGCGGATCCCGGCGCCGAGCAGCTTGCCGTACAGCGCCTGCGTGGCGTAGTGCAGCAGGCGGTATTCGATCCTCCCCTGCAAAAGGATGGTGACGCGCACCCCCCGGCCGGCGGCATCGCCGAGCGCCCGGCGAAAACGGCGGCCGGGAAGGAAGTAGGCGTTGGCGATCAGGATGTCGTCGCGCGCGTCATTGATCGCTTCCAGATAGGCGTCCTCGATGTCGCGGCGATGGCGGAGGTTGTCGCGCACCAGAAATGCGGCCGTCTGGTCGCCTGCCGGCGGCCTGTCTTCGAGCGCCGTCCAGGTCACCCAATAGCGCCGCTGGAGCCTGGCCCACACCACGATTTCCCACACCCGGTACAAAGCCTGCCGGATCGGCGCCACGAGCGGTCCTTCGACGCGAACCGCATAGTCGTAACGCGGCGGGGTCTGGTGCGGCGTATTGAGGTCGTCGATGACATTGATCCCGCCGACAAAGGCGACGCGGCCGTCGACCGTCGCCAGCTTGCGGTGCAGCCGCCGCAGCCGGTGCCGGCGCAACTGGAAGCGGGCGATCTCCGGCCGGTAAATCAAGGCTTGAACACCGGCTTCGAGAAGCGCAGGCATCAGCGCGCCGGAAAAGTCGCGGGAGCCGAAGCCGTCGACCAGGACGCGCACCGTGACGCCGCGTTTTGCCGCATCGCCCAGCGCCGAGGCCACCGCACGTCCGGTCGTATCGTCCTCGAAAATATAGCTTTCGAGGTGGACTTCCTGCCTAGCTTCCCCGATCGCCGCAATCAGCGCCGGAAAATACTCGGCGCCGCTATTGAGCAGCGTGAGCCGGTTGCCGGCCAGGAATTCAGCCGTTGCCATCGCGCGACAGGTGGGCGGAAAGCGCGGCATGGTCAGAGATCCTCGACCACGGTGCGCCAAAGTGGATCTCGGCGCGGTCGACGTTGAACCCGCGCACGTAAATACGGTCAAGCCGAAAGAGCGGCAGCTTGGCCGGGAAGCTGCGGCCGGGAGCCCCCCCCTGCCCGCCGATGCCGCCGAAAACTTCGGTCATCCCGAGACGCTGCGCCAGCAGGTCGTCGGCACGGTTGCGCCAGTCGTTGAAGTCGCCGGCGACGATCAGCGGCGCATCCGTCCCGACCAGTTCCTCCACGTAGACGGAAAGCGCCTCCATCTGCTTGCGGCGAGAACGGCCGAACAGCGAAAGATGCACGCAGACGCAATGCACGGTCTGCTCGGAATCGGGCATCTGCACCACGCAGTGCAAGACCCCGCGCCGCTCGAAACGCAAATGCGTGACATCCTGGTTGTGCGAATGCCGGATCGGAAAACGGGAGAGGATGGCGTTGCCGTGGTGGCCGTGATCGTAAACCACGTTGCTGCCGTAGGCCGTGGCCTGCCATACGTCCTCGGCCAGAAAATCGTGTTGCGAGACCTCGGGCCAATCCTCGTGCCGCTCGGCGTGACCGAGATGCAAACCTTGCACTTCTTGCAGGAAGACGATGTCCGGCCCCAGCGAGCGCAAACGCTCGCGCAGCTCGTGCACCATCATGTGCCGGTTGAACTGGGAGAAGCCCTTGTGGATGTTGTAGGTGGCGACGTGCAGGGTGGGCATGGCAGTCAGGGCACGCTCACGACACCGCCAGCATCCGCTCCAGCGCCAGCCTGGCCAACACGGCCTCGTGTTCGGGCACCGAAATCCGGTTCACGACATTGCCGTCGGCCAGGTTTTCCAGCGTCCAGGCAAGGTGCTGCGGGTCGATGCGCTGCATCGTCGAGCACATGCAGACGGTCGGCGCCATGAACTGGACGATCTTGCCCTCGGATTTGACCTCCTGCGCCAGCCGGTCGACGAGGTTCAGCTCGGTGCCGACCAGCCAGCGCGTGTTCGGCGCGGCATTTTTTATCGTGTTGATGATGTATTCGGTCGAGCCGACATGATCGGATTGGCGGCACACCTCGTAGCTGCATTCCGGGTGCGCGATGACCAGCCCGTCCGGGTACTGGTTGCGAAAACGCAGGATGTGGGCCGGCTGGAACATCTGGTGCACCGAGCAGTAGCCTTTCCAGAGCAACAGCTTGGCCTTGCGTATTTGCTCGGGGGTGAGACCGCCCATTTCGAGATCCGGGTCCCAAACCATCATTTCGTCGAGCGGGATGCCCATGTTCGCGCCAGTCCAGCGTCCCAGATGCTGGTCGGGGAAAAACAGTATTTTTTCCCGCTGCCGAAAAGCCCAGGCGGCGATCCTCTGCGCGTTCGACGAGGTGCACACGACGCCGCCGTGTTCGCCGCAAAAGGCTTTCAGGTCGGCGGCGGAGTTGATGTAAGTTACCGGCGTCACCTGTTCGTCGGCAGGAAGCACGTCGTTCAGTTCCCGCCAGCAGCGTTCGACTTTCGACAAATTCGCCATGTCGGCCATCGAACAACCGGCTGCGAGATCGGGCAGGATGGCGATCTGTTGCGGCTGCGACATGATGTCGGCAACTTCGGCCATGAAATGCACGCCGCAGAAGACGATGTATTCCGCCTCCATCTGCGAGGCGAGACGCGAGAGTTTCAGCGAGTCGCCGGTAATGTCGGCGTACCGGTAAACATCTGCCCGCTGGTAATGGTGGCAGAGCAACACGGCGCGGCTGCCGAGCCGGGCGCGGGCGATACGGATGCGTTTGTGGCAGGTTTCGTCCTGTAGCTGGTTGAACCCATCGAAGGAAATTGTTGCGGTTTGCATGTGTTTTATCTCGAATATATCCTTAAGGCCGACAGCCTTGAATCCTGCAAAGGGGAAATGGGTTTGCCGGGCAACGGCCCGTGCGGCTTATGCCGGCGGCGGCGCGGCGGCGGTCATCAACGAAGCGGCGTCGGCGCGGGGCAAGGACAGATGATAGCCCTGCACGGCGTCGACGCCAAAGTCGCACAGGATTCCCAGGGTGATTGCGTCCTCGACGCATTCGGCGACGGTCATCTTGCCCATGCCGCGCGCGACGTCGACGATGGCGCGGACGACGATCTGGTTGTCCCGGTCATCGGCCAGGCCACGGATGAACTGGCCGTCGATCTTCAGCACGTCGGCGTTGATGTGCTTCAGGTAGGCGAACGAGGAAAAGCCGGTGCCGAAGTCGTCCAGGCAGACGCGGCAGCCGGCCGGCTGGAGGACTTCCAGGAAGCGGCGGGCATCCTGGAGGTCGCCCATGGCCGCCGTTTCCGTCAGTTCCAGCAGCAGTCGGCGGGGCGCGACACCGTGGCGGGTCAGGGTGTCCAGGATGTAATCCGGAAACGCGATGTCGGCCAGCGAGCGCGCCGACACATTGACGGCGATAGCAGGCAAATCGGGCTGGCGGGCCAGTTCGGCGACCGTGGCGGCCACCGCCCAGCGATCCAGCTCCAGGATCTTTCCCGTCTTTTCGGCCAGCGGGATAAAGTGGCTCGGCGCGATAAGCGCGTCGGCGCGCACCTCGTCCTTCATGCGCATCAGCGCCTCGATATGCTGCAACCGCCCGTCCGTGCCGTGGATGCCCTGATAGTGAAGAACCAGCAGGTCGCGATCGAGGGCGTTCTGGATCCGCTCGTTCCAGGTCAGACGCTCCAGCGAGGTATCGTCCGGGTGGCCGTCGTAATACCGCCAGCCGTTTTTTCCGGAACCCTTGGCGCGGTACATGGCGATGTCGGCGCAGACCACGAGCTCGGCCAGCGTCTGAGCGTGATCCGGGTAAACGGAGATGCCGAGGCTCGCCGTCATGCGCAGGTTGCGCCCGTCGAAACAAAAAGGAATGCGCGCCACGGCGCGCACAATGCGTTCCGCCAGCCCTTGGAGCTCCTGGGAATCGTTCGTCAGATCCGGCACCAGAACGGCGAATTCGTCGCCCCCGAGGCGCGCCAAGACTTCGTTTTTCCTGACGACGGCGGAAATCTCGTTGGCCACCCGGGTCAGCATCGCGTCGCCGGCCCGGTGGCCGAAGTTATCGTTCAGATGCTTGAACTCGTCGAGATCGAAAAGCAGCAGCGCGAGCCTGCCACGGTGCCGCTCGGCGTCGGAAATAGCCCGTCCCAGCGTTTCTTCAAAACGGCGGCGGTTGAGTAGCCCGGTAAGCCCATCGCGCTCGGCGAGGTAGATCAACTGCTCGGCGCTACGTTTCTCTTGGGTAACATCCTCGAACACCCAGAGACGGCCGATCAGACGGTAGTCGTCGTCGCGCACCGGATAGCAGAGCTGGGTGATGACGCGGCCGTCGGTCATTTCCAGTTCGGTGCTGTCCGAGATCTCCTGCGTGCCGGACGTTCTCAATACCAGGCGCGAGAAATGATCCGGCTGCGAAAGGACGTTGGCCGAAGAAACCAGCGCCTCGGTGGCCGGCGAATCGATCAGCGGGGCATCCGAGGGAATCAGCCAGATACGGCGCAGAGCCGGGTTGGCGTAGAGCACGCGGTCGTCGCGACCGATGAACAGGATGCCGGATTTAAGGTTGGACAGCAGGGCGTCGAGGCGGGCGTGCTCCTCGCCGGTCTCCATCAGCGCCTGCCGCATCGCCTCGTCCGCCAGGCGCAAGGCGTTGATCCGGTAAGCGATGTCCTCCGCCATGCGGTTGAAGGCGGAGGAAAGGCGGGTGATTTCGTCGCCATGCGTGTCTTTCGGCGCACGGGCCGACAGGTCGCCCTCGCCCAGAGCCGCTGTCGCCACCTCCAGGTCGGACAGCCGGCGCGTCAGCCAGAGCGTCGCCCACGACATGATAAAGCCCGCCAGCGTGGCGGCCAGGAGCGTCCATAGGCCGGCGCCGATGGCATAGCGTTCGAGCAGCGCGCGCGCGCCGCTCATGCGCAGGCCGACACGCGCGCGCCCCTGGGCCAAGGGTACGGCCAGATCGAAGACTTCGCCGCCGCCCGCCGCATCGGCCTCGACTTCCGGCACGGGCGCGCCTTTTACCAGCCCGGCGCGCGCCATTTCGCGGCCGGCCTTGTCGAAAATCGCCAGGTAGTCGATGTCGCTGGCGGCGGTAATGTCCCGCGCCACCTCGGCCAGCGTCACGTAATCGCGCTCCAGCATCGGCGCCGTGAGCGCCGCCGACAGCTCGGCGGCCAGGCTCTCGCTGCGAAGGCGCGTCTGCTCGACGACCAGTTGGCGCAAATCCCGGATGGCCAGCGTGCTGAGCACACCGAAAAGAATCAGATGCAGCAACAGGACGAGGGAAATCAGCTTCCACTTGAGAGAATATCGGTTCATCGCGCGGCGAGAAGCGCCTTCAGGTCGGCGACAAAGGGATCGAGAGCCCTCATGTCGGCGTCGGTCACCGCCTTCAGTCCGCCGTGGCCGAGCGCATCCATGAACCTCCGGCCTTCGGCCTGGTCGTTGGCGAAAGCAAACATCACCTTGCGGATACGCGCGGTTTCGGTTTCGCCCAAACGCTTGTGGGCGAGGTAGAGCAACGGTGTCGTCGGCGCGACGCGGGCGAGTATGCGCAAGCGCGCCATCCAGTCCCCGCCCACCTGCTTGAGCGTCGTGACCGAAACGACGGCCGCCGACGACTCGCCCTTTTCCAGAGCGGCCAGCGAGTTGGCGTGGCTGCCCATCGGCCGGATCAGGACATCGACGCCGGGCACGAGGCCGCGCGCGACCAGGTGGCGGTGGGCGGCGAGCGTCAGGTTGGCCAGCCGGTCCGAGGTCGTGACCACCCCGCCGCGCAAGCCCGAGACCTCGGCAGGGCCGTCGCTCGCGCGCGTCACCAGCAGCGGCTCTAGGTCAGTCAGCGGCCGCGCGAGCACGACATACCCCTGCTCACGCTGGGCGAGCCGCCCGAAATAGGGCGAAGTGGCGATGATGTCGTACTCGCCGGCGGCGGTGCGGGCGAGATAGGCGGTGTAATCGGAGGCCGACTCCATCACTACCGGCGTGTTCAGTTCGCCGGCCAGATGCGCGCGCAAGGGCTCGTAAAGCTCGGCCAGCTTGCGCGCCGAAAGATAGGGAACCACGCCCAGCACCAAGGCATCGGCGGCCCAAGCGGCGGGCGCCACAAAGAAGGAGAGCAAAAGCAAGTAACCGACAAGACTCCGGAATCGGTCCAAGATCATCGTGTTCTCATTGTTGAACGTCAAACGAATCAGCTCCCAAGCAGCGGCCTCGACCGCCATCCGGCACGCCCTGTCCCAGCGAACCGGCAGCGAAGTATAAATCACTTCGCTCCGATGCAAGCCACTCTCGCGAAGCACCGGTGCGGTGCGCCACCTCCCGGAACACACCACATTGGTGCGCGTCAAAAACCCGCGAAAACTCCTCGCCCCTTGTGGCACAATTACAAGTTGGCTACTCGGCGTTTGGCATGATTTTTGCTGCTGGCCGAGGTACCGATTTTCTATTGTCGCCGGGATCACCGGCACCTGCTCAGGAGACTTTGCAATGGCAAGCCCGCAAGACGTTATCAATATGGTCAAGGAAAACGATGCCAAATTTGTCGATTTCCGCTTCACCGATACCCGTGGCAAAGAGCAGCACGTGACCGTTCCGGTCAGCGCCTTTGACGAAGACAAGTTTGAGTCCGGCCACGCTTTCGACGGTTCGTCGATTTCCGGCTGGAAGGGCATCCAGGCTTCCGACATGCTGCTCATGCCTGATCCCGCCACCGCCTACGTCGACCCCTTCTTCGACGAAACCACGGTCGTTATCTCTTGCGACGTTGTCGACCCGGCCGACGGCCGCGGCTACGACCGCGACCCGCGTTCGATCGCCAAGCGCGCCGAAGCCTACCTGAAATCTTCCGGGATCGGCGACACCGCCTATTTCGGCCCGGAGCCCGAATTCTTCATCTTCGACTCCGTCGAGTGGAGCGTCGACATGTCCGGCTGCAACGTCAAAATCTACTCGCAGGAAGCTGCCTGGACGTCCGGCGAGAAAATTGAAGGCGGCGGCGGATCCGGCCATCGGCCGACCGTCAAGGGCGGCTATTTTCCGGTTCCGCCGGTCGACAGCCTGCACGACATCCGCTCGGCGATGGTGCTGACGCTCGAAGCCATCGGCGTGCCGGTCGAAGTGCACCACCACGAAGTGGCGACCGCCGGCCAATGCGAAATCGGCACCCTGTTCAGCACGCTGACCAAGCGCGCCGACTGGACGCAGATCCTCAAGTACGTCGTGCATAACGTGGCGCACCAGTACGGCAAAACCGCGACCTTTATGCCGAAACCCATCGTCGGCGACAACGGTTCGGGCATGCACGTGCACCAGTCGATCTGGAAAGACGGCAAGAACCTGTTCGCCGGCAACGGCTACGCCGGCCTGTCCGAACTCGCGCTCTTCTACATCGGCGGCATCATCAAGCACGCCAAGGCGCTGAACGCCATCACCAACCCGGGCACCAACTCGTACAAGCGTCTGGTCCCGCACTACGAAGCACCGGTCAAGCTGGCGTACTCAGCCAAGAACCGTTCGGCTTCGATCCGTGTGCCGCACGTCGCTTCCGACAAGGGGCGTCGTATCGAAACCCGCTTCCCGGATCCGATCGCCAACCCGTACCTGTGCTTCTCGGCGCTGCTGATGGCCGGTCTGGACGGCATCCAGAACAAGATCCACCCCGGCGATCCGGCCGACAAGAACCTCTACGATCTGCCGCCGGAAGAAGATGCCAAGATCCCGACCGTGTGCGCCAGCCTCGACGAAGCCTTGGACGCGCTCGACAAGGATCGCGACTTCCTGACCCGTGGCGGCGTCTTCTCCAGCGAATGGATCGATGCCTACATCGAGCTGAAGATGGACGAAGTGAACAAGGTTCGCATGACGACGCACCCCGTCGAATTCGATCTGTATTATAGCTGTTGACATTTGAGTGGTTTTCAGTAGTGCGCGGTAAGACGCGCAAACCATAAAAAGCCCTGAAAAATCAGGGCTTTTTTGTTGCCTTGCGTTGCCATAAGAAGCAGCGCAGCGCATACTGTCCGAGTAGTTCAGTGAGGGGCAAGCTACTCACGGCGACCTCAAAGCCAGTATCCTTAGATGGTCGCCCCGGTTTTGCCAAGGCTCTAGTCTGAAATGTTAAGGATGGGGAAGTACGGTAGCGGCGAGAGCCAAGAACGGTGGGGGTTGCAGGCATTTCCCCTGGGACCGCTCGATGGTGCGGAACCAGCCGAGGTAGGAGTCGGGGTATTTGGTCGCAACGCCCTTGAAGTGGCGCATCCATCCCTTGAGTCGGCTGTCGTAGGCATTGACGTTCTGGATGTGCCAGGGGCCGTCGACACGGATGCCA
>JACQYA010000176.1 GCA_016208425.1 Betaproteobacteria bacterium
TCCATCGCTGCCACGATTTTTGACCGGAGTCGGATACACTTCGGTCAAACCTTCAAGTGTTTTATCTCCGATGACCCGGCTGGCGGGCGCAAACAAAAAAACGCCCCGAGAAGCGTTTTTGGTGGTCTGGCGGAGAGGGTGGGATTCGAACCCACGGTACCTTGCAGTACGCCTGATTTCGAGTCAGGTACATTCGACCACTCTGCCACCTCTCCGTCAGGGGCAGAACTTTAGCACAATTCGACGATCAGACAAATCCATGCG
Organism: Betaproteobacteria bacterium; assembly: GCA_016208425.1. Taxonomy (GTDB): domain Bacteria; phylum Pseudomonadota; class Gammaproteobacteria; order Burkholderiales; family Rhodocyclaceae; genus JACQYA01. Next base: position 265 of record JACQYA010000176.1, read on the forward strand.
CTGGCTTCTACCGTATTTTTTCGTTGCGCTGCTCGCTGCCTGTGGATACGGCAGCGTTCCGCCCGTGCGCGAGGCGGGCGAGCTGGTCGTCCTGACACGCGGGGGGCCGACGACGTATTCGCTCGACGAGACCTTGGGCGCGGTGGGTTTCGAGCACGACTTGGCGGCGCTCTTCGCCGAGGAACTTGGGGTAAAGGCGCGCTTTATCGTCGCCGCCAGCGACGCCGAGATCTATCTGCGCCTGAAAAAACGGGAAGCGCATTTGGCCGCCGCCTGGCTCACGCCGGTAGACGATCCCGGGCTGCGTAGCGCCAAGCCCTACTTCCAAAGCGCGAACGTGGTCGTTACCCATGAAGCGTCGTTGCCCCTCAACGACATCGCGCAATTGGCCGGAAAATCCCTCCATGTCGTCGCCGAATCGCGCCAAGCTGCGGCCTTGCTCGAACTGAAAAGCAAGGTTCCGACTCTGGCGGTTGTCGGAGAAACGGAACGCGGCGAGCTGGATTTGCTGGAGGGCGTCGCCAGCCAGCGCCTGGAAGCGGCGGTCGTCGATCGGTCGGTATTCGACATCGGCGGCAACTATTACCCGGAATTGCAGGGATCGTTAAAGATCGGGCCGTCGCGCCCTGTTGCCTGGCTGCTCGCCGTGCACGGCGACCCCGATTTGCCCGACAAAGCCGACGCTTTCCTCACGCGCGCGGCCAAGGACGGAACGATGGCGCGCTTGCGAGACCGCTATTTCGGTCACGTCGAGCGTTTGAACCAGACCGACATCGTGACCTTCGTCGAACGGATACGCAAAGTGCTGCCGCAGTATCGGCCGCTTTTTCAGGCGGCGCAGGCGAGCACCGGGGTCGACTGGCGCCTGCTGGCCGCGCTCGCCTACCAAGAATCGCAGTGGGATCCCTTGGCCACCAGCCCGACCGGCGTGCGCGGCATGATGATGCTGACCGGAGATACCGCCGACCACCTGGGCGTCAGCAACCGGCTCGACCCAAAATTGAGCATCCGTGCCGGCGCGCAGTATCTCAGCGACCTGCGCGACGCGCTGCCGGCAGAAATCAGGGAACCCGACCGGCTGTGGCTGGCGCTCGCCGCCTACAACCTCGGCATGGGGCACCTGCAAGCCGCGCGCAGCATCGCGAAAAGCGTCAAGGCCAACCCGAACCTGTGGTACGAAATGAAGAAAGTGCTACCGCTGCTCGCCCGCCCCGAGTATTACGAGCGCCTCAAATCGGGCGCGGCGCGCGGCGGCGAGGCGGTGATGCTGGTCGAGAACATCCGCATCTTCTCGGACATTCTCAACCGCTACGAATCGGCGCACCACCCGCTGGAAGAGATGGCCGGCATGACCGGCATGGAAGGCGTTGTCGGGATGGCGGGGCTGAAGGCGAAGTACGGCGGTTCCGCCGGGAAGCCCCGGCAACAGCCCGCGCTACGCCGCTGAAACCTTCTCAAGCCCACCCAGATAGGGGCGCAGTGCGGCCGGCACGGCGATGCTGCCGTCGGCGTTCTGGAAATTTTCCATGACCGCCACCAGCGTGCGCCCGACGGCGAGGCCGGAGCCGTTGAGAGTGTGCACCAGCTCGGTCTTGTTTTTCTCGTTGCGATAGCGCGCCTGCATGCGCCGCGCCTGGAAGGCCTCGAAGTTCGAGCACGAGGATATTTCCCGATAGGTATTCTGCGCCGACAGCCAGACTTCCAGATCGTAGGTCTTTGCTGCGGAAAACCCCATGTCGCCGGTACACAGGGCGACGCGACGATAAGGCAGCTCCAGCTTTTCCAGGATGATCTCGGCGTGCCGCGTCAATTCCTCGTGCGCCTCCGCAGACTTTTCCGGCGCGACGATCTGCACCAGTTCGACTTTGTCGAACTGGTGCTGGCGGATCATGCCGCGCGTGTCGCGACCGTAGGAGCCGGCCTCCGAGCGAAAACAAGGCGTGTGGCAAACGAATTTGAGCGGCAGCGCGTCGCCGGCGAGAATCTCGTCGCGCACGATGTTGGTCACCGGCACTTCGGCGGTCGGGATCAGGTACAGCGGCTCGGCCGCGCCGCCCTCGGCGCCGCCTTTGTCGCGCAGCAGCTTGAACAGGTCTTCCTCGAATTTCGGCAACTGGCCGGTGCCGAACAGGCTGGCGGCATTGACTAGATAGGGTGCGTAGACTTCCGTATAGCCGTGCGCTTCGGTATGCGTATCGAGCATGAACTGGGCGAGCGCGCGGTGCAGGCGTGCGAGCGGCCCTTTCATCAGCGAAAAGCGCGCGCCGGCAATCTTGGCGGCGGTGGCAAAATCGAGCTGCCCGAGCGCCTCGCCGAGATCGACATGATCCTTGACCGTAAAATCGTAAGCGCGCGGCGCGCCCCAGCGCTTGACCTCGACGTTGTCGGCTTCCGACTTGCCGGCCGGAACGCCTTCCTGCGGCAGGTTGGGAATCGTCGCCACGAAAGCGTCGAGCTGCTTGAGCAGATCGCCCAGACGGGCTTCGTTGGCCTCCAGTTCGTCTTTCAGCGCGGCGACCTGCGCCATCACTCCCGAAGCGTCCTCGCCCTTGCCTTTGAGCATGCCGATCCGTTTCGACAGGCTGTTGCGGCTGGCCTGCAATTCCTGGGTGCGCGTTTGCAGCGTCTTGCGCTCGCCGTCCAGAGTCTGGAAGGTGGCGGTGTCGAGCGCGAAGCCGCGAGCGGTGAGGCGAGCGGCAACAGCGTCTATGTCATTGCGCAGCAGTTGGATGTCGAGCATGGTGATTATTCCTTCGGTTTTTTCGCACGTCGGTCGAGATCGCGCAGATGCGCCAGTTTTTCGCCGATCCTGATTTCCAGGCCGCGTTCGGTCGGCCGATACCACTCGACCGCCGGCATGCCCTCCGGGAAGTAGCTTTCGCCTGCCGCGTAGCCCTCGGCTTCGTCGTGCGCGTAGCGGTAATCCTTGCCGTAGCCGAGATCCTTCATCAGCTTGGTCGGCGCGTTGCGCAACTGTATCGGCACCGGTCGCGAGCTATCCTTGGCAATAAAACTTCGCGCCGCATTATACGCGACGTAGGCAGCGTTCGACTTGGCGGCCATCGCCAGATAGAGCACCGCCTCGGCCAACGCCAGCTCGCCTTCGGGCGAACCCAGGCGCTCGTAGGTTTCGGCGGCGTCGCGCGCGATCTGCGCGGCGCGCGGATCGGCCAGGCCGATGTCTTCCCACGCCATGCGCACGATACGCCGCGCCAGATAGCGCGGGTCGGCGCCGCCGTCGAGCATGCGGCAAAACCAGTAAAGCGCGGCGTCGGGATTCGAGCCGCGCACCGATTTGTGCAGCGCCGAAATCTGGTCGTAGAAAGCCTCGCCGCCCTTGTCGAAACGGCGCAGGTTCTGCGCCAGCGTGTTATCGACGAAGGCGCCGTCGATGGCGCTTACGCCGGCCGTTGCTGCGGCGGTGCGCGTCTGTTCGAGCAGGTTGATCAAACGCCGCGCATCGCCGTCGGCCAGCCCGATCAAGCGCGCCCGCGCGTCGTCGTCGAAGCTCAACCCTTGCAACGCTTGCCGGCAGCCGCGCTCGAACAGTTCGCCCATTTCTTCGGGCGACAGCGGGTTGAGCACATAAACCGCAGCGCGCGAGAGGAGCGCCGAATTGACCTCGAACGAGGGATTCTCGGTAGTCGCGCCGACAAAGGTCAGCAACCCGCCTTCGACGTAGGGCAGGAAAGCGTCCTGCTGCGCCTTGTTGAAGCGGTGCACTTCATCGACGAAGAGGATCGTGCGGCGCCCGCTCTGCGCCCGCGTCGCTTCGGCGCGCGCCACCGCTTCGCGGATGTCCTTGACGCCGGAAAAAACGGCCGAGAGCGCCATGAACTCGGCGTCGAAGGCGTCGGCCATCAGCCGCGCCAGCGTCGTCTTGCCGACGCCGGGCGGCCCCCAGAGGATCAGCGAATGCAGCTTGCGCGCGTCGAACGCCAGGCGCAGCGGTTTGCCGGGGCCGAGCAGATGTTGCTGGCCGACCACCTCGTCGAGCGTCGCCGGGCGCAGCGCCTCGGCGAGGGGAACCTCGAATTTTTGAGCAAAAAGGTCAGTCACCGAGGATGTCCACACCGGCTGGCGGCGTAAAACGGAAGGTCGCGGGGGAAAGTTGCGGATTGCGCTCCAGCCGCGCGAAGAGCAACGTCGTCGTCTGCCCGAAATTGTCGAACAGCTCCATCGCCTTGAGATCGGCGCCGGCAAAGCCGAGGCGGATCTTCTCGAAACCGCTGTCCGGCGACTTGGGGATCGCCTCCAGCCACTCGATGCCTTCGCGCTCACCAGCCTCGTTCAGCACGAAATTCTTCTCCAGCGTGCCGTCGCCGGCGAGCAAGGCGGCCGGCGAGCCGCCGAGCGCCGCGCCGACTTTCTTGACCGTCACCTGACGCAGGTCGGGGTCGTAGATCCACACCTTGTCGCCGTCGCCGACGAGAAGCTGGCTGTACGGCTTGTCGACCTGCCAGCGGAACTTGCCGGGGCGCGCGAACGATATCGTGCCGCTCGACTGCTGCGGTTTGCGCCCGTTTTTCGCGACGACAATTTGCGCGAAATCGGCGCGCACGGTCTTCGTGCTTTCCAGGAAGCGGTGCAGTTTGTCGATGGCTCCGGCCGTGGCGGTTTGTGTCGCCAGCAGACAGACCAGCATCAATATCGGGATCAAGCTCATTCGTCCTCCCCGCGCGCCAGGACTTCGCGTCCGCCGCGCGCATCCATCGCCGACACCAGGCCGGTTTTTTCCATCGCTTCGATCAAGCGCGCCGAGCGGTTGTAGCCAATGCGCAGATGGCGTTGTACCAGCGAAATCGAGGCGCGACGATTCTTCAGCACGATTTCCACCGCCTTGTCGTAAAGCAGGTCGGCCTCCGCGTCGTCTTCACCTGCGCCGCCGCCATTTCCACCATTTCCACCGTCTTCATCGTCCAGCCCGGCGCCGGTGAGCACGCCTTCGACATAATCCGGCGCTCCCGCTTTCTTCAGGTAATCGACCACCCGATGCACCTCGTCGTCGGCGACAAATGCACCGTGCACGCGCGTCGGATAGCCGGTGCCCGGCGCCAGGTAGAGCATGTCGCCCTGGCCGAGCAGCGCCTCGGCACCCATCTGGTCGAGGATGGTGCGCGAGTCGATCTTCGACGACACCTGGAACGACATGCGGGTCGGAATGTTGGCCTTGATGAGCCCGGTAATCACGTCGACCGACGGGCGCTGCGTCGCCAGGATCAGATGGATGCCCGAGGCGCGCGCCTTCTGCGCCAGACGGGCGATCAACTGTTCGACCTTCTTGCCGGCGACCATCATCAGGTCGGCCAACTCGTCGATGACGACGACGATGTGCGGCAGGCAAAGCAGCGGCTCGGGCGCTTCCGGCGTCAGCGAAAAGGGGTTGCCCAGGCGTTGGCCGGATTTTTCGCCGTCCTTGATGCGATGGTTCAGCCCGGCGAGGTTGCGCACGCCCATCGCCGACATCAGTTTGTACCTTTTTTCCATCTCGGCGACGCACCAGTTGAGCGCGTTCGACGCCTGCCGCATATCGACGACGACCGGCGCCAGCAGGTGCGGGATGCCTTCGTAGATCGACAGTTCGAGCATCTTCGGGTCGACTAGAATCAGGCGCACCTGATCCGGCTCGGATTTGTAGAGCAGCGAGAGGATCATCGCGTTGATGCCTACCGACTTGCCCGAACCGGTCGTTCCGGCGACCAGCAGGTGCGGCATTTTGGCGAGATCGACGACCACCGGCAGGCCGCCGATGTCTTTGCCCAAGGTCATCGCCAGCGGCGACGCCATGTCATGGTAGACCTTGCTCGAAATGATCTCGGAAAGGCGCACCATCTGCCGCTTCGGGTTCGGCAACTCCAGCGCCATGCACGATTTTCCGGGAACCGTTTCGACGACACGCACCGACGCCAGCGACAGAGCGCGCGCCAGATCCTTGGCCAGATTGACGATCTGCGAACCCTTGACGCCGACCGCCGGCTCGATCTCGTAGCGCGTGATCACCGGGCCGGGGTAAGCCGCGATCACTTTGACGACGACGCCAAAATCGGCCAGTTTGCGCTCGATCAGCCGCGAAGTGTATTCGACCGTTTCCGGGTTCACCCGGTCGGTTTGCAGCGGCGCCGGCTCCAGCAGATGCAACGGCGGCAGCAGGCCGCCGACCACCGCTTCCGGGATCAGCGGCGCCTGGCGCTCGCGTTCGATGCGCTTTTCGACTTTTGGCGGCAGCGGCGAAGGCGGCGCAGCCGGTTCGATAAACACCGGCTCCAGCAATTCCGTGCGCTTTCTTTCGACCTCGACCACCGCTTCGCGCTCGCGCGCCACGCCCCGTCCGATGCGCCTGTCCTGCCAGCGCTCGAAAAACCCGGCCATGCCGAGAAAAGCCGCTTCGATCACGCCGCCGACGCCTTCCGCTGCGGCAATCCACGACATCCCCGAAAAAACGCTCCAGCCCAGCACAAATACTGCCAACAGTGCCAGCGTCGCGCCGGTGTAACCGAGATAGCTCACCGCCAGCGCGCCGACCTCGGTGCCCAGCATGCCGCCCGGCGCCAAAGGCAAGGTCGCCTTCAGGGTATAAAAGCGCAGCGCTTCCAGCCCGCTGCTCGCCACCAGCAGCACCGCAAAGCCGGTCAGACCGACGAACAGCGGGTGACGGTCGCCGGCGCGCAACGCCTCCATGCTGCGGTAGCCCCACCAGACCTGGGCGACGAGCAGAACGACCCACCACCACGCGGAAAGCCCGAAAATATAGAGCAACAGATCGGCCAGCCACGCCCCGGCACGCCCGACGGGGTTGTGCAGGCTGCTGGTCGGCAAGGCGTGCGACCAGCCCGGATCGGCCCGGTGATAACCCCATAGCGCCAGGCCGAGAAAAACGGCAAGCACCACCAGCGCCAGCCAGCGCGACTCTTGCAGCACCCCGGCTATTTTGTCGGGAAGCGGGCGGGCGGCCTGCTCAACGCTCTCTGCGGATTTCTTCGACCGGGTCATGAAGTTCGTTTTTTCAAAGGGTTGCGGATCGATTATAAGACAATTTCCAGCTCTTCCGAACGCGGGTGACCGCGCGGCAGGTCAATCGCATAAATGCCGTCGCGTGACGGCCGCACCGCAACAATTTCTCCTCGCCCGGTTATAATTTTCCCTTATCCAACCGACAGAGCAAACGAAAATGACCCAAGCGCCCCGCCACTGCCGCCTGTTGATCCTCGGTTCCGGCCCGGCCGGCTACACCGCCGCCGTTTACGCCGCGCGCGCCAACCTCAAGCCAGTGCTCATTACCGGCATGGCTCAGGGCGGCCAACTGATGACCACTACCGAAGTCGACAACTGGCCGGCCGACCCCAACGGCGTGCAAGGCCCGGATCTGATGCAGCGCTTCGAGGAACACGCGCGCCGCTTCGAGACCGACATCATTTTCGACCACATCCACACCGCCAAGCTTACCGAAAAGCCTTTCACGCTGATCGGCGACACTGGCACCTATACCTGCGACGCGCTGATCGTCGCCACTGGCGCGTCGGCGCAGTATCTCGGCCTGCCGTCGGAAGAAACCTTTTCCGGCCGCGGCGTCTCCGCTTGCGCCACCTGCGACGGCTTTTTCTACCGTAACCAGGCCGTCGCCGTGATCGGCGGCGGCAACACGGCGGTCGAAGAGGCGCTCTACCTCGCCAACATCGCCAGCCACGTCACCGTCGTACACCGTCGCGACAAATTCCGCAGCGAAAAGATCCTGCAGGACAAACTGTTCGAGAAGGAGCAGACCGGCAAGGTCACGATCAAGTGGAACTCGACGCTGGACGAAGTGCTCGGCGACAAGAGCGGGGTGACCGGCATGCGCATTAAAAATGTTGTCACGGGCGCCGCCGAAGACATCCCGCTGATGGGCGTCTTCATCGCCATCGGCCACAAGCCGAACACCGAGCTTTTCGTCGGCCAGCTGGAAATGGACGGCGGCTACCTCGTCACGCAATGCGGCCGCCTGGGCAATGCCACCGCGACGTCGATCCCCGGCGTTTTCGCCGCCGGCGACGTGCAGGATCACATCTACCGCCAGGCCTGTACTTCGGCAGGCACCGGCTGCATGGCGGCGCTGGACGCGGAGCGTTATCTGGACAGTTTGGGGCTAGATACCAGGTAGCCAGGTTCGGCAAACGCCTCCGGATTCCACGATGCCTCGGGGGTATCCGCCCGACCCGGACGACCTGGCGGCCTTCCACGCCGCCGTCGCCGGCGCCGAGCCGTTGCGCGTCAAGCCGCGCGTCGTCCTCGAACGGCCGAAACCCAAACCCCGGCCGCGCCAGCGCGAACTGGACGAGGCCGCTGCGATGGTCGAGTCGCTGAGCGGGCTGCTACATTTCGACGACTGGCTGGATGTGGAAGACGCGGCGTCGTTCCTGCGCCCCGGCCTGCCGCGCAGCGTGCTGCGCGATCTGCGCGGCGGGCGCTGGGTGATGCAGGGGCATATCGATCTACACGGCATGAACCGCCACGAAGCGCACGCGGCGGTCGGCCTGTTGCTCGCCGGATCGCTCGACGCGGGGAAGCGCTGCCTGCGCATCGTGCACGGCCGCGGCCACGGCTCGCCGGGGCGAGAGGGCGTCCTGCGCCAACTGGTGAAAAGCTGGCTGGCGCGGCGCAAGGAGGTGCTGGCGTTTTGCCACGCACCGCCGCGCGACGGCGGCGACGGGGCGTTGTGGGTCTTGCTCCGGGCGAGCCGGGGACGGTGATGGCGGGGCTACACAACAGCGGCGATCAGATCGCCGCTTCGTCCGTTTCGCCGGTACGGATGCGCACGACCTGTTCGACCGAGGTGACGAAAATCTTGCCGTCGCCGATCTTGCCGGTGCGCGCGGCCTTGACGATGGCCTCGATGGCTCCGTCGACGTCCTGGTTGGCGACGACGATCTCGATCTTGATCTTGGGCAGAAAATCGACCACGTATTCGGCGCCGCGATACAGCTCGGTGTGCCCTTTCTGGCGGCCGAAACCTTTGACTTCGGTCACGGTCAGACCGCTTACCCCGACATCCGACAACGCTTCGCGCACTTCGTCGAGTTTGAAAGGCTTGATGATGGCTTCGATTTTTTTCATTGCGTCGTCTCCGAAAAATTGGGCAAATCGTAACAGAAGTAGCGGGAGTAGCAAAAATTTGGCTTCAGAAACCGTCAATAAGGGTCGCGGTAGCGGTTGGTGATCGGGTAGCGCCAGTCCTTGCCGAAGCCGCGCTGCGTGACGCGGATACCGACCGGCGACTGGCGCCGTTTGTATTCGCTGATCTTGAGCAGGCCGACGACCCGCCGCACGTCGGCTTCGGCGTAGCCCCGGGCGACGATGTCGCGCGGGCTCAGGTCTTTTTCCATGTAGGCTTCGATGATGGCATCGAGGATTTCGTAGGGCGGCAGGCTATCCTGGTCGGTTTGGCCAGGTTTCAGCTCCGCCGATGGCGGGCGCGTGATGATGCGTTCGGGAATCGGCGGCGAGGCGGCGGGTTGCTGTGCATTCCGCCAGCGCGACAGACGGTATACCAGCGTTTTCGCAATATCCTTGATGACCGCGAAGCCGCCGGCCATGTCGCCGTACAAGGTGCAATAGCCGACCGCCATTTCGGATTTGTTGCCGGTGGTCAACACCAGCGCACCGCTTTTGTTGGAAAGCGCCATCAGGATCATGCCACGGATACGCGCTTGCAGGTTTTCCTCGGTAGTATCGGCGGGCAGCCCGGCAAACTCGTCGGCGAGCAGCGCGGCGAAGGTATCCATCGCCGCCACTATCGGTATCTCGTCGTAGCGCACGCCGAGCGTGCGCGCCATCTGGCGCGAATCCTCCAGGCTGATGTCGGCGGTGTAGGGGGAGGGCATCATCACCGCGCGCACTTTGTCGGCGCCGAGCGCGTCGACGGCGATGCATAGCGTCAGCGCCGAGTCGATGCCGCCCGATAGCCCGATGATCGCGCCGGGGAAACCGTTCTTGCCGAGGTAGTCGCGCACGCCGAGCACCAGCGCGCGATAGACCTCGGCCTCCATGCTCCGCGCCGGGGCGATGCTTCCCGCCCGCAAATCGCCGTCGGCGAACGCGACTACCGCCAGCGCTTCCTCGAACTCCGGCAACTGGCAGCGCAAGGCGCCGTCGGCCGACAGCGCGAACGACGCGCCGTCGAAAACCAGCTCGTCCTGCCCGCCGACCAGATTCGCGTAGACCGCCGGCAGGCCGGTGCTGGCGATCCGTTGGCGCAAGACTTCGGTGCGCCGCCGCTGCTTGCCGATGTGATACGGCGAGGCGTTGAGCACGAGCAGCAACCCGGCGCCGGCGGCGCGCGCCAGATCGGCCGCGCCGGCTTCCCAAACATCCTCGCAGATCGTCACGCCGCAGCGCACGCCCTTGATTGTCAGCACGCAGGGCGTGTCGCCGGAAGCAAAATAACGCTCCTCGTCAAACACCTCGTAATTGGGCAGACGCTGCTTGTAGTAGGTGGCGACGCGCCGGCCGCCGTCGATCAGGGTCGCCGCGTTGTAGCGCAGCCCCGATCTTTCCTCGGGATGGCCGACGAGAACGGCGATGCCGTTCAGCTTGCCCGCCAGCAGATCGAGCTCGCGGTCGCAAGCGGCATAGAAATCCGGGCGCAGCAACAGGTCTTCCGGCGGGTAGCCGCAGAGCGCCAGTTCGGGCGTCAGCAGCAGATCGGCGCCCTGCTCCCTGGCGCGCCCGGCAAAATCGGCGATGCGCGCCGCGTTGCCGGCGAGGTCGCCGACCGTGGCGTTCAACTGGGCAACAGCGATCTTGAGAGACATGGGCACCACGATCGACGGGGTCAGTAGTTGGGCTTTTCCTTGGCGGCGGCGTAGCGGTCGACGCCTTCCATGATCTCCTTTTTCGCCTCTTCGTTGCCGAACCAGCCATTGATCTTGACGAATTTGCCCGGCTCCAGATCCTTGTAGTGCGCGAAAAAGTGCGAGATCTGGTCGAGCATGACCTGCGGGAAATCGCGCGGCGATTCGATGCTCCGGTACATCGAGGTCAGCTTGTCGACCGGAACGGCGAGCACCTTGGCGTCCTGGCCGGCTTCGTCTTCCATCGCCAGCATGCCGATCGGCCGGCAACGCACGACGACCCCCGGCGGCAGCGCAAACTGGGTCACCACCAGCACATCGACCGGATCGCCGTCGCCGGCGATGGTGTGCGGGATATAGCCGTAGTTGCAGGGGTAGTGCATCGCCGTGGACATGAAGCGGTCGACGAACACCGCGCCGCTTTCTTTGTCGACTTCGTATTTGACCGGGTCGGCGTGCATCGGAATTTCGATGACGACGTTGAAATCATTGGGGAGGGACTTGCCGGACGGGACGCGATTCAGGCCCATTTCTTGTCTTTCCAGAGGTTGCGGAGGCAAGATTATACCGCCCGACCCCGAGCGCAGACCGGGAAGCCGGCTTCAGCGGCACCACGACGACATCAGGAAATAACCGCCGGCGCCCAAGGCAACCGTTCCGACGACGTGCAGAATCGGCCGCCAGTGGTTGAGCTCGTTCCGGCGTCGCCTGGAACACCGCGACAGCCGGTACTCTTCGACCCAATGGACGACCTCGCCCAGCGTGAACACGCAGGCCAGAAAAAAAACGAAGACGCCGACGATGATGGTGCCGATCTGGCGTTCCCCGGTCTGGCACGAAATGGCCATCTTGAGCTGGGAACGGGTGAGCGGGTCGAAGCCGGACGCCAGATAGATGCCGGCCAGCCCGAGCGTCACCAGAGCGCTGATCACGGCGACGTAGATCCAGAACTCACGGGTCTTGACCCCCTCGCGGAACGACTCGGCCAACCGCTTGATCTCGTCGACAAAACCTGAAAGCATATCGATCACTGTCTCCTGAATAATGGTTTGGCAGCCCGTTTTCTCGTTTGGGAAAGCTCGATGCAACGAACGTGATAGGCTACCGATTATGCCACACAGAGCATCAAGACACGTCGGGAGGCAAATTCCGCGATTCCGCCAAATTCCGTCATTCCGTCTCCCACCTTGAAGATAAGCCCGACGATGCCCGTCCGCCCAACCGCAATCGCCTTCATCGCACTGGTCGCCCTGAGCGCCTGCCAGAGCCGTCCGCCGTCCCGCCCCGCGAGCTTTCCGGCGCTGGACATCCATATCGCGCACATCAACGACCACCACTCGCACCTCGAACCGACGCCCGGATTCGAGCTGGAGATCGACGGTATCGCGACGCGCGCCGAGATCGGCGGCTTCCCGCGCATCGCCGCGCTGTTCAAGGACAGCGGCAGCCTGCCCAACCTGCTCAAGATCCACGCCGGCGACGCGATGACGGGAACGCTCTACCATACGGTCTACAAGGGAGAAGCCGATGCAGCGTTGATGAACACGGTATGCTTCGACGCCTTCCAACCCGGCAACCACGAATTCGACGAAGGCGACGCCGGCCTGCGCAAGTTTCTCGACCATCTGCGCGCCGGCCCGTGCGCGACGACGATCCTCGGCGCCAACATCGAACCGGCCATCGGCACGCCGCTCGCGCCCCGTTCGCGCGACGACACTCTCCGGCCATATCTGCTGAAGACCTTCGGCGAGGTGACGGTCGCTTTGGTCGGCATCGTCACGAGCGGCAAGACCGTGAACTCTTCCCGCCCGCTGCCCACCACCCGTTTCGCCGACGAAACGGCCAGCGCGCAACGCGCCATCGACGAACTGAAGGCGCGCGGTATCCGCCACATCGTCCTCGTCACGCACCAGGGCTACGAAGCCGACAAGGCGATGGCGGAACAATTGAGCGACGTCGACGCCATCGTCGGCGGCGACTCGCATACGCTGCTCGGCGACTTTTCGGCGTTCGGAGCAACCGGGCCGAAGGCCGCCGGGCCTTACCCCGGCGTCGCGCGCAACCGCGACGGCGACCCGGTCTGCATCGGACAGGCATGGGAGTACGGCAAGGCGTTCGGGCTGATGCACATCCGCTTTGACGAGCGAGGATCGGTCGAAGCCTGCGGCGGAAACCTGAGTCTGGTGCTCGGCGACGACTTTGCGCAGCAAGACGGCTCGGGCAATTTCGTCGCGCTCGACGACCGCGCGCGACAAAAGCTCATCGGCCGCTTGGCGGGCGAACCCGCAGTGCGCGTGACGCGGCCCGACCCGGCGGCGCAGGCCGAGCTGACCCGTTATTCGCATCGTTTGGTCGAAATGAAGCAGCAAAAGATCGGTATCGCGCAGGAAGCGCTGTGTCTGGTGCGCGTTCCCGGCGAAGCCGGCAACCGTAGCGCCGGCATCGACGGCTGCGCGGCGGCGAACACGCTGGCGCGCGGCAGCGACATCGCGCAAACCGTTGCCGAAGCCTACCGCCAGGCGAGCCGGCTGGCCGACATCGCGCTGCAAAACGGTGGGGGCATCCGCAGCGGACTGCCGCAGGGCGCGGTGACGATAGACGCGGCGCACACGGTGCTGCCGTTCTCGAACACGCTGATCGAGATCCCGCTCACCGGGCAGCAAGTGATCGAGGTGCTCGAAGAAGCCGCAGCCAACCACCTCGACCGCAAGGGGTCGAACGGTTCGCACCCCTACGCCGCCGGCTTGCGCTGGCATCTGGACATGTCGCAGGCGCGCGGCCGGCGTTTCTCGAACCTCGAAGTCCTCGACCGCGCCAGCGGCGAATGGCGCGCGCTCGACACGCGGCGCGACTATCTTGTCGTCACCAGCGATTATCTGGCCGGCGGCGGCGACGGATACGGCCGCCTGGCCGCCATCCACAGAAACGGGCGCAGCACCGACACCTACCGGCTCTACACGCAGACCTTCATCGACTACCTGCAAGAAAAGGGCGCGATCGCACGGTTGCCGGCGGCAGAATACAGCCACCAGCAGGTGATTGCGAAGGATGGTTTGCTGCTGCGCGGCGACGACCGTTAAGCTTCACCATGATTGCGCTTCAGCCCTTCCCGCTATGGCGCCTGACCCCGGTTGTTGCCTTCATCGGCGGCTTTCTCTGGGATGCCCTGACCCTAGGGCAAAGAGTGAAACCGCTCGATTTCTGGCGTCTGGGCGCGCTTCTGCTGGGCGCGGCGCTGCTGATTTTCTGGCTGGCGTACCGGCATCGGTACGCCAGCTTGCCGCCGGACGGAGAAATTGCTGAATGCGCCGAACGTGCCCGAAGCACCCAAAACCGCTGGCAGCTCGTGCGCCGGCACGCGCCCTACCTGCTGCTCCAGTTTGTTTTCGGCGGCATGTTCTCCGCGCTGTTCATTCTCTACGTGAAAAGCGCCGGACACCTCCCCGCCTGGCTGGCTGCCGGAGGCCTGGGAGCGCTGCTGGTCGCCAACGAATTCTGGCGCACCGGCTACGCCCGGCGCTTTACGCTCAACTGGAGCCTGTTCGCGCTGTGCGCCATCCTGCTGATGAACTTTGCCCTGCCCCACGCGGCAGGCAGTCTCGATCCGCTCTGGTTCTACGTTTCGACCGGCGTCGGCCTGGCCTTGGCGCATGCCCTGTTTCGTCTGGCGCCCGGCCGTCCGGGACGCATTGCACCGGCCTGGGGACTGGCCGCCACCTTGCTGCTCGCCGGGCATTTCGACATGATCGCGCCGGTGCCGCTGGTCAAACGCGCCGTCGGCGTCGGCCAGCAATTCCAGCAAACGGATGGGGCGTTCCATCTGCACGTCGAAGGCAGCGAGAAATGGCAATTCTGGCGCGACCAGGCGGCAACGCTCCATGTCCCGGAAAACGGCCTTCTTTATGGCGTCTCGGCTGTATTCGCGCCGCGTGGCGTGAGCGCGCCGCTACAGCACCAGTGGCTGCGCCGCAATAAATCGGGCGAGTGGGCAACGGCCGCCGCGATCCGCTTTACCGTTAGCGGCGGGCGTGAAGGCGGCTTCCGTGGCTACTCCTACGTCAAAAACCCGCCGCTCGGCGATTGGCGCCTGATCGTCGCGACGCAGGACGGGCGCACGATTGCCACGCTGGCGTTCAAGCTGGAAACGGGGGAGGCGCGGAACGAGGAAGTGCGCCACTATTGAGGCCGGCTGGGGCGCTTCAAGCTCGACGGTTGCATCTTGTACACCTCCAGCGAGCCGTGCCCGATGTGCCTGTCGGCGGCCTACTGGGCAGGAGAAGTGGCCCCACCAAACTGGGCAGCCAGATAAGTGATAACTCTGCTTCAATGAGCGACGCAAGTCGCCAGACAAGGAGCAGAAGCAATGAGAAGACCACGCCGTAACCACACAGCCGCCTTCAAGGCCAAGGTGGCCA